>NZ_CP022297.1:623583-935375 GCF_017310015.1 Marinobacterium iners
CAGTTTCTTGTTTTCTTCCGACTGGCGGGCAATTGCCGCCTCCTTTTCATCCAGCAAACTGTTCAGTACGCTTGCCATTTGTCCAAGTTCATCGCGGCTTTCCAACTCTGTACGTGCATCGGTATCACCATTGCGTACTGCATTTACAGTGGCGTAGAGTTTGGCAATCGGATCCAGAACGCCGTGCTTGACGATTGCCATGGCGGCGATAAGGGCGAAGCAGAGCAGTAGCAATGATCCAAGAAACAGTTTGAGCATTTCCGTCTTGGCTTCGTTGCGTTGGGCAATGGCTTCAGCACTGTAGATGTCCGGCAGCAGTTTCAGCACGATGTTTTCATGCTGCAGCGTGGCGAAAATGGGGCCGAACGCCTTTTGCAGCCGGAGTACCCGCTCCTTGCGTGGGGCTGACGAGGCTTTAACAGCCCTCAGCTCTGCCAGAGCATGCTCAATGTCCAGTGTAGAAAGGCGATCTTTCAACTCATCGCCCCCGGGCAAATTGGTCAACAGAGCCGGTAATTTCTCAAGTTGAATAAAAAAGGCTCGAGTACTGTTTTCAAGCGTATTCAGAGACGCCACCGAAAGGGTCAGGCGAGCCCGCGTAAATGCCAGCTGCGCTTCATTGAGTTGCTGTGTCAAAACGGAAGCGACATTCGACACGGCACGGGTTTCAGCGTCAATGCGTTGCGATTCCTCATCAATAACGATGGTACGGTAGTAGGCAATTGCGATGGCTACCATACAGATGAGCAGCATAATGCCTGCTATCGCAAACTTGGTGCTTATCCGTATGCCTTGCAGGTTCCGTGAAGAAGTCATATCTGTTCCCTTGAAACGTATTGTTGGCTTTTTATTGTTGTTTGGAGGGTTGAAATTGCAGCTTTAAATGGTTCAGCAGCGCCGTGTGGTCAATTTCGTACCACCGTTGCCCGTTTTGTTGCCATGCTTGGCTGATAAAGGATGACAGGTTTGCGGGCTGATCGGTGGCGTTGAGATGTTCGACAGAGGAGAGGTCTGTTAACACGGTTGGCAGAGTCGGAATCATAAATCCTGCTGTATTGGGGTGAGCATCCAGCAGCAGAATCCAGAATTCTCGTTTCTGTCCTGCCCTGGGAGTGTTCGTGTCAAGGTAACGTGCCAGGTCATAGACCGGAACGGCATGGCCGCGATGATTGATAAACCCGGCAAACCAGTCGGGGCAGTCTGGCAAGGCGCAAATGCTCTGCTTTGCCGCCAGTTCGCAGTACGTACCTGGCTGTAAAAGGAAATGATGGCCGCTAAGGCTGAAGCCGTGACGAATCTCACCAGATGCTGCTGCCGTTGTAGCCATGTCGGCTTGCAGCAGTCGGTCAAGCGTACTGTTGATATCGTCCATGATGCTCTCCTGTCAGCTGAAGGCCTTGACCTGATCCAGTATGTCCTGATCAGAAAACGGCTTGGCGACCAGTGCACTCGCACCCTGTAACTGCGCCCAAACCCGGTCTGCCTCCTGGTGCTTGCTGGATACGATAACGACTGGAATAGAACGGGTGCTTTCGGCGCTGGTGATATGCCGGCAGGCAGAAAAGCCGTCCACCTCGGGCATTACAATATCCATGAATATCAGATCGGGCTTTTCCTGCTCAGCCAGGGTGATGCCTTGCTGGCCGTTTTCGGCGACAAGAATCTTGGCGCCGGTTGTCTGAAGAATGGTTTTCAGGTGCTGCTGTTGAACAGGATCGTCTTCTACAATCAGGATTTTGTTGATGGCCATGGCAGATATCTTACTCCGGTAGATGAAACGCGTTATTTTCTGAATTCGCTGACCCAGCGGGAAACACGCCGGATCACTTTTTGGAACTCGGCATGCTCGATGGGCTTGGTCAGGTAGGTTGAAGAGCCAGCCATGATTCCCTTGACCTCATCCAGAGGAGATGTTTTCGATGACAGCATGATGATCGGTGTTTTCTTCAATGCTGGCATGGATCGCATGCGAGTACAGGTCTCAAAACCATCGATGCCAGGCATCATGATGTCGAGGAAAATAAAGTCATAATGGTTGTCGGCCACCTTGGCCAGAGCCGATTCACCATCATCGGCAAAGTCCAGATTTACTGGGTGATCCAGCTGTTGCAGTTCCCTGGCAAGCATCTGCTGCATTGGGTGGCTGTCGTCCACGACCAGAACGGCATAGGACGCATCAGTCACCGTCTCAGGGGCGGTATCTTTCAGCTTCTGGACCTCAGCGATGCGGGCGTCGTATTTGCTGAACGGGTTCTCCGTTTCCGCCTGGACATCAAGATCAATGGCATCCGGCTCAGAAAGTGGCCTTTCAGTGGGTTCGGCTACAGGTGTAGAGAGTGACGGTTCAAACGGTTGGTACTGTTCCAGTGTACGGATGACGCGGGATGAGATCAGAGGTGATTTGATGTGAGGCAAGCTGCTGTCATTTGGGCGGGCTTTGCTGACCAGGATCACCCGGCGGTGATATTCCTGTGGCAGTTCTGAAACCGCCGGTTGCTGCAGTAGCTCTGGCCCGAACACGAGAAGAAGGTCGGGTAACTCATTCTGATCAAAACTTACGAGCACAAGCGGCCGTTTTGACAGGCTGAGAATTTTTTCCAGTTTTTTCAGCTGATCAGAGGGGAAACCCAGCGTCCCTATCTTCATGTACTATCCCTGCTCGTCGGTCGCTCTACCAGTAGGAGTCAGAACGATTATTATTGTCGTGCTTTTGTATCAACCGATTGGTATGGGTTTTTAAAGCATAAAACAGAAGATGGCAACAGTGCGGTGGATAATTGTAATGCTGCTTAAGGGTTGTGTAGCAATATAAAGACTTTTTGTGGAAATAGGGCATCCCGCGAATTCAACTCCCAAGCAAAACAACAGTAGACTGTATAAATTGATTCAGGGCTGGCATCAGTTTGTAGTGGTCAATCAATCATTCACAAACACCCGGGAGGAGTCCGGCATAGAGCTACCGAAGGGGCAAAGGACTCACGTATTGCAGTAACTTAAGTGAGGGAACTTTCGACCGTCCGCATGGATAGAGGTCAAATTTTGAATTTGAGGTAGGTGTTTCTTGCTTTTGGTTCAGTGGTTTCGGAAAAGCCCTGTGCTATGAGATCTGCGAAATTGTACCGGCGATGGACCGGAGGGAAGGGGCCTTGGGGTGACAGAATTCGCCTAAGTGATTGAAAATAATGGTGGGCCTTCCGGGACTTGAACCCAGGACCTGCCGATTATGAGTCGGATGCTCTAACCAACTGAGCTAAAGGCCCCAAAAAGAGCGCCAATGATACCATTTCCGGTCATTGGCGCAATACTATTGAAATGAAGTACTTAGCCTTCGTCGATGAAGGTGCGCAGGTGATCGGAGCGGCTTGGGTGGCGCAGCTTTCGCAGGGCCTTTGCTTCGATCTGGCGGATACGCTCACGGGTGACATCGAACTGCTTGCCCACTTCCTCAAGGGTGTGGTCGGTGTTCATGTCGATACCGAAGCGCATGCGCAGTACCTTGGCTTCACGTGCGGTCAGGCCGGAGAGGATCTCCTTGGTGGCTTCACGCAGGCCTTCGCCAGTCGCGGTGTCGACCGGGGAGGACAGGGTGGTGTCCTCGATGAAGTCGCCCAGGCTGGAGTCTTCGTCGTCGCCGATCGGGGTTTCCATGGAGATCGGTTCTTTGGCGATCTTCAGCACCTTACGGATCTTGTCTTCCGGCATTTCCATACGCTCGGCCAGTTCTTCCGGGGTCGCTTCGCGGCCCATCTCCTGCAGCATCTGGCGGGAGATACGGTTGAGCTTGTTGATCGTTTCGATCATGTGCACCGGAATACGGATGGTGCGAGCCTGGTCGGCGATGGAGCGGGTGATCGCCTGACGAATCCACCAGGTAGCGTAGGTGGAGAACTTGTAGCCGCGACGGTATTCGAACTTGTCCACCGCCTTCATCAGGCCGATGTTGCCTTCCTGAATCAGGTCAAGGAATTGCAGGCCGCGGTTGGTGTACTTCTTGGCAATGGAAATAACCAGACGCAGGTTGGCTTCAACCATCTCTTTCTTGGCGCGGCGGGCATGTGCTTCGCCAATGGACATGGCGCGGTTGACTTCCTTGATGTCAGCCAGGCTCAGGCCTATGGTCTCTTCAATCTGAATCAGTTTGCGCTGCGCGCGCTGCAGATCATACAGGTTACGGCTGATGGCAGCAGCATAGGGCTTGTTGCCGTTTGCCAGTGATTCGAGCCACTCGCTGCTGGTTTCATTGCCCGGGAAGCTTTTGATGAACGCAGGGCGTGGCATCTTGGCTTTCTGGGTGCAGATGCGCATGATGCTGCGCTCCTGCTTGCGGATGCCTTCAATGCAGTTGCGCACACGCTCGACCAGTAACTCATAGTAACGCGGCGACAACTTGATCGGTGCAAAGGCGTTGCACAATGCCATTACCGCTTCGGAGATATCATCCTTGCTGGCATTGCGCTCGCGAGCTGCGTTCAGGTTGTCCAGGCACTCCTGAATCAGGCCAAAGCGCTGACGGGCTTCCTCGGGATCCGGGCCGCGCTCTTTTTCGTCAGTGCTGGAGTCGCTGTTGTCGCTGTCATCGTCGTCGTCATCATCGTCGTCACTGCGATCATCATCGTCGTCATCGATATCGACCGGTGCATCGGTTTCATCTTCAGGAACTTCTGCATCGGGGTCGATATAGCCACTGAAAATGTCACTCAGGCGGCCTTCTTCCTGCAATACCTGATTATAGGCATTGAGAATGATGTCAACGCTGCCCGGGAAGCGGGACAGGGCCATCATGACTTCACGGATACCTTCTTCGATCCGCTTGGCAATGTCGATTTCACCTTCACGCGTCAGCAGTTCAACCGTACCCATCTCACGCATGTACATGCGCACGGGGTCCGTTGTGCGGCCGGCATCTGACTCTACGGCGGCCAGGGCGGCAACGGCTTCTTCATCGGCTTCATCGGCCGAGTCACCGCCTGTCAGCAGAAGATCTTCGGCATCCGGTGCTTCTTCAGCAACGCGGATACCCATGTCGTTGATCATGCGAATGATGTCTTCGACCTGATCCGGGTCGGCGATATCTTCCGGCAGGTGATCGTTAACCTCGGCATAGGTGAGATAGCCCTGCTCTTTACCCCGGGCGATCAGTTCCTTTAGACGAGACTGCTGTTGGGATTTGTCTGACATAGAGCCCCTGCGACGAATGAATGCTGGTGTGACGGATGGCGTAAAAATAAGCGCAGTATTATACCTGTTTGCCGACGTTGCGGCTACAGCTGGTCTTTACTGCACTGCAGGCATATACCTGAGTTGGTATGAGAATAGACCAGAAATCAGACGCTTGCAGAAAAAAGCAAAAAACCTTCATGGTTGGCGGCTTTGCAGTAGCTGCTGCAGCTCGCGTTTCTCATCATCGGTTAATGGGGCCTGACGCGATTTTTTCAAGAGCTGGTCAAGCAAAGTCTCATGGCGACGGCCCAACAGGCGGTTGAGAGTGTCCTCCAGCAGGCGTGCAGCGTCCACATCACCCATCACCGGGTCCAGGTGTGAGATCTCATTCAGCAACATCAGATCGGCGCGATGGTCGGGGTCGTCCTGCCAGTCAACCAGCAGCGTGCCGAGAGAGCCTTCAGGTTCCTGCTGTAGATAATGCAGCAGTCGGATCAGTACGCCGATGTTGGTTTCACTAATGCTGACAAAGTCGGCCGCTGGTGCTGTAGAGCGAGCCAGGTCTGGTCGGTGCAGCAGGATGGAAATGGCCTGATTGACTAGGTTGCGATGCTCGCTTTGGGTTGGTTTGTTGCGTACAGATGCTGGTCGTACTTGCTGGTAAGGGTTGGGCGTGGAAGCCGGCTGCGAGCCTTTCTCTGCACTGATTGGTGCTGGCGTGCTGGTTGCTTGGTGCAGGTCGATAACGCTGCTGATCTGTTCCAGTGACAGCCCGGTGATTTCACAGATGCGATCCAGCATCATTTGCTTCAACAGGCTGGGCTGCATCGACTGGATGAGCGGCAGGGCCTGGTTGCTGAAACGGGCGCGGCCATCCATGCTGCTCAAATCGGCTTCATCTGACAGTTGTCGGAAGAAGAACTCACTCAGCGGCAGGGCCTGGTTTACTCGCTGGGAAAAAGCCGTTTCGCCTTCGCGGCGAACCAGTGTGTCAGGATCTTCGCCATCGGGAAGAAACAGGAATCGAGCTTCCTGGCCGTCACGAATCACTGGCAGTGTAACGCCCAGTGCGCGTTGGGCTGCCTGGCGCCCGGCTGCATCGCCGTCGAAGCAGAAGATCACCTCGGGTACCAGCTTGAACAGGCGCTCAAGGTGTTGCGCAGTGGTTGCGGTTCCCAGTGTGGCGACGGACCAGTGGATGCCGTGCTGGGCCAGGCTGACCACGTCCATGTAGCCCTCGACAATCAGCAGTCGTTCCAGCTGATTGCTGTGCTTGCGCGCTTCATACAGTCCGTAGAGTTCACGCCCCTTGTGGAAGGTCGGTGTTTCCGGCGAGTTCAGGTATTTTGGCTTGTCGTCGCCCAGAACGCGTCCGCCGAAGCCGAGTACACGCCCGCGCACATCCCGGATTGGAAACATGATACGGTCACGAAAACGGTCGTAATAGCGTTGCTTGTCTTCGTTGTGGATCACCATGCCGGACTGCTCCAGCAGGGGGGCGGCATTCTCCAGATGAGCAAAGTGTTGCAACAGATTGTCCCAGCCCGGAGGAGCGTAGCCGATACCGAAAGCCGCGGCGATCTGGCCGCTGAGGCCTCGCTGCTTCAGGTAGCCGATGGCGCGCTCGCGCTCGGAGGAGCTGCGCAGCATGTCCTGAAAGTAACGGTTGGAGTGCTCCAATGCTTCAAACTGGCGCTTGATCTCCTGTTCGCGCTGATGGTCGGCAGGTCGGCCTTCATCTCGGGGAACGTCGACACCGGCGAGTTTGGCCAGTTCTTCTACGGCTTCGGGGAAGTTGAGACGATCATATTCCATCAGGAAGCCGAGCGCGTTGCCGCCGGCGCCGCAGCCGAAACAATAATAGAACTGTTTGTCGGGGCTTACCGAAAAGGAGGGGCTCTTTTCCTTGTGGAAAGGACAGAGGCCAGAGTAATTCTTGCCGGCGCGCTTGAGCTTTACGCGGCCGTCTATCACGTCAACAATGTTGACGCGTGCAAGGAGGTCGTCAATGAAGTGTTGGGGTATTCGACCTGCCATGTTCGCTCCGCTGCGGACAGGTCAGCGTATGCGGACCTTAGAGTTTCTGCTTCACCAGGCCGGAGATGCTGCCCATGTCGGCGCGGCCCTGAACCTGGGGTTTGACGAGTGCCATCACTTTGCCCATATCCTGCATCGAGCTTGCGCCTGATGCGGCGATGGCGTCATCAATTATCTGAGCGATCTCAGTATCACTGAGTGGCTGCGGCAGGAAAGTTTTAATCACCTCCAGCTCCTGCTGCTCCTTTTCTGCCAGCTCCGGGCGCTCAGCCGCCAGGTACTGGGTAATGGAGTCTTTTCTCTGCTTCTGCATCTTGTCCATCACGGCCAGAATGCGTTCATCGTTGAGCTCAACACGCTCATCGACTTCGACACGCTGTATCTCGGCCTGAATCATGCGGATCGTACCAAGGCGAACCTTGTCCTTTGCGCGCATGGCATCTTTCATCTGTTCTGTCAGTGTACTTTTCAGATCAGACATTCAAGAGGCTCCGGTGGCAGTGAGTTCAGATGCTAAAACGTCAAATCAGTACAGACGTACGCGGCGTGAAGTTTCGCGCTGCAGCTTCTTGGCATGACGCTTAACGGCAGCAGCAGCCTTACGCTTGCGAACGGAAGTGGGCTTTTCATAGCATTCACGACGACGTACTTCAGCCAGGATGCCGGCTTTTTCGCAAGAACGCTTGAAACGACGCAGAGCAACGTCAAACGGCTCGTTGTCTTTTACTTTAACCTGAGGCATTCAGAGTCTCCTGAATCTGTAAGGAAATTGGATTTTCTCCCCGCTCGGATCAGGGATCCCTGGCAAGAAGGCCGCATATTTTATTAAGCCCGGGCTGTGGTGTAAAGCAAAGACCCGTGAATTTTGCCTCTATCTGAAGGATAATGCCGTCTATATTGCAACTGCGTTGTCGAAGAGGCTGTTATGCGAGTGCTGGGAATTGAGACATCCTGTGATGAAACCGGTGTGGCGGTGTACGACAGCAAGCAGGGATTGCTGTCGGATGCGCTGTATAGCCAGGTCAAAATGCACGCCGAATATGGTGGCGTTGTGCCTGAACTGGCGTCTCGTGACCATGTGCGCAAACTGCTGCCGCTGATCCGCGAAGTGATGGCGAAGGCGGATTTGACGCTGGCCGATCTGGATGGCGTAGCCTATACCTCTGGCCCAGGGCTGATCGGTGCGCTGATGGTGGGCGCCTCAACCGGCCGTGCGCTGGCGCTTGGGCTGGGAGTACCTGCGATTGGGGTGCATCATATGGAAGGCCATCTGTTGGCGCCGATGCTGGAAGAACAGCCTCCGGCCTTCCCCTTTGTGGCACTGCTGGTGTCGGGTGGTCACACACAGTTGGTACGTGTGGATGGTATCGGTCGTTACGAACTGCTGGGTGAGTCCTTGGATGATGCCGCTGGTGAAGCTTTCGACAAGGCAGCCAAGATGTTGGGTCTTGATTACCCGGGCGGCCCCTTGATCGCCAAACTGGCACAGCAGGGGGATCGCAGTCGCTACCGTTTTCCGCGGCCCATGACCGATCGCCCCGGGCTGGAGTTCAGTTTTTCGGGACTGAAGACCTTTACCCTGAATACGGCCAACGCCGCACGAGATGAACTGGGCCGGATCGATCCGCAGACATTGGCGGATATCGCCTGTGCGTTTGAGGATGCGGTGGTGGATACGTTGGCGATCAAGTGCAAGCGCGCCCTGCAGCAAACGGGTTTGAAGCAGTTGGTTATTGCCGGTGGGGTCAGTGCCAACCGGCATCTGCGTGAAAAACTGGGTGCCATGGTGCAAAAGGAGCGTGCAGAGCTGTTTTACGCTCGTCCCGAATTCTGTACCGATAATGGTGCGATGATTGCATATGCCGGTTGTCAGCGGCTGTTGGCAGGACAGCAGGCTGATCTGACCATCCAGTGCCGACCGCGTTGGCCACTGGATACGCTGGATGCGATTTAAAAGCGGTGTTCTCGACCGCTTATCAGCTTGCGGAGGTTGCTGCTGTGACGCAGCAGCAACAGCAGGCAGGTGATACTGATCGACCAGATCAGTTCGGGCAACAGCAACAGGCAGAGCAGGGGTGTCAGCAGGGCGGTGGCGATGGATGCCAATGACGAAATGCGGCTCAGTCCAAAAAGGATCCCCCAGCATGCCAGCTGAATCAGTGCCAGAGGCCAGTGCAGTACCAGCATGGCGCCAAGCGTAGTGGCGACACCCTTGCCGCCGCGCAGGCTGCTGAAAAACGGAAACAGATGGCCGCAGACCGCAGCCAGCAAACACCAGCCCTGCAGCTGCAGTGAGGCACCGGACAGCAGAGCCAGCAGCACGGCCAGTGAGCCCTTGCCGAGATCGCCTGCCAGCGTCAGGATGGCGGCTTCTCGGCCACCTGTCCGAAGCACGTTGGTGGCGCCGGGGTTGCCGGAGCCACTCTGGCGAGGGTCTGGCAGCCCCATTGCACGACAGACCAGCACAGCACTTGAAAAAGAGCCGAGCAGGTAGGCGCACAACAGCAGCCAGAATTCAAACATGCAGGATTCCAGACGGGCCGGCATCGATCCTTCGCGGAGCGACTGCCAGCGTGGTAAATTAACAACTGCCTCAAATCAAGCATATACAAGGCGGGTGTCAGCTACAATGCAACTCTGGCATGCGCCGTACCGACGGGAGTACAGATGGATATCGTCTACATTCGAGAACTGCAGGTTGAAACCGTTATCGGTATTTACGACTGGGAGCGTGAAGTGCGCCAGACCGTGAGTCTCGATCTGGAGATGGGGACGGATATTCGTGCAGCTGCCGCCACTGAAGATATCGACAGCACTCTCAACTACAAGACTGTAGCCAAGCGGCTGATTGCGTTTATTGGCCAGAGTGAATTCCTGCTGGTCGAGACCATGGCCGAAGAGATCGCTCAGATTGTGCAGGAAGAGTTTAACGTACCCTGGCTGCGGCTGCGCTTGAGCAAGCCCGGCGCCGTACGTGGTGCACGTGATGTGGGGGTGATCATCGAGCGAGGAGAGCGGGGCTGATGCACCGGGTTTACCTCAGTCTGGGCAGCAACATCGAGCGTGAGCACTATATTCGCGCTGCGCTTGATGCACTGAGCCGCCGGTTTGGGCATTTGCAGATTTCGTCGGTGTATGAAAGTGAAGCGGTAGGCTTCAAGGGCGATAACTTCTATAACCTGGTGGTCGGGATTGAAACCGATCTGGATGTGGCCGAGCTCTCGGCCAGCCTCAAACGGATTGAAGATGATAATGGCCGCGAGCGCAGTGGTCCCCGCTTCAGTGGCCGTACGCTCGATATTGATATCCTGACCTACGATGAGTTGACTGAGCCGGTGGCCGGGGTGCAGCTGCCGCGTGACGAAATTCTCAATAACGCCTTTGTGCTGCTGCCGTTGGCCGAAATTGCACCGGATGACCTGCACCCGGTGCTCCAGCGTCCCTATGCTGAACTCTGGCAGACCTATGATCGGGAGCAGAAGCTGTGGCCGATCAATTTCAGCTGGCATGGGCGAGCCATTTCGCGGACAGATTCAGCTGTAGAGTGAGCGCCCGCCGTCCACGGCCAATACCTGTCCGGTAACATAACCGGCCTGAGCGAGGTAGAGCACGGCCTGAGCGATGTCTTCGGGTGAACCGGTGCGGCGTAACAGTGTTTTGGCGAGTACCTGCTCCCGTGCCGTCTCACTCAATGTCGCTTCAGCTTCAGGCCACAGAATGGGCCCTGGAGCGATACCGTTGACTCGCACTTCAGGGGCCAGCTCCTTTGCCAGGGAATGAGTCATCATTTTCAGACCGGCCTTGGCGATGGAGTAGATCGGGTAACCATTCAAGCCGCGCTCGGCATGTATATCCACCAGATTGATGATGCAGCCACTGTTGTGTTTCAGCTGCGGAGCCAGCGCAGTGCTCAGGAAGAAGGGAGCACGCAGGTTGCTGTTGATCAGCTGATCCCAGTCGTCCTGTGTCGCCTGATCCACCGGGGTGGGGTAAAAGCTGGAGGCATTGTTGACCAGCAGACCCAAGCGGGTCTCTGTGCCGAGTGTGTCGATCATTCCCTGCAGCTCATCGAGATTGGCCAGATCACACTGCAATAGTCGACAGCTGTCGCCGCGGCGTTGATTGAGCTGTTCGGACAGTGCGGTAGCAGCTTCGGCCGAATGGCGGTAATGCAGTAACAGATCGTAGCCTGCATCATGCAGACGTTCACAGATGGTTGCGCCGATCCTGAGTGCGGCACCGGTGACCAGTGCCAGCGGACGTGTGCTCATGGCATTTTACTCCTTGTACCGCGCGCAGATTCCAGCCTGCTGTCGGGCCAGCTCCTCTCCCAGAGCCTTGCCGCTGAAGCCCTGCTCAATCAGCGTGCGGGTATCCACTTCAGACAACTGCATCAGCTGTCGCTGCAGAGCGGCTTCCCGCTTTACCGGCATGACGTGGATATGTCGGGCCAGCTGCAGAAGCGTAGGCATGAGAGCAGGGCGCCTGATCAGGTCCAGTTGTTTCAGCAGCTGTAGCCGTGCGTTGCCGTCAAGCCGGTCAAACTGATACAGACCGTTTATACCCTGGCGCAGTTTCAGTGCCAGATCGCGCATCCGGTTGGGTACGCGGTGCTGGCTGCAAAAATTACCGATAATGTCGCAGGCCTGTTCTGGCAGTATCGATTCGGTGGCCTGGTACAGCAGCAGAGCCAACGCCATGGCTGGTCGTGCGTCGGTATCGGCCAAACCAGACAGACGCTGAGCCAATCGATTGGTGTCCAGCCCTTCCAGTTGGGGAAAGAGGCTGTCCAGCGCCCCCGTCTTTTGCAGCAGGGCGAAGTAATGTGCGGGGCTGGAAGTGGCCAGCGCGCGCTCCGTTTCTTGCCAGACGCGTTCGGGCGTCAGGTGGGCAAGTTCATCCCCGGCGCTGAGTTCGCGCATCAGTGCCAGCGTTTCGTCAGCAACCTGAAAGCCAAGATCGGCGAAGCGGGCATAGAAGCGCGCCACTCGCAGTACTCGCAGCGGGTCTTCACTGAAGGCCGGTGAAACGTGGCGCAGCATCCGCGTCTTGATGTCATCCTGACCGTGCCAGGGGTCGTGCAGCGTGCCGTCTTCCGCTTCCGCGATGGCGTTGACGGTCAGGTCGCGGCGGCGCAGGTCTTCTTCGAGTGTAACATCCGGGCTGGTATGGAACTGGAAGCCGGTATACCCCTTGCCGCTTTTGCGTTCGGTACGGGCCAGAGCGTATTCCTCACCGGTATCCGGATGCAAAAACACGGGAAAATCACGTCCGACCGGTTTGAAACCCCGACCCAGCATTTCGTCCGGAGTGGCGCCGACCACCACCCAATCTCTGTCCTTGACCTCAAGCCCCAACAGTCGATCCCTGACTGCGCCGCCGACCAGATAAATCTGCATCAGCGGCTGCAACGGTCCGGGCACTGTGCGCGCCAGGCTTCAAAACCACCGTCCAGGCTACAGACCTGTTCAAACCCTTGATGTGCCAGATAAGCGGCTGCCGACTGACTGCTGATGCCGTGGTAGCAGCAGACAATCAAGGGCTGGTCAAAGTCTGCCTGTGCAAGGTACTCCGGCAGGTTGTGGTTGCTGAGGTTGGTTGCATCGCGGATGTGAAGCTCGTTGAAGCTGGTTTCATCGCGGATATCGACTACCTGTGCACCCTGGTCGATCAGGTCACAGGCTTCGGTGATGTTGATACAGCGGTACTCGCTCACGTGTCAGTCTCCGGGTGTTGGGTGGTCAGTGCAGGGTTGGCTGAACAGCTGGCCATCATCCAGGCGCAGTGCGCTTAGGGCGTTACCCCATACGCAGCCGGTATCGAGCGAGATGCTGCGCTCATTGCGATGATGCCCCAGTGCAGCCCAGTGGCCGTACAGTTGTATGCGTTTGAGTGGTTTGGCCGGCGGCAGTTCAAACCAGGGGCGAAAACCGTTGGGCGCCTCTTCAGGGCGGCCGCTGGCACTGAATTCCAGCCGCCCTTCGGTCGTGATGAAGCGCATTCGGGTCAAATAATTGGTGATACAGCGCAAACGCGCGGGTCCCTTGAGGTCGTCCTGCCAAAGATCAGGCTGGTTGCCGTACATATTGGCAAAAAAACGTTCGGCTCTGTCGCTTTGGAGCACAGCTTCAAGCTCGGCAGCCAGATTGCGGGCAGTTTTCAGACTCCAGATATGAGGAATGCCGGCGTGGGTCATGACGTAGCCCAGCGACTTGTCATCGTGCAGCAGGGGGCGGTGTTGCAGCCAGTGCATCAGCTCATCCCGGTCGGGTGCGGCCAGAATCGGTTCCAGTGTGGAGTTTGCTTTCTTTCCGTTGCCATTGTGCAGGGCCAGCAGGTGCAGGTCGTGGTTGCCCAGTACACAGACAGCGCGATCCCCCAAACTTTTGACAAAGCGCAGGCATTGCAGTGAACCGGGACCACGGTTGACCAGATCGCCAGTAAACCAGAGTTGATCCTGGTCGTTGAAGTTGATCTGCTCAAGAAGCTGCATCAATTCGTTATAACAGCCCTGCAGATCACCAATTGCGTAGGTCGCCATTTAGGCTCCAAAACAGTGATACAGGTGGGCATGATAACGGAAGCGGGTACTGATCTGAAACCCGACGGCAGTTGAAAAAAAGAGGCCCCGCAGGGCCCCAAGATAACCTTAGTATGTTCAGTAACGCAGAGGAGATGTCTGATCAGAGATCGAAGGTCTTGCTGATGGTGAAGACAAATTCGGAGTCTTTCTCGCCATCGCCGTCGAGTTCAGTGTCCAACTGTTTGATGAATGCCAGGCTCATGTCCAGGCCCTGAATAGTTGTACCGTAACCGGCTTCAACGTAGTCACCGTCATAGTCTTCACCGAATACACCATAGGTCAGGTAGGCGCCTTCGTATTCACCTGTCAGGCTGAAGAAGGTGTAGTCGGCGTCATCACCTGCGCCGTCAACATTTTCACGGCCAAGGACAAACTGGGCGCTCAGAAATTTGTAACCGCCGCCCAGGATGAGTTCATGGTAATCGGATGCATCATCAACAGTGTAGAAGTAGCCAGCGTAGCCTACATCGTAGGTGAAGTCGCCGATTTCACCGGCGTAGCCACCGTAGAGATCGTATTCGATTTCAGCATCGTCCAGCTGAGCACCCCAGGTGCCGACGTAGAAACCATTACCGAAGTCATAGTCCGCACCAGCCATCAGGCTGGCGTTGTTGCCGGTCTGATCAATGCCACGGAACCAGTAGTCGCTCATGGCGCCCACGTTGACCGACAGTTCAGCGCTTGCGGCAGCGGATGCAGTCAGCAGGCCGGCAGCGATCAGAGATTTGGTCAGCTTTTTCATCATATTCCCCTTACAGTCTCTTGAAATAGCAAGTCGGGCATTGAGTGCCGCTTGTTGATCCTGTAAAAGCGAAAGCTGTGCCAGTGTTGATAAATACAAATATTTACAATGTGTTACATGGATATGACAATGTTGTGCTCTTGATTTGTGCACCAATAAAACGCACTCGGCTCCAGGAGTGTGCAGCCGTTGGCAATCGTGAGGGCAGGTGATCCAGTTAAAAATGTATTTTGAACAATTCGACACAACCTAAAGGGTTATTGCTTCGCTTTTGATACTAAAGTAGTGTCTTTTCATGGCTGCATTCTCAGTGAGTCACTGTACGCCCAGCAGGAGATCTCGGTTGAAGATCAACATGCCGGTTACACAACAAGAAGAAACGTTTTCAGATAGTGCTAATATTCTTTCTACTCTGTTGATCGTCTGGACCATGTAACCCTGGCGAGAGCTTGCTGCCGAGGCACAGGTGGCAATTGGTGACCCCGTGGCGCGTTATATCTGCACCGGGCGCCATGATGGGATCGGTTGGGTACAATGTACACGCCGTTAAAACGACCCACTTGCCCTTAACTGTACTGCGCCACTTTTTTTGAAGTCCGCTCCAGTTCAACATTCCAGGGCAGCAGTCGCTCCAGCTTTTCCAGTGTGTCGGCGTTGGCGATACGCTCCAGCACATGCCGGATGTACGCCGAGGGTTCCAGGTCGTTGGCTTTGGCCGTTTCGATCAGGGAGTAGCAGGTGGCGCTGGCGTGAGCGCCCTGCGGGGTATCCGCGAACAACCAGGCCTTGCGACCCACGGCGAACGGACGGATGGCATTCTCGGCCAGCACGTTGCTGATGTGCAGGTCACCCCGCTCACAGTAGCCGATCAGGGTGGGCCACTGGTTCAGGGTGTATTCCATAGCTTTGCGAGTTAACCCGCCTTTCATCACGCGACCCACGTTGGCGTCCAGCCAGGCCTTGAACGCTTCCAGTCGAGGCAGGCTCGATGCCTGACGGATCTGATAGCGTTCGGCAATGCTCAGGTCCTTGATCTGACGTTCGATGGCATACAGTTTGTTGATGTGACTGAGTGCCACATCCGCTTTGGACAGCTTGGCCTGTTTGCCTTTACCCGCCGGCTTGGCCGCTTTGGTCGCTTCGATGAACTTGCGGCGGGCGTGATCCCAGCAGCCAATGCGGGTCAGCTTATTGGCTGAACAGATCGGTTCATAACCGGAGTAACCATCCGCCTGCAGCACACCCTTGAAGTCATCGAGCAGGCGCACGGGCACCGCTCCACTTCGGGAGGGATCATAGGCGAACAGGACGGACGGTTGGCCCGGCGGTCCGCCTCGGGTCACCCACATCCATTTATCGGATTGGGCAGCTTTGCCATCCTCTTTGAGTACCTGGATGCGGGTTTCGTCGGCCTGCAGGTAGGCCGCACTGTTCTGCGCTTCCCGCATCAGGTTGATCAGCGGTTTGAACACCTCATCCAGACGGATGATCCAGTGGGCCATGCTGGTGCGACTCAGCTCATGGCCCAGACGCTTGAACATCTGCTCCTGACGGTAGAGCGGCAAGCCATCGGCATATTTGGAGGTGATCAGGTAAGCCAGCAGGGCCGGAGTAGCGATGCATTTGCCCAGCGGGTGTGTCGGGCGAGCCGCGGCCAGGATACGCTCATCACCGTCCTGCTCGAACACCGCTTTTTCCTGCCAGTATTCCAGCACTTTGAGCTGAGCCGGGATGTATTCCAGCTCTTCCTTGACCTTGGTGAAGAAGGTTTTCACTGCCCCAGCTTTTTCCTCATCGCTGAGGCACAGCTCGATGCGCTCACGCAGCAGATTATCAGAGAAGCCACGCTGACGGCGTTTGGGTGTAGACGCGGCAGCAGGAGTATCGTCTTCAGCAACTTCAATATCATCCGGGAGCTGATCCCGCAGCTGATCGATCTCGGCTTCCAGCTCGGACTCATCGAAGAGGTGGATCTGGTGGACCGTTTTTTCACTGCTGGCCGCGAACCGCTGGATGCGCTGCAAGCGCAGCATCTCTTCCAGCAGCAGGATGTATTGCTCGCGCTTCTGGATATGCTGCTCTTGATGTTGGAGTTGCTGCTGTAGACCAGCCACCATCGACAGCAAGTCAGCGGTCGATAAACCGCTGAGTTCAGGCATCTTTGAGGTGGTTTCGGGCTGTGTTTTCATGGGCAAAATTATATCAAAAACAGCCAGTTGAAGCACCCAAAACCCGCTATCCAACGGCCTCATAATGTACGGTTTTATGGCCTTGCAGCAGACTGATGTCATAACCATCGAGCAACCAGTTGATCTGCTCGCCGGTCAGCGGCATCAGCTCATCAGCCGGGCTGGGCCACTTGAATTTCTCTTCGGCCAGCGCCTTGTAATAGAGGATAAAACCGTTGTCTTCCCACATCAGGCACTTGATCTTGTTACGCTGCCGGTTGGTGAACGCATACAGGGCACCAGTGAAGGGGCTACGCCCTAACTCCTGCTCAATCAGCACCGCCAGGCCATTGGCTTGCTTGCGAAAATCAATGGGCTCACGGTACAGATAGATCTCGGGCATGGACCGAGAGGGACGCAGATACCGTGGCTTCATCAGAGCTGCCTCAGGATTGCACCGAGCAGGTCAACATTACCGGCATGCAGGCCTGTAATGGCCATGCCACCCGGAAGCCTCAGGGTCAGATCATCCGATAGCGGTGAAGCGGCCACCTGGGTGACGCGAGCAAAGCCGGGTGTTGGTGAGCGCTCGGTATCGGTCGCATCATCTGTACCTTCGAGCTTGCGGCGCCAATAGACAAACTGGTGATAGGACAGCGATTGCTGTTTGCAGAAGGCAGCGCCGGATAGCCCAGTATCACGCCAGTGTTCAATGTGCTGTTGCCAGTGGTAAGTGCGCTCGGCTGAGTTCATGCTGGATTCCTCGCGTAGGTGACGATGGAATCAGTGTGCGGCGGTTAGTGGCTGGAAAAAAGGGGCTGATTTATGGGCGGATACGGTACAATTGGTGATGAAAATGCTGCGCTTGCAGCGTGATGGACTGGTCGGACGGCACGTATTGCGAGTGGCAACGGACTTTAACGCGCTTGCAGCACAATTCTGGCAGAGCAGTGGCGCTTGACGGAATATAACTGGATTGAGCGATGGATAGACAACAGCAGTTTCTGGATCTGACCGGCGATTTTATTGCCAGTGTCGACAAGCATTACCGGATCGAGTTTATAAACCGCTCCGGACGTGAACTGCTGGGAATCGGTCAGGAACATGACCTGAGTGTGCAGCCGCTGCACGTCAGCGACTTTCATACCGAAAGTACCTGGCAGCAGCTGTCTCGCGAAATTTTTCCGCAGGTACTGGAATGTGGTTACTGGGCCGGGGTGGTGAATTTCCGCACCCTTGCGGGCCATGAAGTGCCTGTTAGCCTCCGCATTTTGCCTCATCTGGATGAGCAGGGTCAGGTAACCGGCTTGACCGGTATAGGCCAGGATCAGCGCTTAAAGCGTGCCTTTCAAACCCAGGAAGCAATGGCGGAACGCATTCTGGATAGCACTATTGAAGGTATTATCGTCACGGATGCCGCCGCCCGGATCGAGCGGGTTAACCCGGCATTTACCCAAATCACCGGTTATTCAGCATTGGAAGTGATTGGGCAGACACCCAAAATGCTGCGCTCCAATCATCACGAACAGCCCTTCTATGACACGATGAACACGTCGCTGCGACACCACGGCAGTTGGCAGGGGGAGGTCTGGAACCGGCGCAAGAGTGGTGAAGTCTATCTGCAGTGGATGTCGGTCAGTGCGCTGAAGAATGATAACGGCGTCGTAACCAATTTTGTTTCCATCTTCCATGATCTTACCGAAATGCGTGCAAAAGAAGCGCAAATCGAGGAGCTTGCATTTACTGATCCGCTCACGGGGATGGGTAACCGCTACAAATTGGTGCAGACGCTTGCCCAGCTGCTGAGACGAGACCGAAAACCCTCTACAAATTCAGCCTTGATTGCCTTGATGTGCATCGATATTGGTCAATTGTCACCGATCAATGATCGCTTTGGTATGCGTGGCGGCGACCAGCTGATCAAGCGTCAGGCCGAGCGACTGCAGCAACACCTGGGCGACAGGCTCAGTTTCTTTCGTCTGACCGGCGATGAGCTGGTGGCTATTATCAATGACACCCATGACCTGACCGGAATGGCGCGTTATGCCAGTGAGTGTATCAGCCAGTTACAGGTGCCGTTATATCTTGAAGGTGAGACGATTCGCTTGAGTCCTTCGGCAGGGCTGGCGGTTTTTCCCAAAGATGGTGATGATGCCGATACTCTGCTGGCCTGTGCCCAGACAGCGTTGATCGCGGCCAAGCAGGCCGGGCGTGACAGTTATCGTTTCTACGACGAAGCTCTGAGTAACGAATTGCGTCAACGGCTGATGCTGGAGCAACAGCTGAGACTGGCGATTCAGCATGAAACCGGTCTGGGGCTTGAACTCTACCTGCAGCCGAAGGTTAACATCATCGACCGTGCGCTGGTGGGAGCAGAGGTTCTGTTGCGTTGGCAACATCCTGAAAAAGGAATGATCTCGCCGGGCGAGTTTATCCCACTTGCCGAAGAAAGCCGTCTGATCGTGGCGCTTGACCGCTGGGTGTTCAGTCAAAGTTGTGCTCTGCTGCAGCAGTGGCAGACTCTACTGCCAGGCTTGCCGAGGCTGAGTGTCAACCTGTCGGCGCGTCAGCTGCAGGAGCCGGATCTGGTTGATTGGTGTCTGCACACCATCGCCCTATATGGTTTGGAGGCACAACAGCTGGAACTGGAAGTGACCGAGACCGCATTTATCAACCTGGCGGACGATGTGTTGCGACAGCTTGCCGGTTTGCGTGCTGCTGGCTTCAGCCTGGCGCTGGATGACTTCGGGACCGGCTATTCCAGCTTGACCTACCTGAGGCGCCTGCCTCTGGATGTGGTGAAAATCGACCGCAGTTTTGTAGCGGACCTGTGTACCGATGCACGTGCGGCTACCTTGCTTAAAGGCATAATTCAGCTGCTCTCTGAGCTGGAGTTCGGAGTGGTAGCCGAAGGGATTGAAACCGATGAACAGGCCCGATTGCTGCAGGATATAGGATGCAAGACAGGGCAGGGTTTTCTGTTTTATCGGCCCATGCCGGCGAGCGAATTCATGCAGTTGTATGGGGAAAACTGCTCGGCTGGCAACTGAGCCCCGATGCTTCACCAGTAAGCAGGCTGGTGTAGAATCGAGAGTTTTTTGGACATCGCATCGTGCCGGATACACCTGAAACGCCCAGAGACGAGATAGCCTACCCAGAAGCTTACCGTGATCTTGTCGTCGTGAGTCTTGCCCTATCACTTGCCATGCTGGCCAACACCATGCTGTTGCTGACGGTGCCTTTCATGGCGTTGGAACTGCAGGTCAGCCCTGCCATGATCGGTCTGATTGTGGCAGCTCCCTACGTCTTGCCTTTGGTGCTGGCCATTCCAATCGGTGGTTTCGTGGGCCGCATGGGTGCCAGAAACATTATTCTGGCCGGGGCCTTGGGCATGTCTGTGGGGCCTTTATGCTCACTGTTCTTCCCCTCCTTGACGGGTCTGCTGGCCAACCAGGTTATTGCCGGCATGTCTAATATGGTACTTATTATTGCCGCCCAGTCATTGGTGTCCGGGCTTGGACAGGGACGAGTGCTTGAGCGCTGTTTCGGCTGGTACACAATGTGTATGTCAGCCGGACAGCTGTTGGGGCCTCTGCTTGCAGGCTATCTGATTGAACACTACTCGCTGCACCTGTCTTTTGCGACCATCGCTTTCATTCCGCTGCTGTCGTTTGTCAGTGCGCTGTTTTTCTCGTCCAGTGCCGGTTATGGCGGAAAAAGTCAGCGTGGCAATGCCAGCTATGTTGCCCAGTGGCGTTTGCTTCGAACCAACCATGGCGTACAGCTGGCGATCATCATGTCGAGTGTGTCGCTGTTTATTATGGGGGCACACGCAGGCTTCATGCCGATCTACCTTGAGGGGCTTGCCATCAGCGCGAGCCTAATCGGTGTACTGCTAAGCCTCAGAGCGCTGACCTCCATGCTGGTGCGATTGGTGATGTCGCGTATGATCGACTGGCTCGGCGGGCGTACCCGCTCGATTCAAATCGGTGTCGTTGTGGTGACGGGAGCGCTGATGCTTACCGGTATGGTGGGTGACCAGGTCGTGCTGCTGGCTCTGCTGACCATAGCGATCGGTGTCGCGGGCGGGATATCCCAGCCGCTGTCGATGGTGATTTTGTCCGAAAGCGTCAGCCGTGAGCAGCGTTCTCCCAGTCTGGCTACACGACTTATGGGTAACCGACTTGCTCAGGCATCCGCACCCGTTATGGTTGGTTTTCTGGCTGAGCTTTACGGATTTCCGACCGCGTTCGCCCTCTCAGCCGGCATCCTGTTGTTGCTGTTTCTGGTCTGGTCCTGGCGTGTGGGGCTGGGACACGGGTTTACGGTGGACAGGAGGGATGAAAAAAACGCATCGTCGTAGAGCACAGCCCCGCCTTCCACTGCATCAATCCTATAAAAAACAGGAGCGGCACAGGCCCGCAAAATTCGAAGTTGGCGTTGTGCTTCTACTCCACAGAGGTTTCACAACTCTGTTTCAGTTGGTGTGTAAAAGTTGCAAGGCTTGCGCTGCGAAGCGGTACAAACCGCTTTGAATTGCGTTTGCAATACTTTTTGACCTGCAGGCAGGCGTTGTGGCTGACGCAGTCGATAGGGCAGAACACCATATCTGCTTTTGACAGGCATTGGCAGAGTTCCGGGTGACTGTCTTCAATGCCGCCGTCATGACAATAAAATTGTCCATTGTGGGCTTCTACAAATGATTTAAGCCTTGGAAACAGGGCTGTGCGCCCACCCACATAGGCCAGCTTTCGGCCGTTCAGGTCGAACACGCGGGCGGTTCGATTATGCTCGTCCTCACTGTGGCCGGGTTGTAACAGGTTTTCAACCGTGGACTCGAGGGCATCGCGTTCCTGCGTAGTCTCCAATAGTTGATCAACAAGCGCCTCCTGTCGTGCTTCCAGTCGTTTTATGTTCGTCAGGCGTTGCTGCAGTTGTTTCAGAGCCCAATCTTTCTGGCGAGCGACCAAGTGGTATTTCCTGCGCACGGATTCCAGTTCTTTCTGCACATTCGAAGGGCCATTCTCATCAGGTCGAATTTGCTGTCGCAAGCTCTGTAATGCTTTTTCTTGAGCCATCACCAGACGGCTGCTTTGCTGCTGTGATTTTTGGTGTTGTATCTGCTGGCGTTCAAGCTTGTCGCGCAGAGTGCAAACCTCCTGCTCAAGCTTGGCCATGTACTCCCGAGTTCGACACTTGGCGTTATAAGCTATTGATTCGTATAGGCGGCACTGCAAAATGCTCCACTACACGATCAGGTTATCGGTGCCAACGCTGGGTTTTTCGATACTAAGAGCCTTGAAGATATCCAGCTGCTCACGGCTCATACTGGACACGCCTGTCACGGTGCTGCCACCGAGGGTTGCCTGGTGATATTGGATACGCCGTAACTGCTCCAGTGCCCGCATGGGCGAATGCTCGGAGCCTGCTGCCTTTAAGCGCATCCGCATCACGCGGTGCAGAACCAAAGCGATAAAGCAGATCATGGCATGGGCTCTGATCCGCTCAGGCAGCCGGTGGTATACCGGGCCGATTTCGATATCCGATTTCAGCGCCTTGAAGCCTCGCTCGATGTCTGCCAGTGATTTGTAGTGTTTGACCACCTCTGTTGGCGACAAGTCCTGGACGTTGGTGACCAGCAGCAGTTTGCCATCCATCAGGCGTGCACGCTTCAGGGCTTTTTCGTCAATATCGTAGCTAAACAGTTCACTTTTCAGGTCAATACGCACGATTTTGGCCAACGAGGATTCGCTGACCTCTTTGTATAAACGGGCTGTTGCACCACCATCAGACAGCTTGCGACCGCGTGTGGTCTTGCCTTCATCCTGCCGGATAAGCTTCTCGGCCAGGCGCTGTGCTTCCTCTTCAATCGCGTTGATTCTGGCATCACGGGCCACGGTTTCATCGGCGGCACGTACGGGATCGTGGGCTACGATCAGGCGCTGCTCCTGCCAGTGTGTCTCTGTGATCACTTCCGCGTCGGCGGAGTCAAAAACCGTGCGCTGCAAGGGCTCCAGGATCGGTTCGAAGTCACTATAACGACGCCCGGGAACCGCCAGAATAAACTCAACCGGTTGACCGTTCGGCAGTGTCATCTGCTTCAGCTCATCCAGGTTGTCGACCGACAGTAACCCACGGTCCGCAACCACGACAATGCGCTTAACCGGGAAGCGCTCAATGATCGTTTTCAGGGTGGGCTGAAGCGTTTTAACTTCTGCGGTGTTGCCTTCAAACACCTCGTGATACAGCGGCAGTCCTTCGGCCGTCTGAACCATGCCCAGCATGACTTGACGACGGATGCCGCCGTCCTTGGAACGCCCGTACTGCCTGAGTTCTTCGTCCTGCTCGGTCAAGCCTTCGGCACGGATGGTGGTCATGTCGTAGAAGACGACTGACAGTTCCTGATCGATCAGCGGGCGCAGCAGTTCAGTGACTTTGTCATTGACGGCATCGCGTTGGGTATTGAGCGCATCCATTGCCCGCAGCAGGTGCTGATGGTCGACTTTTTTGATACTGCCAACACCGGGAACACAGACAGTCTCCAGCCAGCGCAGCACGCCCAGTTTGGAGTCCGGCGAGGTCAGGCGATTCATGACCATAATGCGGATCAAGGCTTCGATCTGGATGCTGTGACGCGTACCGCGGAAGGCCTTGCGCAGCTGTTCAAAGCCGAGCGCATTCCAGAGCTGAGTCAGTGCCCAGACATCACCCAAGGCACGAGATGACTCAAAGCTGACGGCGGGCTTATCCGGTAGCGATCGCCCGGTAATCCGGCACAGACCTTCGACCACGGACTCCAGCTCATCACCGAGCTTGTCGAGACGGCCGAGGGTCGCAATCGTGCGTTGTTTTGGGCGGCCGTTCTCGTCTCGATAGGCTTCAACGAGCTGCACATACTTGCGAGGGCCGGACTTGGTGACTTTGACGTACATGCCATGACTTTATCATCTCTTTATGACCTTTAAAACAGAAAAGATATCCACAGGAATGCCACTACAAGGTTTTAGGCGTCTAAAAAGCGGAAACCCGCATGAATACTGGGCTGCGGTGTGTAAAAAAGACAATTTTCAGTGGATAACTGTCGAACTCGGGTGTACTGCAAGTCAGCCCTGTTCAGCGCCCCTTGAAGGTGTGAGAGCATATGCACATCGCCAAGGGCCAGGTCAACCAAGTCGGCAGGGGAGTGCGTGTGGCTGATAACGGCCCAGAAGGCTCCCGGCACTTGTCCTGTTTTGACAGCATCATGCCAGAACTTTTTTCGTTCTGCGTCAGTTGTCAGTGCGCCATAGGATTTGATCCAGCGGCTGTATTTTGAGTCGAGAATCTTCTGGATGCGGCGTGAGGGTGGTGCGTTTTGGTCTGCCAATTGAACCAGGCTGCTGTGAAGGTAGTAGTCACTGCCATGCTCGACAATCAATCCTGTCTGTCGGACTACCTTGAT
The DNA here is from genome assembly GCF_017310015.1 of Marinobacterium iners. NCBI lineage: Bacteria > Pseudomonadati > Pseudomonadota > Gammaproteobacteria > Oceanospirillales > Oceanospirillaceae > Marinobacterium > Marinobacterium iners. The sequence continues at coordinate 647,715 of NZ_CP022297.1, forward strand.
CAGTTCATACAAAGTTAAGCAGGTGCCGATAACTGGGCAGTGGGTGTAGGTGGGGAGTTGCCAGAGCTTATAGCGTTTTGACAAGCGCGGATGCTTTGCTGAGTTGACACCGCTGCAGCTTTGACACATGTCAGGCACCTCCCAAGACCATTGGTTTTGATCCTATATGATGATGATCATCAGACATCAGGTTGTGACGGACTCTCGCCTCTTGTGTCCGTCACGCAGGTGGCTAACACCCATACCCTGTGTACCTGCACCTTCCAGTGTGAAGGCGCGGCCAAATCCCTTCACATAGCGGCCACTTTGAGGAATCAATTTGAACAGTTTGAAGTCGGACAGTTGGCTCAAATTGTCAATGCGGCTACCCAGGCGTGCTGAAAGAATTTTGATCCCTTCTTCCCATGCCGGTGATGTTGTTTCAATGGTACACGCCGTTAAAACGACCCACTTGCCCTTAACTGTACTGCGCCACTTTTTTTGAAGTCCGCTCCAGTTTAACATTCCAGGGCAGCAGCCCCTCCAGCTTTTCCAGCGTGTCGGCGTCGGCGATGCGCTCCAGTACATGCCGGATATAGGCCGAGGGTTCCAGGTCGTTGGCTTTGGCCGTTTCGATCAGGGAGTAACAGGTGGCGCTGGCGTGAGCGCCCTGCGGAGTATCCGCGAACAACCAGGCCTTGCGCCCCACGGCGAACGGACGGATGGCATTCTCGGCCAGCACGTTGCTGATGTGCAGGTCACCCCGCTCACAGTAGCCGATCAGGGTGGGCCACTGGTTCAGGGTGTATTCCATAGCTTTGCGAGTTAACCCGCCTTTCATCACGCGACCCACGTTGGCGTCCAGCCAGGCCTTGAACGCTTCCAGTCGAGGCAGGCTCGATGCCTGACGGATCTGATAGCGTTCGGCAATGCTCAGGTCCTTGATCTGACGTTCGATGGCATACAGTTTGTTGATGTGACTGAGTGCCACATCCGCTTTGGACAGCTTGGCCTGTTTGCCTTTACCCGCCGGCTTGGCCGCTTTGGTCGCTTCGATGAACTTGCGGCGGGCGTGATCCCAGCAGCCGATGCGGGTCAGCTTATTGGCTGAACAGATCTGCGCATAACCGGAGTAACCATCGGCCTGCAGGACACCCTTGAAGTCATCGAGCAGGCGTACGGGTACCGCTCCGCTTCGGGAAGGATCATAGGCGAACAGGACTGATGGTTGGCTGGGTGGTCCGCCCCGGGTCACCCACATCCATTTATCGGATTGGGCAGCCTTGCCGTCCTCTTTGAGTACCTGGATCCGGGTTTCGTCGGCCTGCAGGTAGGCCGCACTGTTCTGCGCCTCCCGCATCAGGTTGAACAGGGGTTTGAACACCTCATCCAGACGGATGATCCAGTGCGCCATGCTGGTGCGGCTCAGCTCATGGCCCAGACGCTTGAACATCTGCTCCTGACGATACAGCGGCAGACCATCGGCATATTTGGAGGTGATCAGGTAGGCCAGCAGGGCCGGGGTGGCGATGCATTTGCCCAGCGGGTGTGTCGGGCGAGCCGCGGCTACGATCCGCTCGTCGCCGTTCGTCTCGAACACGGCTTTTTCCTGCCAGTATTCCAGTACTTTGAGCTGAGCCGGGATATAGTCCAACTCTTCCTTCACCTTGGTGAAGAAGGTTTTGACGGCCCCGGCCTTCTCTTCATCACTCAGCCGCAGCTCGATGCGCTCACGCAGCAAGCTATCGGAGAAGCCGCGCTGACGGCGTTTGGGTGTAGACGCGGCAGCAGGGGTATCGTCTTCAGCGACTTCAATATCGTCCGGGAGCTGATCCCGCAGCTGATCGATCTCGGCTTCCAGCTCGGACTCATCGAACAGGTGGATCTGGTGGGCCGTTTTCTCACTGCTGGCCGCGAAGCGCTGGATGCGCTGCAAACGCAGCATCTCTTCCAGCAACAGGATGTATTGCTCGCGCTGCTGGAGTTGCCGGTCGCGCTCTTTGACGACCTGATCCCGCTGCTCAAGCTCATCCTCTTTCGAGGCCAGTTGCTGCTGCAGCCCGGCCACCATCGACAGCAAGTCAGCGGTGGATAAACCGCTGAGTTCAGGCGTCTTTGAGGTGGTTTTGGGCTGTGTTTTCATGGGCAAAATTATATCAAAAACAGCCAGTTGAAGCACCCAAAACCCGCTATCCAACGGCCTCATAATGCAAGGTTTTATGGCCTTGCAGCAGGCTGATGTCATAACCATCGAGCAACCAGTTGATCTGTTCGCCGGTCAACGGCATGAGCTCATCAGCCGGGCTTGGCCACTTGAACTTCTCCTCGGCCAGCGCCTTGTAATAGAGGATGAAGCCGTTGTCTTCCCACATCAGGCACTTGATCTTATTGCGCTGCCGGTTGGTGAAGGCATACAGGGCACCGGTAAAAGGGCTATGTCCCAGCTCCTGCTCAACCAGCACCGCCAGACCATTGGCCTGCTTGCGAAAATCAATGGGCTCACAGTACAGATAGATCTCCGGCATTGACCGAGAGGGACGAAGATACCGTGGCTTCATCAGAGCTGCCTCAGGATCGCACCGAGCAGATCGACATTACCGGCATGCAGCCCTGTAATGGCCATGCCACCCGGAAGCCTCAGGGTCAGATCATCCGATAGCGGTGAAGCGGCCACCTGGGTGACGCGAGCAAAGCCGGATGTTGGTGTACGCTCGGTATCGGTCGCATCATCTGTACCTTCGAGCTTGCGGCGCCAATAGACAAACTGGTGATAGGACAGCGATTGCTGTTTGCAGAAAGCGACGCCGGACAGTCCGGTATCACGCCAGTGTTCAATGTGCTGTTGCCAGTGGTAAGTGCGCTCGGCTGAGTTCATGATGGATTCCTCGCGTAGGTGACGATGGAATCAGTGTGCGGCGGTCAGTGGCTGGAAAAAAGGTGCTGATTCTCTGGCGCTTACGATAAACCTGATGAGTGGTTGGGAAGCTCGTTATTCAACTGAGGTATACCACAGGGCTTTGCAGTGGGCCGAGGGGCGTCGGGACACAACCTTGGTACGCAAATTGGTTGACCATCAGTTGTCTGTCGGTTCTGTGGAGTGTGTCTGGACGGCAAAAGACCTGTCTCGTAACCGCTATGAAGTTGATCACTGCTTTCCTTGGTCTCGATGGAATAACAATGACCTTTGGAATCTACTGCCGGCTACCCAGCAAGCCAATGCAGTAAAATCCGAGAAGCTTCCTGCCGACTTCCTACTGAAGCAAGCCCGGCCACGAGTGGTTGATTGGTGGGAGAATGCCATTATTGGTACCGAGCGTGAACAACAGTTTTATTCCGAAGCAGAGGCAGCGCTTCCTATGCTCGGTGAGCATCGGACGTTGGATGCTGTATTCGAAGGGATGCTACAGCAACGTTTGCGCCTTAAAACCAACTTGAGACTGGTGGAGTGGTTGGGGGTGTGACTAACTTTTCCACTGCAAATACTCATTGCCAAGCTGGCTCAATTCCAGGCATGATTCATCGCTTTCCAGCAAAACAGTGTTTTCACCCTCATCAAATGCTATCAGTCCCGCCAGCGTGAGCAGTGTCGCCAGGCGATGTTTGATTACATCAGTGAATACTTCACCGGGTTCTCGGTAGATACGGAAGCCCTCCTCGTCGAGCTCGGCCAACATATGCGGAAAAAGCTCTCTAAGATAATCGGCTGCATCAACGCTTTTGAGCTTGTCCTGCTGTGTGTGCAGACGGTAAAGCAAAACCAATGCTGTTAATCGAACCGATGGCATTGCCGGATAGTTATCCACATAGGCCCAGTTGAACTGGGAAAACAGACCTTTCATTAGCGTATGAAAGGCAGCAGGCCAGTCCTGCTTTTTCAGAATGGTCTGGCCTTTTCGTGTAAGCACTAACTGACCTTTGACGATGCGGCACAGGCCGCTCACTATTGCGATGATGCGGCTGTAATGCACGGGTGGCACATCTTCTTCGGATCGATAGCCGCGTTGCCAGATAAATCGATTGTAGTGCAACAGAGCGGGATCGACGGCATCGACCATTTTGCGCACGACTGCCAGTGGCAGGTTGCCTTTTTTGGTCAGTTTGATGCCCTTTTCTTCAGCGCACTCGGCCAGCGTCTTGAACAGCGCCAACAGTGGCGAGTTTTCAGGCGTAGCCGCTGTAGGGTTAAACTGCAGCACTTCCGGTGCTTCAAAGGGGTGATAGAGTAACTGATGTAGCAGGTGAGGCGACATCGGCAGCTCAACCAGCGGTTGTTCATCATCCTCACATGATGTGAAGCAAAAACTGATCAATAAATGCCTGTCTAATCATGTCGGACTCAAACTCACCCTGCTTTAACAGCCGGTCAATTTCAGGCTGTACGGACTTGAAGGCCTCAAAGAGCTCATCATGAACCAGCAACGGGCTGTAGTGGTGCATCGCCTCCAATCGGGCATTAACAGACTTTTTATCGAAGTGAGCAGGATCAAAGGAGTCAGTGCCCAGCCAGTCACATAACTCGTCATACTCATCATGCTGAGGGTCTTTCAGGATGGTGACCAGTCGCTCATAACCGGGTACTCCACCACAGGACTCGGGTGGGCAGGCGTTTTCACCGGCCAGGCAGATTGCCTCGCTCGGTTGTGCGCCAATTAATGGCAGTGATTTTTCCAGACGAATACGATGTCGCCAGCCGTCACCAAAGTCGTATTCGTAGAACAGCTCCGATTTGGTGGTCGTCAGTACATCCTGCAAACGAGCCGTTGTATCGTCCTGCCATTCATCAAAGCCTTGGTCGATGACTTCTTCATCAGTGAAGAATCGCTGGTCAGCGGTGACGAAGCAGTAGTAGTGCATATCCTGCCACCCCATCGCGGCTTGCAAAATGGGATGCAGCTCACTGAGTCTCATCTCGGCGGGTAGCAGAAGGCGGCGCCACACAGCAGGTTGAACGTTCTCCAATTCAATGTGAAGTTGATAAAGAGTGCTGGACTGGGTGGCCATTGGCAGATCCGACTGGAAAAAACACTTTCGTACCAGACGGTTGTCGCGATGTGAGAGAGTGATTGGAATTTCAGGGTGTTGAGGAAGGCGTTACGGGCCGGTCATGCCGGTATGACTGGCCCGGGGAGTAAAAGGCGCTTCAGGCAGCGTACCGCCGTTCGGCCACCAGCAACTCGATCACCATTATGCGGATGGTTTGTGGTGTAGTGGTATCTGCGAGTAGTGCGCTCAAGCGAAGATTCAATTCATCTCGGTGTGGTCCTGGCGCTGAATGAGTAAGCGTATCCAGATAATGAGTCATAAAATGCCGGAACGAACGGGCGGTATTCGGTGCTTCTTCCAGCAGAGAAAATGTGTGTTCAATCCGCCAGACAACGGCATTGAGGTATGCTTTCCAGAGTCCGTGTTCTTTGACCGAGAAGCTGTTTTTAAATGCCTTTCCACCTGCTGTATTAGGAGCCTGCACACGGAATTGATGAGAGATATTGCCGTTGCGGTGAGGGTTGGCTTTGCAGTGCCATGATATCCCCGTCAGCCCGGTTGGATTATGGTAATTGTAGGTTGGCAGTACGCGCTTCTCTTTCAGTGAGGAGACTAGCTCATCGCGCGCGTGCATGGCCGCTGCCAGTGCTTGATCTCGGCTACCGTAGGCAGCATTGCCGAAAAACAGCTGATGGCGCTTGCCGTTGACGTGTTTACGAACCATGAACCCTGAGTCGACTTCGGTAATATTCTTCATGGCGGGATCGTTATCGGACATAGACGTTATCCTTAAAAGTTAATACGGGGTTCTATGCAGCAGTACTCAGATAAAAATTCAAGCTGACGTGTACACAGGTTGATTGGTGGCGGGGAGCCAAAGGCGCTGGTGCTTGCTGCTGAGCATCCCCCGCTTTGAATAGTTGCGTGAAACCCGTTTATGGGTGTTACTCATGGCGCTTTGGCCATCGGCATCCCGGAGATACCGAGCCAGAGTTGTCATTGCGGGTTTTCCATAGCGAGCCCCGGGTGATGCGCAGGTCCAAACATGCCGCAACATTGTTGCAATTTCCGGTATTGCACGATCCAAGTAGGATAAACCGACGGCGCACAGCTCAAGGGTCAGCTGGTCATGATCCATTAGCAATGCCATGGGTTGCTGAAAGCCACCCTTGCGATAGGTCCTCGTCTTACCAATGTCGTGCAGGAGCCCGGCGATGAATCCAGCTTCTTGCATCTCGATCGGCATTTCGGGCTCGTTCAGTTGGATCATGCCAATCACATTACGTGCAACCGACAGTGAATGCTCAAGCAATCCCCCTGGGTAGGCGTGATGATCATTCTGACTGGCCGGCAGTTGCATGAACGCTTGCAGGCGATCACGTCGCTCAAGTACCAGCTTCACGAAGTGCTGAAGGGGCTTGGTTTTCAAGCCAACAACTGCATGTACCAGCTGGTCTGAAATATCCGGCAAAGGACAGAGGTCCCGAGGCAGAGTATAGAGGCAGGGAAGAGACATAAACTGGTCCAGCTTGGGCTTGCCAATATAGGTCAGGTAGAGGACGGGGATCTGATCCTCCCAGACACAGTGCCCCATTACCTCAACCAGCGACAGGTGACCTAATGCATCGGCCTCGATCCAGCACTGTGAGTTGGCAAATGCCGTATATGTCATGCTCCAGCAGCTGAGTTTCAACTCATGAACAGGTTCTCCGTCCTGATCGGTGTGGGTGACCAGGCTGGTGATGCGCAGAAGGTCGTGATACGGCTGTGTATGGTCAGCCAAGGTGTTAGAAATGTTCATAACGTTTCTCCTGTCAGTCGGATGACTGGTCGTTCTTGTCTTTGTGAGTGCGAACAAGGTTTTCAAATGCAGAGCCGTCCATTCGCGTCAGGTTAGGGATATAGCGCGAATAGACCTTGAACAGCATTTCCGTGGAGGAGTGCCCAAGGAATCGTGCAACCCACTCTGCGACCTCGCCGGATGCCAGCAGCAGCGTGGCGCAGGTATGGCGGGTCTGATAAGGACGGCGCTTTTTGAGTCCTAGGTAACGCAGGAGCGGATACCAGACACGCTTGGTAACGTTGTTTTGGTCCAATGGCTTGCCTTCGGTGTTGCAGAACACATAGGGGCTCAACCTGCCGGTACTCTGGAACTGGTCTTTCAGCGCGTCATACACAGGGCCGAGCATCGGAATCTCCCGCTGCGAGCCATCGGTCTTGGTGTATTCCGTCTGACCAGCGATCAAGGTCTCTCGAACCAGAATCTGGCGTTTGTCGAAGTCGATGTATTCCCATTTGAGACCATCGATCTCGCCAGAGCGCATGCCGGTAAAGAACCGCAGGGTGTAGTAGTTGCGGTAGTCTTCACGCACGTTTTCAATGATGCGGTTGACTTCAAGCAGCGAGAACGGCTCGATGTGTACCTTTTGCAACCTGAGTGGCTTGATGTTCCGATAAGGATTCTCAAAACCGAAGCGATCCGATGCTTCGTCCATGATCAGCTTCACCAGACCCATGCGGTTGTTCAGGCTTTTGGCTGAGATGAACGTGTTCCCGTTGCGTCCTGGCAGCTTTGACTGCTGGCTGCGATACTCCATCAGATCGCCCTTGGTGATCTGATCGAGCGGTTTTTCACCAAAAAACGGCAAGATAGAACTGTCCAGCAGTGAGCGCACATTGCGGATATGCGAGTTACGCCATTCAATTTTGACCTCAGAGAACCACTGCTCGGCAAACTCAGAGAAGAGAGGGCAGCTGCTGCCGTTGTTCTTCTCGTTGTTCTCAGTTGCTGCAACAAAATTAGGCTTTTCAGCAAACTTTTTGACATTTTTACTGGTTGGGAAAAAATCCGCATAGTTGAACTGGTCGAGCACAATCAATGCTTCGATGCGCTTCAGCAAAGCCTCTACCTTCTTCTTGTTTGACGGGGTATCGGGCAGGGCGGTCTGTTCCCGGCAGCGCACACCCATGTAGTTGAAATCCATGTAGAGGTTGCCTGTTTCTTTCCGTGCCCGGACCTTACCCATAGCACACCCCGCCGTTTGCCATCGGGATCTCCAGGCTGCTCGCATGTGTAACGTTGAGCATGTCTTCTTCGATGGTCTCCCAGATGTAGAGGATCTTCCGGCCACCGAAAGGGCGAATGTAGTGCTTGCCTTCAATAAGCACTGAGTCCTTCAGGTTCTGCCGGATAGTGCGAGGGTCGTACTTGATGCGGGAGGACAACTCTTCCGTTGTCAGGTATGTGTTGTTCATGAGATCATGCCTCTTCGTCTTTAAGCTATCGTTTGATGATTTAAATTATCATCTGATTGTTAATATAACGCCTCAGATGATTATTTCAAGCATCTTGTGATAATTATTTTTATCAGAGGTATGCATGATTCGTTATCACCTCAAGGAACTGATCGCCGAAAAGGAATTCCAGGAGAAAAGAAGGATTACTGTTTCTGAGATTGCACAGAAAACGGGAATCAACAGGATGACCCTGTCGAAGATGTTGAACCACCAAGGCAGTAGTACGGTGACGGATAACCTGGATAAGCTCTGTTTTTACTTCAATTGTGAGATTGAGAGCCTCATAACGCATGTCAAAGATGAGGGGGGAGAGGGCGACCCTCTGACTTAGTAGTAGAGTGGTAGCCAGTACGGAGTGTGTTCAGGCCTCTGGAGCCGCTGTGGTCACGGAGGCCTGGAGGTAGAACAACAAAGGGAGATTTTCTCGAATCCACTCTGGATGAGCAGACGGGTGATCAGTGTAAGGAAAGAGCACTCAAAACTTGGCGTTGGCTCGTATGAAGCGCCAAGAGTACAGATGTGAGGCAAGGACCCCTTAAGGTCAGGTCAAAAAGTGACCAGTTGGATTGAGGCGATTTTCTGTCACAGGTTTTGTCACAATTTGTCACATGACAGTGTTCTGGACACATAACGAAAAAAGGCAGACCGGTAAGTACCTGATCTGCCTCTTAAAATTTGGTAGCGGGGGCTGGATTTGAACCAACGACCTTCGGGTTATGAGCCCGACGAGCTACCAGACTGCTCCACCCCGCATCAACTTGATGACGCGTATACTACGCACGGATTAAGCTAAGGTCAAGAGTTTATTACGTTTTCATTCTATCGCGTCGGATGGCACGTGTTTGGCACCAGGTTACGAACTGCGACAGCATTCTGTGCTCAAACTCGGACAGGTCCGACAGGTCACCACACCAGAGCTCGTTTACCTGGCGCACCAGCTGGAGTGAGCAGTCAAAACTGAATGCGCGATCATTAATCTGGAATTTCAGCCTGACCGGATAGCACTGGAGCGACAGGTCTGCTTCAGCAAAAAAGGCGATGCCGGTTTCAGACAGGTCTTCCAAGTGTACGCTCATACCCTGTATTTCAACCCAGATAGGGTCGTCCTCGTTGACCTTGAGGCGATAGGCTCTGCGTCCGTTGTCGGCAAGCTCTGGAATATGGATCCTTGGTTTCATTGTTCTACAGCCCGTTTTTCCAAAACGAATTCAATGCGGCGGTTAATGGCCCTGTTTTCTGGCGATATGTTCGGTACAAGCGGAATTGAAGAGCCATAGCCGGTTGCCGTCAGCCGTTTGGGGTTGATACCCGCATCGACCATATAGCGCAGTACTGTGGTGGCACGTACGGCCGACAATTCCCAGTTTGACGGGAACTGAGCTGTGCTGATCGGAATATCATCGGTATGACCCTGAATTTCCAGCTTGTAGCCTGGGTTGATTACCAGCGTCTCAAGCAGTGCATCCAGCATCGGCAGCATGGCGCGATTGAACTCGGCAGAGCCGGAGCCAAACAGGGCTGCTCCCTTGACGCGCAGAGACAGCTTGCCATCTTTGGGTGCGCCGATTTCGACCGCATCCTGCATCTGCATCAGCTCAAACGCTCGCTGCATATCACGCGTCAGCTGCTGCCACTCCAGCTCCAGTGCGCGTGCTTTCTGGTCCGCATCAGAATCCTGATCGGACTGTGGACGCTCTTCGGGCGTTTGCAAAATGGTATCGTTAATTTCGGTTGAGTCAGTGGTTGGGGCGTTATGCTCCAGCGGCACGATACTGTTGGGCGCACCGGAGACGGCACGCTGGAAAGCGCTCTGGAATGAACGCATCGCATCAGCAAAGCGTTCCTTTTCCAGGTTGGACATGGAAAACAGCAAAACAAAGAACACCAGCAGCAGCGTCATTAGGTCGGCATATGTCATCAACCAGCCTGGAGAGCCGGAGTCGTCTGTCAGCTCACGTCGACGACTGCTCACCGCGAAGCCTCGGGCTTCTTGCGAGCTGCTTTGGCATTCTCTTCACCGGGCTTTTGTGCCTTGCCGATTTTAATCGGCTTGCGCTGGGCTTCGGGCAGGTAGGAGGCCAGCTGTTCGTAGACATGCATGTAATGGTCATTGGTGAGGATACTGATGCAGCCTTCCCGAATAATCTCCAGATTGGTGACCTCAGACAGGGTGCGCGCGTGGAGTTTGCCGGCAATGGGCAGGAACACCATGGTGGCCAGAAGCGAACCATAGAAGGTTGTCAAAAGAGCAACGGCCATCGCGGGGCCAATGGTTTCCGGGTTGCTCAATTGACTGAGCATCTGGATCAGACCGATCAGGGTGCCCAGCATGCCGAAAGCCGGTGCATAGGCTGCCATCTTGCGAAACACGTCCTGTACCGAGTGATGACGTGCGATCAGTGAATCGATCTCATTCTGCAGGGTGTTCCTTATTACTTGCTCGGATGCGGCTTCGGCCAGCAGGTTGCAGGCGCGCTTCAGTACGTGAGAATCACTTTCCACATCCCCCAGTTTCAACAGACCGTGACGGTGTGATACCCGGCTCAGCTCGAGCATGGTGTCGATCATTTCCTGTGCGTTGGTTTTGTCTTGGGTGAATACGATCCAGGCCGCCTTAAAGGCGTTCAGTACATCCTTGAACTGTACTGTCAGCAGGGTGGCTGCAATAGTCCCGCCGGCTACGATCATCAGGCCGGGGATGTTGACAAATACATCGGGGTCGCCGCCCAACAGGATGGCGCTGACGATCAGGGCAATGCCTGAAAAAATCCCGAGAAGTGAGGCGAAATCCATTGTTTTTGAGTACCCTGTACAGCCGTGCCAATGTCGGCACTGGAATGTGAAGTCGCAGTATAACAAGACCCTACCGATGTCGTCAGACTACTATATTGGCCTGCCGCAATGGAAACATCCGCAGTGGGATAACAGTTTCCAGACGGATGCACAGCAATCCGATCTGGCTCAGTATGCCGCCTGCTTCAATTCAGTGGAAGGTAATACGACCTTCTATGGGCTGCCCGGGCGCGATACGTTGTTGCGTTGGCAGAGCCAAACGTCTGCAGATTTCCGTTTCTGCTTCAAATTTCCCCAAAGCATCAGCCATGCAGCGCGTCTGCGCGGTTGCGGAGCTGAACTGGCTGCGTTTCTGGATCATATGCTGTTGCTGGAGCAGCGGTTGGGAATGCTCTGTCTGCAGCTGCCTGCCAGCTTCGGGCCTAACGACCTGACTCTGCTTGAACGATTTCTGCAACAGCTGCCAGCCGGTGTGCGTTACGGGGTAGAGGTTCGGCATCAGGCGTTTTTTCAGGGCGGGGAGCCGGAGCGCTGTCTGAACAGACTGCTGATGGAAACGGGGATCAATCGGGTCAGTTTTGATACCAGAGCTCTGTTTGCCAACCCGGCGGCTGACCCTGTCAGTCGAGAGGCACTTCAGCAGAAACCGGATCTGCCACTGAGAGTATTGGCGACAGGGTTAACACCCATGGTGAGATTCATTGCACCGCTGGCACTGGAGCAGGGCTATCAGTGGCTTGAACCCTGGGTTGGACAGGTACTGAAATGGATTGATGAGGGCAGGACCCCCTTCATATTCATGCACTCGCCCGATAATGCGAGGGCGCCTGAGCTGGCGCGCTGGTTTGCACAGAGGCTGGAGCAACAGCGGCCCGGGATTTGTGGCTTTGTCGACTGGGCAACGCAGCCCCGGCGTCAACCGGGGCTGTTCTGACACTCAGTGCAGTGCGTTGGGCTGAGCCAGAGTGAACGGGGGGATCTGAGCGTCAAAGCCTTGATTGTCACCCGTTACCATATGGTAGTGTCCCTGCATGCTGCCAACCTCAGTAGCAAGCACGGTGCCACTGGTGTACTCGTAGGTATGGCCAGGTTCGATGACTGGTTTTTCTCCAACCACGCCCTCACCCTCAACTTCCTGAACATGTTCATTGCCGTCGGTGATGCGCCAGCGTCGGCTCAAGAGCTGAACACTTTCGGTATTGTTGTTGGTAATGCTGATTCGGTAGGAAAAAACAAAACGGTGCGCCTCTGGCTCGGACTGTTCCGGCAGGTAGGCGGTGTCGACACGGATCTCGATGTTTCGACTGTAGTCCAGATTTTGCATCAGTTTTTCGGTTTCCTCTTGCCTGTGAGCAGGGTTCATCACGCAGTCAAAGCATCGCTGATGCTGACAAATTGTGCCAGTGTCAGCCGCTCCGGGCGTAGTCCCGGGTCGATGCCCAGCTGTTCCAGCTGATCGGCATCAATCAGTGTTTTCAAGTTGTTGCGCAGTGTTTTACGGCGCTGACCGAAGGCGGTACGCACGACTGTTTGCAACAGGTGCACATCCTTTGCCGGAACCGGGGGTTCGGCAAAGGGGACCAGACGAACGATGGCTGAGTCGACCTTGGGTGCTGGCGAAAAAGCCTCCGGAGGCACGATAAACAGAGGCTCTATACGGCAATAATACTGGGCCATAATCCCCAGTCGGCCGTAGTGGTTTTCACCCGGACCTGCGGCCAGGCGCTCAACGACCTCCTTTTGCAGCATGAAGTGCATATCCTTAATGAGGCCATTGAAGCTGAGCAGGTGAAAGATCAACGGTGTCGAGATGTTATAGGGCAGGTTACCCACAATGCGCAACGGCCGTTCATCCTGTTTCAGGCTCTCAAAGTCGAACTTGAGTGCATCGGCTTCATGGATGGTGAAGGTGTCGGCATAACGGAAAAACTGCGTGCGCAGGACCGGAATCAGGTCCCGATCCAGCTCCACGGCATCCAGTTCGCCATTGCAGGCGTCCAGCAGTTCTTCAGTCAGAGCTCCAAGCCCCGGGCCGATTTCGACCATATGTTCGCCCGGCTGAGGGTTAATGGCACGGATGATACGTCCTATGACGCCCTGATCGTGCAGAAAGTTCTGACCAAAACGCTTGCGCGCCTTGTGTCCAACGGGTTTTTTACTCATTGATCAGTTACCTGATTGATGGCGGGCCATGTCGAGGGCAAAACGCAGCGCGGTCTGAAGGCTGCCAATGTCGGCCAGCCCAGTGCCGGCCAGGTCAAGCGCCGTACCGTGATCAACCGAGGTGCGGATGATCGGTAACCCCAGTGTGATGTTGGCCGCTCGACCGAATCCCTTGTACTTGAGGACGGGCAGTCCCTGATCATGATACATGGCCAGCACCGCATCGGCATCCTTGAGATGGTGTTCGGTGAACAGCGTATCAGCGGGCAGGGGGCCCACCAGATCAGCTCCGTGCTGTCTGAGTTCCGCCAGTATCGGCTCGATCACATCGATCTCTTCGCGGCCCATGTGGCCACCCTCACCGGCATGGGGGTTGAGCCCGGCCACCAGTATGCGAGGCTGCTTGATGCCAAATGACCGCTTGAGATCATGCAGCAGCACCGTAATGACATCACGCAACAGCGGTTGGGTGATGGCGGCGGATACGGCGGCAAGAGGCAGGTGAGTGGTAGCCAGGGCGACTTTCAGTCCTTCAGTGGCCAGCATCATCACGACCTTGTGACTGCCGGTCATCTCTTCCAGAAACTCGGTATGGCCGGTAAAGGCGATGCCGGCGTCATTGATTACGCCCTTGTGTACAGGTGCCGTTATTAGCGCATCGAAACTGCCGGAAAGGCAGCCCAGAGTTGCCTGTCGCAACGTTTCCAGCACATAGGAAGCGTTGGCCGGGTTCAGCAGGCCGGGTTCACTTTTGGCCGTGAGCTGTACCGGCTGGCAGTAAATGGCTCCAGGCTGAGCGGGCGCAGCAGGTTCGACACTGTTGAAGGGGAGTACTTCAAGTTCAAGCCCCAGGGCTGCAGCACGCTGGCGCAGCAGCTCCGGGTCCGCTACGGCAACCAGCTGGCAGGGAAACGCCTGCTGGGCCAGCTGTACGCAGAGCTCAGGGCCTATACCGGCAGGCTCCCCGGGGGTGAGGGCAAGGCGTGGGCAACTCACAGTCAAATCTTGCGCTCAATATAGGCTTGAGATCGAATCTCGCGCAGCCAGTTGTTCAATTCCTCTGAGAACTTACGCTGGCGAATGCTGTTTCGTGCCTGGGATTCGAGCATCTCTTCACCCATATCCTGTGTACGATAGTCCTGTACCTGCAGAATGTGCCAGCCGAAACGTGACTGGAAAGGCTCGCTGATCTCACCCTTGTCGGTGCTGTTCATCACCTGCTCAAACTCAGGCACCATCTGGCCATTTTGGGTCCAGCCCAGGTCACCGCCCTGCGAGCCGCTGGCAGCATCGTCGCTGTAACGGCGTGCCAATTCATCAAAGGGCTCGCCATCCTGCAGGCGGCGGTACAGCTCGTCGATCAGGCGGCGGGTCTGTTCGGGGCTGCGAATCTCATTTGGCGTCAGCAGAATATGGCGTACCTTAACCTGATTCACCAGCTGGACCTTGCCACCACGCTTGTCCTCAACTTTGAGGATATGAAAGCCGCCGGGAGTGCGAACTGGCTGGCTGATCTGACCAGGGCTCAGTTTGCCGATGGCTGCAGCCAGTGGTTCAGGCAGTTCGGACTCGCGCCGCCAGCCCAGTTCCCCACCCTGCAGCGCATTGGGGGCATTGGATACCGCCAGTGCGAGTTCGGCAAAGTCTGCACCCTCCTGCAGCTGCTGATACAGGTCGCGTGACTTCTCCTCGGCTTGCTGAATCATCTGGGGCGAAGCGCCGTCAGGCAGTGCGATCAGGATGTTGCGCAACTGAAATTCCGCCTGAATTTCCTGCTGTCCCAACTCTGAATCAAGGAAGTTTTGTACCTCCTGGTCAGAGACACTGATGCGACGGTTGACGTTACTCTGCTGCACCTGGCTAAGCAGAATTTCGCGCCGAATCTGCTCACGAGCGGCGTTGTAATCCTGGCCCTCGGCAATCAGTGCTTCGCGGAACTGTCCCAGCGTCATGTTGTTTTGCTGCGCGATGCGTTCCAGAGCATCGTTCAGCTGACGATCGGAGACGCGGATGCCCTGCTGCTGGGCAATTTGTGTCTGAATGCTTTCCAGAATCAAGCGATCCAGCACCTGCTGTTTAAGGACATTTTCGGGTGGCAGACGCGTGTCTTCACCGCGGGCATTAATCTGTTCAGTCACCAGCTCCAACCGCTGTTCAAGCTCGCTTTCCAGAACCACATCTTCATTCACGATGGCGGCTACACGATCGAGTAACTCGGCGTTGACGGAGGTCAGCGGCAGGGCCAACAGTAGCAAGGCCGCCAGGGGGTGCCTCAGTTTAGAAAGAGCCATTTTCATCCTCATCATATCCGGTGATATCTTCCAGGAACTCGCGGCCACTGCCTTGTCCAAAGGCGCCAAGGCCTCGGAAAACGAACTGCAGGAAGACGCCTGTATCGGTTTCAAACTGGTTTTGGGCAACTGTATTGGGGTCAACTACCCAGCTGCGACCGGTAAGGCGCATCTTCCAGCAGCAGCTGGCGTATTCGACCCCGAGCAGGGTTTCAAGGTTTTCGCTGTTGTCCAGGTCATGTTGCCAGCGACCGTAACTGGTCCAGCTTTTGTTAAGAGGCCAGCGAAAGGCTACATCCAGCTGCTTAACACCTTCATTGAGATCCTTTTCGATACTGTCACGATAACTCACGTAGAGCAGGCGCTTGTCACCCGGCAGATAGCTTAGCTTGTAGTTGTGTTCCAGAAACTCGTAACTGTCGCGATCAACTTCGCCATCATGACTCAGCTTCAGGCTGGGCGTGATACTCCAGTTGGCCAGAGTGGCCAAATTGGAGCTGCCTGCAGTAGAGCCTGTAATGTTATCACCCGGACGACCCGCGTGCTCACGATCAGCAAAATACTGTGCCTGAGCCACACCCACGCGCAGCTTTTCCATACCCAGATCATTATACAGGGCACTGGACAAACCAATGGTTGCCTGCGTTGTGTCAGCTACCCGGTCGTTACCACTCCAGCCGGTTTCATGGAACAGGTTGTAGTAGGTAAAGCCGAGTTGTGACGAGTCAAACCGGGGAATCAGTGAATCCGGCTGCTCGTCGGCGTCCGAATGCAGCAGGAATAAACGAGGTTCAAGCGTTTGCGTATAGTTGCTTTCAGCGAGGCCAAAATCACGTTCAAGTACCAGTCCACTGTCCAGGCTGTAAATACTGGCAGTGATTGACTGGCTACCTCCCAAGGCGCCATTGCGCTCGTTTTCGAGCTCATAGGATGAGTGCCAAAGTGTAACGGCCGGACGGATGAACCCCCAGGGACGGTCAAGAGACAGACTCAGCTTGGGGCGCAGATGTACACGGTCGCCAACAGTCGCTGCCAGATCACCTGCCGGTGCGTAGATACTGTCGAGATCACGCTCAAAGCGTGTGTATTCGGCCTGATAGCTTAGATCCAATATGCCGGCAAGGCGGTTCTGATGGCCTGTCAGCAACAGCTGCGGCAAACGTTCATAGGGGGTGGAACCACCAATGGTCTGATAGCTTTCTGTACGCAGTGCAAGATTCCAGCTCGGCTGCAGATACCGTAGCTCAAACAGCTGGTCGAGGTGGTCATCACGCTGAACTTCGAGTGATGTGCCTAGATCTTCAAAGTAATCATCGTCACTGACTCGGGTGAAGTCGATACGGCTGTAGAGGTTGTCATAAGGGGTGCCCTTATGATCGACACCAAAAAGCCAGCGACTGTCGTTATAACGACTGTCATCGGACATCCAGGCTGTACTCAGAGTGCTGTGTGACCAGCGGTTCATGTAACGGAATTCATTTTCCAGCAGCAACCCGCGTTCACCGATGTAGCGTGGGGTCAGTGTATCGTCGAAATTCTCGGCCAGATTGAAGTAGTAGGGAATGGCGATATCGATCCCATTGCTTTCCGAGTAACCAAGGCTGGGGTAGAGGAAGCCTGACTGGCGACGATCATCAATCGGGAATGACAGATAAGGGGTGTACAGGATGGGGACGCCAGCAACATCAAATGTGGCATGCCTGGCGACACCTCGTCCGGCCTCGGGGTTGAGCTCAATGGATTCCGCTGCGATTTGCCAGGCATTGCTGCCAGGCTCGCAGAATGTGATGGCGCCTTCGTTCAACAGAATACGACGATCACCGAAGCGAGTGATGTTGTCAGCGCTGCCACGCATGTGCTGCTCATGCATCACATATTGAGCGCCATCGAATCGGGTCTCACCGCTGATCATGTTCGCTTCGGCCTGCTCA
This sequence comes from Marinobacterium iners, assembly GCF_017310015.1. Lineage (NCBI taxonomy): Bacteria > Pseudomonadati > Pseudomonadota > Gammaproteobacteria > Oceanospirillales > Oceanospirillaceae > Marinobacterium > Marinobacterium iners. The sequence goes on from NZ_CP022297.1 coordinate 665,152, forward strand.
CTCAGAAGGAGGAGGCCTTTTTCCCGGTAATTAACGCCACCAATCAGGCGAGCAACGCGCGCGCCCTGGTCAAATTCGCCACTGGCGCTTGTAAACAGGCGGCCACCGCGTTGTATTTCGATACCACCTTCCAGCCGGGTAATGCCGCCAAGCTCTGTGCTGGATCTGAGCGCATTAATATAGACCGGCTGTTGATCAAAGGGGCGGTTATCTTCCAGAAAGGCAAATTCAGGTTCAATGTAGCGGCCAGTACAGGCACCAGGTGCCTCACCGGGTGCGTAGGCATACCAGTCCAGCGCGGCTTGATTGGCAGGGGTCGCGATGCGAGCGCCCTGGGCCGCAGGCTGAGAGGGGGCCTGAGTGGCGACCTGCTGACAGGCCCATTCATTGCCGTCAGCTTCGCAGCTCCACTCCGGCTTGCCGGTCATTGCAGCACTCGATCCCGCAATGGCCATGCCTGGGCGAGGACCGTTGGTATCACTTTGGCGGTTGCAGTCCCACTCACCGTCGACAGCGACACAGCTCCAGTCCCCAGAGGTGGTGGGAGTCGCTGCAATCTGTGTTTGAGCCATGATGGGCTTCGATCGTAGTGTAGCCGCTGCAGGCTCAGGCCACTGTATGGTCGCTGGTGCGCCTGTTCTCAACTCTGTGTCAGTAACGGGCGGCGCTGCAGATACAGTGCTGATGCTGACGGATTCTGCGCCTGTTTCAGCTGCCGCTTCTTTCTGTGTGGTAGCCGTTACAGTTGTATCCGCTGTAGACGACTCACTGGGCTGGAGGGTGTCCTGCCCGGTTGTGGAGTCGGTTTCCGCCGTTGCTTGACTGGCAGAAGGTGTGCCCTCCTGTTGCTGCATCAGGGCTTCATTGACTTCACAGTCCCATTCTCCAGATGGAGTCAGGTTACAGCTCCAGAGTCGTTCGTTGCTCTCCTGTGCCTGTACTGACTGAGTACAGATGGCAGCAGCAATGGCAAGGGTGAGTTTGAATGCAGCGCGGGTGTTAAAGGGCATCAGATCGCCATCCAGTTGCGGTCGTGGCCGGTTTCACGCCAGCCCGTAAGTCGAGTACCATACCGAGCCATGCATGATAAAGCATTCACAACTTCAAGTGCTAGAGGATAAGGGCGAATGGGGCAACGGCTGAAACAGCTTTCAGAATGGGTACAGCAGCAGGCCGCTGCGCAGGAAATGGGGGTAGACGCTGAGCTGCAGGCAGTCTCCGGTGACGCCAGTTTCCGCCGTTATTTTCGAGCCACAGGCCCTGAGGGGAGCTGGATTGCCGTTGATGCGCCGCCCGAGCATGAGGATTGTGAGCCTTTTCTGGCCATAGCTCAGGCCTGGCATGCACAGGGCATTGCGGTACCGAGGGTGATTGCCAGCGACCTTGAGCTGGGCTTTATGCTGCTAGAGGACTTTGGGGACCAGCTTCTACTACCCCAGCTTTCCGAAACAACGGTAGAGCAGCATTATGCCGCAGCCTTCGAAGCGTTACGGCAGATTCAGCGTACAACCGATCAGCCTGCATTACCCCCCTATGACCGTGTGATGCTGGCGCGCGAGATGGCGCTGTTTCCCGAGTGGTTTTTGACACGTTTACTGGGACTGGAACTGCAGGAAGAGGAATACCACCTTCTTGGTCTGGTGGCCAAGCTGCTGATTGAATCCGCGCTGGCACAGCCACAAGTCAGTGTGCACCGAGATTACCACTCGCGCAATTTGATGCTGATCGACGATGGCCGGTTGGGCATTATCGATTTTCAGGATGCCGTATCGGGGCCTGTTACCTATGATCTGGTCTCGCTGTTGCGTGACTGTTATATCGACTGGCCAGACGAACAGGTGCGCTTCTGGGTGGAAGCGTTCCGTCAGCGCCTGAAACAGGATGGTCTTGATGTTGCGGAGCAGGGGCTGTTTCAGCAGCAGTTCGATTTGATAGGCATGCAGCGCCATATAAAGGTGCTGGGTATTTTCGCCCGGCTTTGGCTACGTGACGGCAAGGCTGGATACCTGGATGACCTGCCCAGAACCTTTGCCTATCTTTACCGGGTCGCTTCACGCTATGAGGAGCTGGCGCCGTTCGTGCGCTGGCTGGATCGGCGAGTGGTACCTGCCTTCGTGGCGCATCCGCATTTTGCCGGCAAGCAGATCGAGCGTTGGTGGCAGTGATGCGAGCGATGATTCTTGCGGCAGGGTTAGGGACGCGTATGCGACCGCTGACCCTGACAACCCCCAAACCTCTGCTCAGCGTGGGTGGCAAGCGGCTGATCGAGTATCCCATTGAGCGGCTGGTGGCCGCCGGTGTTACCGATATCGTGATTAATCACGCTTGGCTGGGTCAGCAGATTGAGGATTACCTTCAGGATGGCAGTCGCTACGGGGCACGGATTCAGTACTCGCCCGAAATTGAGCCACTGGAAACGGGCGGAGGGATTCTGCAGGCTTTGCCGTTGTTGTGTGAGCGAGGCGATGAACCTTTTCTGGTACTCAACGGCGATGTTTTCAGTACTCATCCCTTGCACCAGTTGGCTCAAGTCGCGCCTGCTCAGGGTGGGGCACATCTGGTGTTGACTGACAACCCACCCTGGCATCCTGCAGGGGATTTTGTACTTCAGGCGTCTGGTCAAATCAGTGAGCAGGGTGAGCCACGACTGACCTTCAGCGGCATGAGTGTGCTTACTCCCCAGCTGTTCGAGGGGGTGACCGAGACCGCTTTTGCACTGGCCCCCTTGTTACGTGCAGCAATGGCGCGTGGACGGGTCAACGGTGAGCGTCATCAGGGCTGGTGGGAAGATGTTGGTACGCCAGAGCGTCTGGCGCAACTGGATCAACGCCTGCGTAACGGCAGGATTTAGGGGAGGGAATTATGGAAAACCTGTTGCAACAGTTGCGGCGTTACCGGGCCGGGGCAATCACTGGCGGTTTGATTGGGCTGCTCAGTGGCGGCCCTCTGGGTTTACTGATCGGCGGTACGGTCGGCTTTCTGATTCAGCGTAGCCTGAGCGGCAAACTGCAGGCGTATAACCCGCAGCAATTGTTTTTTCGCGGTACCTTCAGTGTCATGGGCAAGGTGGCCAAGGCGGATGGGCGTGTAACCGAAAACGAGATCGCTTTTGCCCGTGAAGTCATGACCCGAATGAGCCTGAGCGAGGCGCGTCGACGTGAAGCGATTGAGCATTTCACGGAAGGTAAGCAGGACGATTTTGATATCGCCGCCGTATTGAGGCCACTGGCCATTGTGCTGCGCCAGCGGCCGACCGTGAAATTGATGTTCGTCGAGATTCAGCTGCAGGCAGCGATGGCAGATGGCGAAATTAGCCCGGCAGAGCAAGCTGTACTGCAGCAGGTGTTTTCGGAACTACGTTTCACGCAGCAGGAAATGGAGCTGCTGATGTCGCGCATGCGGGCAGAAGATGCTTTCAGACGCCACTCTTGGGAATCGCATCAGCAGCCTGGCTATAACGAGGCAGGCCTTTTGGCGGATGCGTATGGTGTAATCGGGGTTAGCCCCGAAGCCAGTGATGCCGATGTCAAAAAGGCCTGGCGCAAGCTTATGAGTCAGCATCATCCAGACAAACTCATTGCCAAAGGGCTGCCGGAAGACATGGTTCAGCTTGCCAAAGAGAAAACCCAGGAAATACAGGCTGCCTATGACCGTATCAAGGCGGCGCGTGGCATGAGGTGACTCATACCGCTCCGGGGCCGCTCGCCGGGCGTGGGTTGCGCATGCCCGGCGCGGTCTGGGTTTCGGGTGCTGGTAACTGTTTTGACTCTGGCACTTTTGGCTCGGCCAGTAATATCCGCTCCATAATCCCGCGTAGCTGGCGAACAAGTTGTGGCATTTCGTGCTGCCAGCCTCTGAATACACCGGGCAGTCGGCTTTGATGATAGTCGAGCATCTCCGTGCGAATGGCCAGTTGGCGACGCAATTGCGCGTCAGGTGCGGCTTCCGGGTAGCCGGGCAGTGGCAGGTAATATAGATCAATAATTCTGCCTTTGATCCGTGGCAACAGTTCAATCAGGCTGGCTTCCGAGGCTTCACTCGGACGCGGATTGATCATCACCAGATCCCATTCCTCCCCCAGCTCGGCTGCAAGGGCTGCCGCCCAGGGGGCACTGCTGCCTATGCCCAGCATTACGTTGATTTCGGTATCCTCATGGCTTCTCTGCTGCAACTCAGTGCGTGCCAGGGACAGTCGTTGGCGTACTTGATCAGCGAAAGGCATCTCGGGTGTTGCTTCGGCCGTTTCTTCTGATCCGGGTTGCGTTGGTTCAGTTTCAGTTTGGGGAGTGGGTGGTGTGTCTGGCGTTGTGCCGGCCCTAATCGCCCGCATGCTTGGCAGCGTACGCTTGGGCAAAGCAGGGTTTGGAGGGCTTGGGGGCTGTAATATCAGCGTATTCCAGCCATGCGCCGAAAGATAGCGGCTGATGGCCGTACCTTGCTCGGCCCAGCCTGCGCCAACACCTGTATCCGGCATGATCACCAAATTGCCAACTGGAACAGGGGCAACACCCGGACGGAAAATCAAAAAAAAGGCAGTTTCTTCCAGCTCCAGGGAAATCAGCTCTGCATTCGCTTCGAGTTGCAGGAGCAGTAGCTCAGCACCATCAAGACTACCCGCCGAATGGCGTGCAGGGGCAGTATCATCGCCCGGGGTCTCCGTTTGCGCTTGAGCAAAGGCGAAAGGGATCAGAGTGCCGAGCATGAATGTGATGAGTTTCAAATAAATAGGCATGGTCTGATTATCGAGGCTGACTTGCATGGCCGCAAGAGGATTACTGGTACGGGTGCTGAATAGCGTCGGCAGCTTGGGTACAATAGCCGCATTGTTAACCAGCGAACGAGTTCCCATGGCCGATTTCAAGATTGCTCCTTCCATTCTCTCCGCCGATTTTGCCCGTCTGGGGGAAGAGGTTGAACACGTACTGGCAGCCGGTGCGGACATTGTCCACTTTGATGTCATGGACAACCACTACGTGCCCAACCTGACCATCGGCCCGATGGTGTGCAAGGCGCTGCGTGACTACGGTATCACCGCACCCATCGATGCCCATCTGATGGTGAAGCCGGTGGATCACATGATCAGTGAGTTTCTGAAGGCGGGTGCCAGTTATATCACTTTTCATCCGGAAGCTTCCGAGCATATCGACCGTTCGCTACAGATGATCCGCGACAATGGCTGCAAGTCCGGCCTGGTATTCAACCCGGCCACACCGCTGCACTACCTTGACCATGTCATGGACAAGGTCGACATGATTCTGCTGATGTCGGTGAACCCTGGCTTTGGTGGTCAGAAGTTCATTCCTTCCACGCTGGGCAAGCTGCGTCAGGTACGTCAGCGCATCGACGAGAGTGGCTTTGATATCCGTCTGGAAGTGGACGGTGGCGTGGGTATCGGCAATATTGCCGAGATTGCGGCTGCCGGTGCTGACACCTTTGTCGCCGGTTCCGCCATTTTCAATACCGATGACTACGCAGCGACGATTGCGCAGATGCGCGACGAGCTGGCGAAGGTCGCGGGCTGATGCGCAGTCTGTTCAATGGCGAGTTGCCCGCCTGTGTGATGTTCGACCTGGATGGCACGCTGGTGGACAGTGCGCTGGACCTGACGGCCGCTGTGGATAACATGCTGCAGGCGCTGGGGCGGAAGACGGCTGGTGAAGAGAAGGTGCGCCAGTGGGTCGGCAACGGCGCACCGGTTTTGGTGATGCGTGCACTCACGGGCGAGATGTACCCGGCGGATGATGCCATCGAGCCGGAACTGTTTCAGGCGGCGTTCGAGGTGTTTCTGTCGGCCTATACCCAGAGTAATGGGCGCTACAGCAAACTCTACCCGGGTGTTGAAGAAGTGCTGTTGCATCTGCAGCACGCCGGTGTGCTCATGGCGGTGGTGACCAACAAGCCGATGGCGTTTACTACGCCGCTGCTGCAGGCGCTGAAGATTGATCATTACTTCGCACAGGTGTTGGGCGGTGACAGCCTGCCGGTGAAGAAGCCTGATCCGCTGCCGCTGCGGGTGGTGATGGAAACCCTGGGTTGTCAGCCTGAACAGGCACTGATGCTGGGGGATTCACGCAACGATGTGCTGGCTGCCCGCGCCGCCGGCTGCCCGGTGGTTTGTGTCAGCTACGGTTACAACCACGGCGAGCCGGTGGAAAACTGCTCGCCGGATCGGGTTGTGGACAGTTTTGTTGAGTTGATGTGAATCTGCTCAATCATTGAGCCAAGCTTGGGCTGATCGTTCAGCACTTTACGGACACGCCATAAATACATCCCTGTAGGCTCGACTGCGGCTGTCCTGGCTGCAGTCGATCCGTAAAGTGCTGCTCGACCTTCCGCGGGCAGCTGCTGCAAGCCTGAAACACTAAAAAAGCCGGTCCCTTGCGGAACCGGCTTTTTGCGTTCAGTGCCCGACGTCAGCTCAGTCGCAGAGCGCGTCCAGCTTCTGCTTCAGGATGCCGGTGACGGCGCCCGGGTTGGCCTTGCCGCCTGTAGCCTTCATCACCTGTCCCATAAAGAAGCCAATCATCTTGCCGCGCTTGTCCGGTTCGGCAGCCTTGTACTGCTCCACCTGTTTGTCGGCGCTGGCGATCACTTCGTCAACGATCTTCTCGATGGCACCGGTATCGGTGACCTGCTTCAGGCCTTCGGCTTCGATGATCTCGTCAGCGCTGCCGCCCTTGCTCCACATCAGTTCGAACACTTTCTTGGCGATGTTGCCGGAGATGGTGTTGTCCTTGATGCGCACCAACAGGCCGCCCAGTTGTTCCGCCGATACCGGGCTGTCCTTGATATCGGTGTCGTTCTGGTTGAGGAACTTGGCCAGTTCACCCATCACCCAGTTGGCTGCCAGCTTGGTATCGCCGGACAGTTTGACTACCTGCTCGTAGTAGTCGGCCTGCGGACGGTAGGCGGACAGCACACCTGCATCGTACTCGGACAGGCTGTACTCGCTGATGAAGCGCTCGCGACGGGCATCCGGCAGTTCCGGCAGGGTTTCGCGGATCGCATCGATATAGCTGTCATCGATAATGACCGGCAGCAGGTCAGGGCAGGGGAAGTAACGGTAGTCGTTGGCTTCTTCCTTGGAGCGCATGCTGCGGGTTTCGTTCTTTTCCGGATCGTACAGGCGGGTTTCCTGTACCACGCGGCCGCCGTCTTCGATCAGATCGATCTGGCGCGCCACTTCGGTGTCGATGGCGCGCTCGATGAAGCGGAAGGAGTTGATGTTTTTCAGCTCGGTGCGAGTGCCAAGCTCTTCCTGGCCCTTCGGGCGGATGGAAACGTTGCAGTCGCAGCGCATGGAGCCTTCGGCCATGTTGCCGTCGCAGATGCCGAGAGTGGTGACGATGGCGTGGATCTTGCGTGCATAGGCCGCCGCTTCCTTGGAGGTGCGCATGTCCGGTTCGGAGACAATCTCCACCAGCGGGGTGCCAGCGCGGTTCAGGTCGATGCCGGACATGCCGTGGAAGTCTTCGTGCAGGGACTTGCCTGCATCCTCTTCCAGGTGGGCGTGGTGGATACGCACGCGGCGCTGTGCGCCGTCATCAGTCTCAATGTCGATGAAGCCCGGGCCAACGATCGGCTCGGCCAGCTGGGTGGTCTGATAGCCCTTGGGCAGGTCCGGGTAGAAGTAGTTCTTGCGCTCGAACACCGAACGCTTGCCGATCTCGGCGTTGACCGCAAGGCCAAACATCACCGCCATCCGCAGGGCGTTCTCGTTGAATACCGGCAGGGTGCCTGGCAGTGCCAGGTCAACGGCGCAGGCCTGAGTGTTGGGCTCGGCACCAAAGGCGGTGCTGGCGCCGGAGAAAATCTTGGTTTTGGTCGACAGCTGGACGTGGATTTCCAGTCCGATAACAACTTCCCATTCCATGCTTACACCTCCACTCCGGCCGGAATCTGTTTATGCCAGTCAGTTGCCTGCTGGAACTGGTGCGCCACGTTGAGCAGCTTGGACTCGGCAAAGTAGTTACCGATGATCTGCAGGCCCACCGGCAGGCCCTGGGTTTGACCGCAAGGGATGGAGATGCCCGGCAGGCCGGCCAGGTTCAGTGACAGGGTGAAGATATCTTCCATGTACATGGAAACTGGGTCGCTGTTCTTTTCTCCCAGTTTGAAGGCCGGATGCGGTGTGGTCGGACCCATGATGACATCGACGTCGTTGAGCACATTGACGAAATCCTGCTGGATCATGCGACGGATCTGCTGTGCCTTGCGGTAGTAGGCATCGTAGTAACCGGCAGAAAGCGCGTAAGCACCCACCATAATGCGGCGCTTGACCTCGGTGCCGAAACCTTCGCCACGGCTGCGCTTGTACAGGTCTTCCAGATCCACCGGGTTGTCGCAGCGGTAGCCATAGCGTACGCCATCAAAGCGGGACAAGTTGGAGGAGGCTTCGGCCGGGGCCAGAATGTAATAGGCCGGAATGCACAGCTCGGTGTTGGGCAGGCTGACCTCTTTCACGGTCGCGCCCAGCTTCTCGAACTCGGCCACGGCATTGCGCACCTGTTCAGCGACGCCTGAATCCAGTGCGGCGGAGAAATACTCCTTGGGCAGACCGATCTTCAGCCCTGCCAGCGGCTGATTCAGCGCGGCGGTGTAATCCTCGGTGTCACGCTCGGCGCTGGTGGAATCCAGAGGGTCGAAACCGGCCATGGCGTTGAGGGTCATGGCACAGTCTTCGGCGGTCTGCGCCATGGGGCCTGCCTGATCCAGTGAGGAGGCAAAGGCGATCATGCCGTAGCGCGAGACGCGGCCATAGGTTGGCTTGATGCCGGTCACGCCGCACAGTGCTGCCGGTTGGCGGATGGAGCCACCGGTATCGGAACCGGTCGCAGTCGGGGTCAGGCGCGCCGCCACGGCTGCTGCCGAGCCACCGGAAGAGCCGCCGGGTACACGGTCGGTATCCCAGGGGTTGCGCACGGCGCCGTAGAAGCTGCTCTCGTTGGAGGAGCCCATGGCGAACTCATCCATGTTCAGCTTGCCCAGCATCACGCTGCCGGCGTTTTTCAGGCGGCTGACGATGGTGGCGTCGTAGGGAGAGATAAAGTTGTCCAGCATTTTGGATGCGCTGGAGGTGCGCACGCCCTGGGTGCAGAACAGGTCCTTGTGCGCGATCGGCAGACCGCAGAGCGCACCGGCCTTGCCAGCGGCACGTGCCTCATCGGCGGCCTTGGCTTGCGTAAGTGCCTGCTCTTCGGTAACGGTGATGAATGCGTTGTATTGGCCATCCAGCGACTTGATGCGCTGCAGGTAGGCCTGTGTCAGTTCTGTACTGCTGAAGTCGCCGTTATCCAGCCCGCGGGCCAGTTCAGCCAGTGTCAATTCAAACATTATCGGTAATCCTTGCTGCCGTAGGCATTACTCAATCACTCTGGGAACCAGAAACAGTCCGGCTTCTGTGGCCGGTGCGATGGCCTGCAGGGCTTCGCGCTGGTTGGGCTCGGTGACTTCGTCACGACGCAGGCGCTGAACGGCATCCAGTGGATGCGCCAGCGGCTCGACGCCTTCAGTGCAGGTGGCCTGCATCTGGTCAACCAGGCCCAGAATACTGTTGAGGGATTGGCTGTAGCCGTCGATATCGGCCGCATCGATCTGCAGCCGTGCCAGATGTGCAATCTGTTCCACATCGGATCGGTCCAGTGACATAGGTCCGCTTCTCGCTCTGATCAGTCTGTTGGCTTAAGGGCGGCTGAATACTCAGGCCTCGCAACAGTAGGGTTTGGAAAGGGTGAATGGCGCATAAGATAACATGTTTGAACCTTGCCCAAAATCCCTGCCGTTGTTAGAGTTGTGTGCTTTCAGAAATGCGGCCAGTTCGGTAAGGCCTGTCAGGCAATTTCAGGGTAACCACGTCATCATGTTTAAGAAAATTCGAGGCCTGTTCTCCAGCGATCTGTCCATCGATCTGGGCACCGCCAATACGTTGATTTACGTCCGTGACAAGGACATTGTGCTGAACGAGCCTTCGGTGGTCGCCATTCGTGTCAACGGCAACCAGAAATCCGTGGCAGCGGTGGGGTCTGATGCCAAGCGCATGCTGGGTCGTACTCCGGGTAACATTACCGCCATCCGGCCTATGAAAGACGGCGTGATCGCCGACTTCCATGTCACTGAAAAAATGCTGCAGTACTTTATCAGTAAGGTACATGACAACAGCTTCATGACCCCCAGCCCACGAGTGCTGGTGTGTGTGCCCTGCAAGTCGACTCAGGTTGAACGTCGCGCCATCAAGGAATCCGCTATCGGTGCCGGTGCTCGTGAAGTTTATCTGATTGAAGAGCCAATGGCGGCGGCGATCGGCGCGGGTCTGCCGGTTGAAGAAGCCAGTGGCTCCATGGTTGTTGATATCGGTGGCGGTACTACTGAGATTGCCGTGATCTCCCTTAACGGCATTGTGTACGCGGAGTCTGTGCGCGTCGGTGGTGACCGTTTTGACGAAGCAATTGTGACTTATGTGCGTCGCAACTACGGTAGCCTGATCGGTGACGCCACCGCCGAGCGCATCAAGCAGGAGGTGGGCACAGCTTACCCCTCCAGCGAAATTCTCGAAATCGATGTGCGTGGCCGTAATCTGGCAGAGGGTATTCCCCGCAGCTTTACGCTCAACAGCAACGAAATTCTGGAAGCGCTTCAGGAGCCACTGTCTGCCATCGTGCAGTCGGTCAAGAGTGCCCTGGAACAATGCCCGCCTGAGCTGGCCGCTGATATTGCCGAACACGGTATTGTGCTCACCGGCGGTGGTGCATTGCTGCGCAATATCGACCGTCTGGTCAGCGAAGAAACCGGTCTGCCGGTAATTGTGGCGGAAGATCCGCTGACCTGTGTTGCCCGTGGCGGCGGCAAGGCCCTCGAAATGCTGGATAAGCACTCCTTTGAACTGCTGACCTACGAGTGACAGCGGGTGCAGTGGCAACTGTTGAGTAACCTCGGCCGCCTGCGCCCGGTTGTTCGGGAGGTGGGTTATTAAACCGATCTTCCGTGGCGGTTCACCGCGTCGACTGTTTCTGTTGCTGGTGTTTCTGGCTGTGCTGCTGATGGTGGCTGACCTCAACTGGCCCAAAATGAAGGAAGGTCGTGCCTGGCTTTCCCTTGTTGTAACACCATTGCAGTGGGTGGTGGATATACCATCCCGGCTAGCTGACAGCCTGTCAGATGTGGTGGTGGAGCGTGCCAGTCTTGTGCGTGAAAACCAGAGCATGAAAGCGGAGGCGCTGGTACTGGAGCGCAAAGTGCAGCAAATGGCAGCACTGACAGCCGAGAATATTCGCCTGCGTGAGCTGCTCAGCGCCGGTGAGCGCGTAGAGGCACCCACTCGTCTGGCGGAGCTCATAGGCGTAAACCCTGACCCCTTTCAGCATGAAGTAATCCTCAATCGCGGCTCGGAAGACGGGGTCTTTATTGGCGAGCCGGTACTGGATGCCGGTGGTGTCATGGGGCAAGTGGTATCGCTGGCACACTATACCAGCCGGGTTATGCTGGTGACGGATGCCCGCTCTGCGGTGCCTGTTGAAGTCAATCGAAATGGCTACCGTGGCATTGCGCTTGGCAAGGGCGTCTTGAACGAGCTGGAGCTGGAGCATGTGCCCGATACGGCTGACATTCGTGTGGATGATCTGCTGCTGACCTCAGGTTTGGGTGGACGTTTTCCGCGCGGCTATCCTGTTGCCCGAGTGACGGAAGTGATCCGCGATCCGGGACGCCCCTTCACGCTGGTGAAAGCGGAGCCATCGGCGCGACTGGACCGCAGCCGCCACCTGTTACTGGTCGAGTATCATCCGGCGCTACCCGCCCCGCAGGAAGAGGTTGCGGATGAGTGAGGTGCGTGGCGGAGGTTTAATCATCTTTGCCACTTTTCTGGTAGGGCTGGTGCTGAGCCAGATGCCGCTGCCGGACCTGCTGGTATGGGCTCGGCCTGAATGGGTCGTGCTGATGCTGATCTACTGGGTTATGGCCTTGCCACACCGGGTGGGTCTCGGCAGTGCCTTTATGCTCGGCATTCTGCTGGATGTGGTGCGTGGCAGCGTGCTTGGCCTCAGCGCCCTGTCACTGACATTGATCGCCTTTCTGGTGCTGGTATTGTACAAGCGCCTGCGCATGTTCCCGCTCTGGCAGCAGTCGCTGATGGTACTGGTGCTGGTGGGTATCAATCAGCTGCTGTTTCACTGGATGCAAAGTGTTACCGGCACCACGGGCGAGTCATTACTGTTTCTGCTGCCATCGCTGGTCAGCGCGCTGGTCTGGCCCTGGCTGTACCTGCTGCTGCGGGCCGTTCGTCACACCTTCTACATACAGTGAAACTGTTATGCCACATCTGATTCTGGCTTCAGCCTCCCCGCGCCGACGTGAACTGCTTGAGCAGATCGGCGTCCATTTCGACTGTCGTCCCGTTGATATCTGTGAAGATCCCCTGCAGCAGGAGTCCGCTCGTGAATATGTGACTCGCCTGGCACAAGAGAAGGCATTGGCTGGACTGGAACAGGCGGGTGGCGATTCGGTGGTGTTGGGTTCTGATACTACCGTAGCCATAGATGATCATATTCTGGCCAAACCTGCCAATGAGGATGAGGCTGTGACAATGTTGATGCAGCTGTCTGGCAGGCGCCATCAGGTGTTGACCGCTGTAGCGTTGGCCGCAGAGGGGATAATCGAAGTCTGCTGTGTAGGAACGGATGTGGAGTTCATTGAGCTGGATGATGCGCGTTGTCGCCAGTACTGGCGTACCGGTGAGCCTTGCGACAAAGCCGGTGCCTATGGCATACAGGGGTTGGGGGCGGTGTTTGTCAAAAGCATCAATGGCAGTTATTCGGCCGTTGTGGGCTTGCCGTTGATGGAAACGGCTGCAATGCTGCAGAAGTTTGATATCCCGGTATGGCAGCCAAACTGAACTATAAAGAATCAGCTGATCGAGGACACAGAGGATGGGTGAGGAGATCCTGATTAACTTCACGCCAATGGAAACGCGCGTGGCAGTGATCGAAAACGGTATGCCCCAGGAAATCTACGTGGAGCGTGCCAAGCGGCGTGGTATCGTCGGTAATATCTATATGGGCAAGGTTGCCCGCGTGTTGCCCGGCATGCAGGCGGCGTTTATCGATATCGGTCTTGAGCGTGCCGCGTTTATTCATGTAGATGAAGTGGTGGATCAGAGCCTGCCGGCTGAACAGCGTAATTCGACCCCCATCTCGCAGGTGCTGCGTGAAGGGCAGGGGTTGCTGGTACAGGTGACCAAGGACCCAATCGGGACCAAGGGTGCGCGTCTGACCACTCATATCTCGATTCCGTCGCGCTATCTGGTCTTGATGCCTGGCAGTACTCACATCGGAATTTCGCAACGCATAGAAGATCCGCAGGAGCGAGAGCGTCTGCGCAACCAGATGCAAGGGTTGATGCAGACAGAGGCAACCACCACCCCGGAGTGGGGTGTGATCCTGCGTACTGTGGCAGAAGGTGTGACTGAGGTTGAACTGGAAAGTGATCTGCAGTTCCTGCGCCGCCTGTGGGAATCCATTCGATACAAAATCAAGCAGGTCAAGCCGCCTGCCATCGTGTATGAGGATCTACCACTGAATATGCGTGCCTTGCGAGACATGGCACATGCCGGTGTTGAACGGATCCGAATCGACTCACGCGAAACCTTTCAGCGTGCACAGGAATTCGTTCAGGCACTCGTACCCGAAATCGAGGAAAAGCTGGAGTATTACCCTGGCGAGCGTCCCATTTTCGATATGTTCAATGTCGAAGAAGAGATGCAGAAGGCGCTGGGGCGCAAGGTCGAACTCAAGTCCGGTGGTTATCTGATTTTTGATCAGACCGAGGCGATGACAACGGTAGATGTGAACACGGGCGCATTTGTGGGCCATCGCAACCTCGAAGAAACCATCTTCAAAACCAATCTTGAAGCGGCCACAGCCATAGGTCGTCAGTTACGCCTGCGTAACCTGGGCGGCATTATCATCATCGACTTTATCGATATGGAAGATCCCGACCACCAACGCCAGGTATTGCGCACCCTTGAGCGTGTGTTGGAGAAGGATCACGCCAAATGCAAGGTGACCGGTGTGTCAGAGCTGGGTCTGGTTGAGATGACCCGCAAGCGCACGCGTGAAAGCTTGGAGCAGGTGCTGTGTGAGCCCTGCAGTCACTGTCAGGGGCGGGGTTCACTGAAAACGCCAGAGACGGTGTGCTACGAAATTTTCCGTGAAATCCTGCGCCAGCATCGGGCGTATGACACCGAGACCTATTTGGTACTGGCAGCACAGTCGGTGGTGGATCACCTGCTGGATGAGGTGTCTGACCATGTGGCAGAGCTGGAGGCCTTTATCGGCAAGACGGTACGGTTCCAGGTTGAGCCGATGTATACCCCGGAACAGTTTGATGTTGTACTGCGCTGATACGGAGCGTCGATGCGTCGTCATTTGAGTCGTGCCTGGTGGTTTTTTTTGCTGCTATTGCTGTTGTTGGCATTGCTGCTGACGGCTGCGAGGCTGGCGCTGGAGTCTGCGGATCGCTTTCGTCCGCAGGCTGAACGCTGGCTCAGTGAAGTACTGGCGCTTCCGGTACAGCTTGGCAGTATGCAGGGCAGTTGGCGCTATGCCTATCCGGTAATGGAGGTTCAGGGTATTTCGGCAAGCACTTCTGCCGATGATCCCGGTGCTGGCGGCAGGCTGCAGATTGACAGGCTTGAAGTTGAGCTGGATCTGCTTGCTTCCTTGCTGGAGGGAATGCCGATCTTTCAACGCTTTGAAGTTGAGGGTGTAGATCTGCGCTGGCACCAGCGCGAAGGGCATTGGCTGCATCGTCCGGGTGCTGCGCCCGGCAGGCAAGATCAGGGGGTGTCGCCATCCGCCTGGGAACAGCTGGTTGGTTTGCTGGTCCGTCAGCCCTATGCAGTCATTCGGGATGTCCACATTACTCTGATACCGGAGCAGGGGGGGCCGCTTGTTATTACTCCGGCTGATCTGGAGCTGGAGAACGCCCCTCAGGAACATCGCCTGAGTGGCCTGTTCCGTATGCCGGAACTGGGCGCCGATGCGGGCGTGCATTTTGCGATTGAAACCGATCTGGCAACTTCGGACCCACTCAAGGCCCGCTACCGTTTTTATCTACAGGTCGAGGATCTGGGGCCGGAGCTGTTTCAAATGCTTGAGCTTGAGCCTGAGCTGGCAGCGCTGGATCTGGACCTGGAGCTTTGGGTCGATGTTCGTAATCAGCAATTGCAAAGTCTGCAGGCTGAAGTTGGCTTTGAACAGCTGCAGTTAACTGATCCTGCTCTATCTCAACCTCAGGCGGGGCGCTTTACAGCGGCGTTGCTACAGAATGATCAGGGATATCAGCTTCAGTTACAGCCGATTACCCTGGTGCATGAACAGGCGCAGTTAACCTTGCCCCTGCTGGTAGCTGATTTTGGCTGGCAAGAGCGGCAACTTGATTTCAGGCACGCCTTCATATCGGAGCTGGACCTTGCAGCAACCGAAGCCTGGCTTGGTATTGCAGATGGTATTGCCCCAAATTTTGTCAAGCTGCTGCAGCAGTTGAAGCCTCGCGGCGTGTTGCGACAGTTGAGGCTCAAGAAACCCGTTGATGGTAACTGGAGTGATCTGACCCTGAGCGCAGAGCTTGACGAGGTTGGGGTCAATGGCTGGCACGGTGCTCCGGCACTGGAGGGTGTCAGTGGGGAGCTGCTTGCCAACCTCGATGCTGGCTTGATCCGGCTTGATAGCCAGACCTTTGAGATGCACTTCCCTGAGCTTTATCCACAGGGCTGGAGCTATGAGCAAGCCAGTGGTGAAATCCGCTGGCAGAGGGATGAGGCTGGCATCAGGGTCAGCGGCGAACAACTGCAGCTGCATAATCAGCAGACCAATGCAGCGGGGCGTTTCAGTATTGATCTGCCCTTTGATCCTGAACAGCAGGCTGATCTGATCCTGATGATCGGGATGACAGACAGTGACGGCAGTCAGGCACCACTCTATACCCCTGAAAAAGAGGTAGGCTCGGGCCTGTACAGCTGGCTTGAACGCGCGGTCAAGGCTGGGCGGTTGCGTCAGGCAGGCATGTTACTCAGAACCGGTACTCGATCTCTTGGCAAGAGCTCGACCCCTGTGGTCCAGCTGTTTTTTGATATCGAGGATGCACGGCTGGATTATCAGCCGGGCTGGCCAGCCATTGAGCAGGGTGATCTGTTTGTACTTGTAAAGGATCAGGGGCTGGCGATCAATATCAACCGGGCTACACTTCTCGACAGCGATATCTCCTCTGGCTGGGCTTACCTGCCGCCGGGCAGTCGACAGTTGGAGATTGAAACTCTGCTGGATGGTCCGGCCAGTGATATCGATAAGGTACTCAAAACCACTCCACTGGCCAGTCTGGTGGGGCAAGAGCTGCAGCGATGGCAGCTGGAAGGGCAAGCAGACACCCGTCTGGGACTGAGCATTCCGCTTGTTGAAGATCAACCACCCGATGTACGTGTTGCCGTGGATCTCCACAAGGGGCGTTTTGGTTCACAGGCTCTCGGGCTTGAGCTGGATAATGTCGAAGGACACTTCACGTATGCCAATGCCCGTGGCTTCAGTGCCCGAGATATCCAAGCGCAGGCATGGGGAGGCCCGGTCAGCGCCAGCGTGACTACCGAGCGTGATAGAGTGAGCGTCAGTCTGCAGGGGCAGACTGACCTGAAGGCCCTGAACCGCTGGTTGGAACAGCCACTTCTGGATATGGTGACGGGTGCGACCCACTGGCAGGGTGAACTGCTGCTCTGTGCTGATACCACGTGTCCGAGCCTTGAACTGAGAAGTAATCTGATTGGAGTGGAGTTGCCGTTGCCCGGTGTCCTGTTCAAGCCGGCAGAGGTCGCAGCACCCCTGAATCTGAAACTGAATTTGAGTACGCCGGTTCAGATACAGGAAGTTGAGTTGGAACTTGCGCGCGTCGGTACAACGGCCGAAACCATTAAACTCCGCGGCGCAAACGAGGCTTCCGGGCTTGCGGTTGAAATCAGAGGTGCTGACCTGCAGGGTAAGGTGTTACTGCCGCATGCGGATGAGCCACTGAAGATCCATCTTGAGCGGTTGCAGCTGAATGCACTGATGCAGGATGAAGTACCCGAGACCGAAGCCGCGGTGGAAAGGGACGATTTTTATCCACAGTTGTTGGGGCGTACGCGCCTGCCTGCAGCCGATGTCAGGGTAGATTCACTCTGGTTGGGTGAAAAGGTACTGGGTGACTGGCGTTTCAGTCTGCGTCCGGATGAGCGAGGTACCCGCATATCTTCACTGGAGGCCTACCTGGATCAACTCATATTGCGAGGTGAGGCACATTGGAGCCAGCAGGCTGAACAGCAAACTGAGCTGACGCTAAGGCTGGTGGGGGATGATATCGGCGCGCTGCTTGAGCGCTGGCACTATGGTCGTGTACTTGAAACAAGCCAGGTGGAATCATTGTTGCAGCTCAACTGGAAAGGTGCACCCTGGGACGTAAAACTGGATCGCCTGAATGGCGAGCTGCAGTTCTCGACCCGAGAGGGGCGTCTGATAGAAACGGCTGAAAGCACCAATCTGCTGCGGGTTTTCGGGATACTGAACTTCAACTCACTGGCGCGTCGACTTCGACTCGATTTCAGCGATCTGTTGAAGAAAGGGGTCAGCTTTGATCGCCTGGATGGACATTACCGGCTACAGCAGGGGGTTGCTGCCACCGTTGAGCCTCTGGTCATGGCGGGTCCGTCTGCCAATATGAGTGTTCAGGGGCAGGTGAATCTGGCCGAAGGTACTCTGGACAAGGAGGTCGAGGTGGCCTTGCCAATCAGCAGTAATGTGCCGTTGGCAGCAGTATTGCTTGGAGCGCCCCAAGTAGCCGGTGCTGTATTCGTGATCGACAAATTGATTGGCGATCGGCTGGAGCGCTTCTCGACACTGCGCTATCGACTCAGTGGTAGCTGGGAAAATCCGGAGCTCGAGCTATTGACTGGCTCCGGTGACTGAGTCTGTCAGACTTCGTTTAGCTCGCGAATATACTTGAACAGTTTGCGTGCATTCACGGGAGGCTTCTCCAGCTGGCGTTCGCGCTTGGCATTGCGTACCAGCTGGCGCAAGTGTTGAATATCCGCTCCCGGGTGGGCGGCGATAAAACTTTGCAGTGTTTCGTTGTCTTCGCTGATCAAGCGTTCACGCCAGCGCTCCAGCTCATGAAACAGCTGGTTGTGGGCTGCCGTAGCGGAGTCGAAGCGGTCAACCACTTCGCGGATTGCGTCCGCATCCGCTGTACGCATCAGTTTGCCAATGAATTGCAGGTGGCGTCGCTTGGCGCCATTGGCCTTTATGCGACTGTATTCATCCAGTGCGGCACGCAGGCGGTCATCAATCGGCAGTTTCTCTCGCTGGTCCGGGCGCAGTTCAGTCATCCGCTGACCCAAATTCTGCAGCTCATCTGCATCACGCTTGAGCTGGGACTTGCTTGGCGGCAGCTGTTCTTCGTCATCATGCTGCAGGTGGTCAAAATCGCTCATAACAGTTTCCATCAGGCAAAAAACAGGGTCGCCAGTCCCAGAAAGGCGAAAAAGCCCACCACGTCAGTGATGGTTGTCAGCAGGACGCCTCCGGCCAGTGCAGGGTCTATACCCATTGATTTCAATATCGTTGGCAGCAGGGTGCCGGCCATGGCGCCGGCAATCAAGTTGATTACCAATGCCATGGCGATCACGATACCAACCGTCATGTCCTGAAACCAGAGTACAGCCACTACGGCAACGACCAATGCCCAAAGCATCCCGTTCAACAGCCCTACCACCAGCTCTCGGTTGAACAGCCAGCCGATATTGGAGCGCTCGATATGCCCCAGGGCCTGACCGCGGATCACCAGTGTCAGTGTCTGGCTGCCGGCGATGCCCCCCATAGAGGCAACAATCGGCATCAGTACGGCCAGCGCGACCACCTTATCAATCGTGGCCTCAAAAAGACCGATGACCGCGGATGCCGCAAAGGCGGTTATCAGGTTGATACCAAGCCAGACTGCACGCCGGCGGGTAGTTTTCATGATCGGCGCAAAGGTATCCTCGTCGTCATCAAGGCCGGCCATACTCATCAGTGAGTGATCAGCATCTTCGCGGATGACATCGACCACGTCATCAATGGTTATACGGCCCAGCAGGCGGCCCTCTTCATTGACTACCGGGGCCGAGATCAGGTCCAGTTGTTCGAACAGGCGGGCGACGCTTTCATCCGGCATGTCGGCCGGAATCGGCTCTACATCGGTTTGCATGATTTCACGCACCAGCACGCCGGGATCTGCCGTGAGCAAGCGGGTCAGTGGCAGTACACCAATGTAGGAGTCCTTGCGGCTCACAACGAACAGGGTGTCAGTCATTTCCGGGATGTCTTTGTGGCGGCGCAAATAGCGCAGTACCGTTTCCACATTGATGTCGGGTCTGATAGTCACTGTATCCGTGTTCATCAGACCGCCGGCGGTATCCTCCGGGTACGCCAGTACTTCCTCGACCCGCTCACGATTCTGCTGGTCCATGATCTGCAGCAGCTCCTTCATGACCCGTTCGGGCAGCTGCTGCAGGATGTCAGCCATGTCGTCCGTTTCCAGCGACTCGGTAATGGCGAGTACTTCTGAAGCCTCCATGCGGCTCAGGATTTCGGTCTGGGCATCGTCCCCCAGGTACTGCAATACCTCACCTTCCAGCTCCTGGTTGAGCAGGTTCCACAGAATCTGGCGCTCGCGAGGAGGTGTCTTTTCCAGCAGGTGCGCCACTTCAACCGGCTTTAGCCCCTTGTTGAGCATGAACCTCAATTGCTGCAGTTCACCGACCTCAAGCGCGGCGCTCAATGCTTCCAGGTTGGATTTGGTTTCCTGCTGACTCATGGCGGATCTCGATCGGAGGTGGGCGCTTGTCCGGGGAAAGGGGGAGCGCGATCTTATTCGGGCTCGTCAAAGCGATTGTTGATCAATGCGGTGATGGCATCAAGCGCCTCAGGAGCATCATCCCCTTCAGCGGCAAGCGCGATTTCGGTACCTTTGCTGGCGGCCAGCATCATCACGGACATGATGCTCTTGCCATCCACTTCGCGGCCATCCTTGTTGATGCGGATGTTGGCATTGAACTGATTGGCCAGCGTGACCAGCTTGGCAGCGGCGCGGGCGTGCAGGCCCAGCTTGTTGATAATGGTCAGTCGCGTTTCAATCATGGTGTGGTCCTGCGGCAGGCTGACTCAGTTCTCGGTGTAGCACCTGCACATTATCCATATGCCTGCGGAAATAACCAGCCAGTTGCTCGGCAATATAGACCGAGCGGTGTTGGCCCCCGGTACAGCCAATACCGATTGTGATGTAGCTGCGATTATTGGCCTGGAACTGAGGCAGCCACTTGCTTACGAAGGCCTGTATGTCGTTCACCATCTCGCTGACTTCGGGCGACTGGCGCAGAAACTCGATCACCTCGGTGTCGAGGCCGGTATGACGGCGCAATTCAGGGACCCAGTAGGGATTGGGCAAGGCCCGTACATCGAAGGTGAAATCGGCATCGAGCGGTACACCATGCTTGAAGCCAAATGACTCAAATTGCAGTGACAGAACCTGTTCACTGCGCCCGGCAACACGCAGTTTGACTTCGTCACGCAGCTCATAAAGTGATAGCCGCGTAGTATCGATGCGCAGATCAGCGAGATTGGCGATGGGCTCGAGCAGGCTGCGTTCGGTTCGGATTGCTTGCTGCAGGCTCTGTTGTTTATCGGTGAGCGGGTGACGCCGCCGGGTTGCGTTATAGCGTCGCAGCAGAGTAGCTTCACCAGCATCAAGAAACAGGGTTTCGGTGCTCAGCTTGGACTGTTCACGCAGAGTGCGCATCACACTGGGGAACTGTTTCAGGTTGCTCAGAAGGTTGCGAGCATCAATGCTGACGGCAATTTCTCGATTAGGGTTTTCCTCAGCCAGCATCAGTCGGATCAGCTCGGGCAGAAGCAGGGCCGGCAGGTTGTCGATGCAGTAGAAACCGACATCTTCCAGTGCCTGCAGGGCGGTGCTTTTGCCTGAGCCGGAGCGGCCGCTGATGACGACCAGTCGCATGTCAGGCGCCTCTGCAGAGAGTTTGGACGCGATCCAGCAGGCTTGAGGAATCTTCGCAGCTGCGCAGTGATTCACGGGTGCTGGAGTCGTTGAACAGCTCTGCCAACCCTGCCAGTGTCTGCAGGTGCTCTTCAGCGCCGTCTTCGGGAACCAGCAGGAAGCAGATCAGGTCGACTGGACGGTTGTCGATGGCATCGAAGTCAATCGGGCTGGACAGCGTCATCAGTAATCCGATGGCTGTTGTAACACCTGGAATTCTGCAATGAGGAATGGCAACGCCTTCACCGATACCGGTGCTGCCAAGGCGTTCTCGGTTGATCAGGCCGCTGAAGATATCTTCAGCGGCCATGCCGTCCAGCTGCTCGGCGATAGTCTGGCTGGCGAGCTCAAGCGCTCGCTTTTTGCTGACCACATCGACGTGGCAGAGTGTACGGGATGAGGTCAGCAGTTCTGATAGTTGCATGTCGTGACGTGCTGCTACCGGTTATTTGTGGGATTTGAGTTTTTCTTTGTGCTTGATGATCTGGCGGTCAAGCTTGTCCACCATGCCATCAATTGCAGCATACATGTCGTCATGCTCATGCGCTGCGAATACTTCACCTCCGGCCAGGTGGATATCGGCTTCGGCCTTCTGGCGCAGCTTCTCGACACTGAGGGTGACCTGTACATTGGTGATGTTATCGAAGTGGCGTTCCAGTCGGTCGAACTTGGTACGTACATATTCGTTCAGGGCGTCAGTCAGTTCGACGTGATGGCCAGTGATGTTGATCTGCATAGGTTTTCTCCTCGTCATAAAGCACGTTCTTCCGGCGTGCCTGTAGTCTCATTAAACCAGACGCTTGCGCTCATTAGAAGGCGGAATGTTCATCGCTTCACGATATTTTGCCACTGTGCGTCTGGCTACGTTAAATCCTTGCTCTTTCAGCAGGTCGGCTATCTTGTTATCACTGAGTGGTTTTGCGGTATTCTCCGCGCTGATCAGCTTCTTGATCAAGGCACGAATGGCGGTAGAGGAGGCAGCGCCTCCGTCTGACGTGCTCACATGGCTGGAGAAAAAATACTTCAGCTCGAAGATGCCTCGGGGCGTATGCATGTATTTCTGGGTAGTGACACGGGAAATGGTTGATTCGTGCATCTCTACGGCTTCAGCGATGTCATGCAGAACCATCGGCTTCATACCCTCTTCACCTTCCTCGAAAAAATCGATCTGGCGGGCCACGATCTCGGTGGCGACCTTGAGCAGGGTTTCGTTGCGACTCAGCAGGCTCTTCAGAAACCAGCGCGCTTCCTGTAGATGGTTTTTCAGATAGGTGTTGTCAGCGCTGTTGTCGGCCCGTCTTATAAGATCAGCATAGTCGGTATTGATACGCAGCTTGGGGGATGCCTCTGAGTTCAGGCTTACATTCCACTGCCCCTGCACCTTGCGCACCACAACATCGGGTATAACGTACTCTGACTGTTCACTGCTGATGCTGGTGCCCGGTTTTGGATTAAGCGACTGGATCAGACTGATGATCTGTTGCAGGGCCTCTTCCTTCAGGCGCATGCGGCGCATCAAGGTACGATAGTCATGATTGCCGAGCAGACCCAGGTGATCGCGTACCAGGCGTAATGCCTCTTTCAGCATCGGAGTATTTTCAGGCAGCTGGCGCAGCTGTATCTGCAGACATTCGCTCAGGTCTCGTGCACAGACACCGGGCGGGTCAAACTGTTGCAGGCGGTGCAGTACCGTTTCAATCTCTTCAGGCTCGGCATCTGCAAACAGCTGGGGTTCGCTCCGGGTGAAGTGTTCCAGAACTTCATCTACGTCCGTGCGTAGATAGCCATCCGGATCGACAGCATCGATAAGGGCCATGGCGACCATACGGTCAGGGTCACTCATGGGGGTCAGGTTGAGCTGCCACAGTAGGTGATCCTGAAGGCTGTCTTCGGCCGAATCGTTATCACCGGGTTCCCAGTCATCATCACGGGCAGGACCGGGTGTACTCTGGTGCTGGAAGGTATCATCCCAGTTGCTGTCGGTGGACAGTTCACGAGGGATTTCATCATTCCAGCGCTCTTCCAGTGCGTTTTCGTCCCAGCTGTCCTCGTCAGCGGTGTCGTTAGAGAGGCTGTCGGCAGAGGCGTCGTGACGATCATCACGGGCTTCAGTCTGGGTCTCTTCGGCGCTGTCCAGTTCCTCCTCGACTTCCAGCAGTGGGTTGCTCTCCAGGGCTTCCTGGATCTCCTGCTGCAGGTCCAGCGTTGACAGTTGCAGCAGACGTATTGCTTGTTGCAACTGGGGTGTCATCGTCAGATGCTGGCCGATCTTGAGTTGTAACGATTGCTTCATATCAGAGCTGCCAGGTGGACGGAGTGGATGTACATGATTGACGACTCAGGATCAAAGGGAAAACTGCTCGCCCAGATAGGCACGGCGAACCTGTTCGTTAGCCAGGATCTCGGCCGGTGTGCCCTGTGCGAGTATCCCCCCTTCACTTACGATATATGCTCGTTCGCAGATGTCGAGTGTCTCGCGCACGTTATGATCGGTGATCAGAATGCCAATGCCGCGAGACTGTAGGTGGCGAATGGTTTGTTTGATATCGCTGACCGAGATTGGATCAACGCCGGCAAAGGGTTCGTCCAGCAGGATAAAGTCAGGCTCGGTTGCCAAGGCCCGTGCGATTTCAACACGTCGACGCTCTCCGCCAGACAGGGCCATACCCAGACTATTGCGCAGGTGAGTAATGTGGAACTCTTCCAGCAGCTGCTCCAGCAATGCCTTACGATCAGAGGTGTTCAGCTCCTTGCGAGTTTCCAGAATGGCCATCAGGTTGTCATGTACGCTCAGCTTCCGAAACACCGAAGCTTCCTGAGGCAGATAGCCGATACCGCGGCGAGCGCGCTCATGCATGGGCAGGCGGGTAACGTCGTCCTGGTGCAGTCGGATTTGTCCCCGGTCGGCGTGGATAAGTCCCACAATCATATAAAAGCAGGTGGTCTTGCCGGCACCGTTGGGTCCCAGCAGACCAACGATCTGGCCCGTTTCCATCTGCAGAGATACATCCTGTACCACCTGGCGCCCCTTGTAGCTTTTGGCAAGGTGCAAGGCTTCCAGTGTCGCCATCAGTTGGTCCCCGTCGGCTTGGGCTGAATCACCATTTTGACCCGTTCGCCGCCCTCGCGGTCGCTGCCGAAAGCGTTCACCACCGCACGCGCCATATTGTAAACGATCCGCTCTCCGGTGAAGGTATCCTTGGACTGATCGACGCGTGCATTTTCGGTGATGGTAACCTCTTGTTGCTTGACCCGGTACTCCATCCTTTCACCGTAGGCCTTGGTCAGGGGCTGATCGGCAGATGGCTGCTGCTGAAATCTGGCCGGCTTGCCGGTGGAGATAATGCGGTCAATGCTGCCGTCAGCTGCACGGTGCAGTTCAACGCGCTCACCACGAATTTCCATGCTGCCCTGAATTATTTCCACATCGCCTGTGTATACGGTGATACCGGTACGCTCGTTCATGCTGGCGCGGTCAGCCGAGACGTTGATTGGCTGATTGCGATCCTCGGGCAGTGCCTGCACGCTGGCGGACAGGCTCAGCAGCAGGGTGGTCAGCAACACAGGGCGGTTAATTCGCATGGTATGTACCTTTTACCTCGGACAGCAGTTCAACCCGCTGTTCGTCAAAAAAGACCTCCATGCCTTGGCTTTCCATATGGTCCAGGCCGCGTATTACCCTGACTGGCAGGTCTGTGTGGGCATAGTCGCGTGGAGGGTAGAGTGTCAGTCGCTCGGTCAGCATCTCGCTGGCACTGCCTGAAGGCGGATTATCATGAAGCTGTACATCCCCTGCAAGTACTATGCGTTCCTGTGAGTCGGGCATACGGCCTTCCTGTGCTAAAATACGGAACTCACCACTCTGCTCGCGGGGTATTAGGGTGGTTGGGTTGTCCAGCAGCATCTCACCTGGCTCAGGGTAGTGGCGCATCAGAGGAGAGCTCAGTGCCTGTGCCATTTCGCCGCTTTGGTTCCAGCGCGTGATCTGGGCCTTGCGGACGAAAAAGTCGATCCGAGCGGCACCCTTGTCCAGTAAAGGCTCGTCGTTCAGCCGGGTAGAGGCAAACCCCCACCAGAGCAGGGGCACCAGCAGCAGGATCAAGGCGATGGAGAGTCTCAGTCGACTTTGCAGCATTCAGCGGTACTCGTCGTAGATGGCGCTGAGTTTGCCCTGTGCGGCCAGAATCAACTCGCAAAACTCCCTTGCGGCCCCCTTGCCTCCAGCGGCACTGCTGCACCAATCCGCCTCTTTGCGCACCAGTGGATGACCGTTGGGTACACAGGCGCCAAAGGCGCAGGCGCGAATGGCGGCAAGGTCGGGCAGGTCGTCTCCGATATAGGCGGTATCGGCGGCGTTGTGTCGACTGGTTTGCCACAGTTCATCCAGTGCGACCAGTTTGTCTTCTCGCCCCTGGCGAAGATAGGTGATGCCCAACGCTTCAGCTCGCTGCTCCACCTGGGGCGAACGGCGCCCCGTGATGATGGCCGTCTCGATGCCACAGCGATGCAGCAGCTTGATACCGAGGCCGTCGAGGGTGTGAAAGCTTTTGACTTCGCGGCCATCAGCCAGAAAGTTGAGGCGGCCATCTGTCAGTATGCCGTCGACATCGAACACTGCCAGACGGATATTACTCAGTGCCTCACGCAATGAGGTGGGAAAATTGTCCAGATGCATCAGATGACTCCCGCTTTCAGCATGTCATGCATGTTGAGGGCGCCGACCGGCCGATCATGCTCGTCAACTACCAACAATGCGTTGATTTTGCGCTGCTGCATCAGGCTGAGGGCTTCGGCGGCCAGAATGCCGGGAGATACACGTGTGCATTCGGTTGTCATCACGTCAGCAATGGGTGTGCTGGCGAGGTTGATCTCCTGATCCAGTGTGCGGCGCAAGTCACCGTCAGTAAAGACACCCAGCAATTTACCCTGTGGATCGGTCACGGCCGTCATGCCCAAGCGTTTACGTGTGACTTCCAGCAGTGCTTCACGCACCGAGGTGCTGGCCTGGACCTGAGGAATGTCCTCACCGGTGTGCATGATGTCGTCGACTTTCAGCAATAACCGTCGGCCAAGACTGCCACCTGGGTGTGAGAAGGCAAAGTCTTCGCTGCTGAAGCCGCGGGCTTCGAGCAGCGCAATGGCCAATGCATCACCCAATACCAGCTGTGCCGTTGTACTGGAAGTTGGAGCAAGCCCCAGTGGACAGGCTTCACGATCTACGGGGATGTGCAGATTGACATCCGCGCTGTGCGCGAGGGTGGAATCGGCATTCGCCGTAATGCTGATCATGGGGGCTCCCATTCGTTTGATCAGCGGCAGAATGGTAATGAGTTCAGCGGTTTCGCCTGAGTTGGACAGGGCCAGCACGACATCGTTGCCGGTAAACATGCCGAGATCACCGTGACTGGCTTCGCCAGGGTGAACGAAAAACGACGGAGTGCCGGTACTGGCGAGGGTGGCGGCTATCTTGTTACCGATGTGCCCAGACTTGCCCATACCTGTCACAATGACACGACCCTTGCAATTGAACATCAGATTACAGGCCTGGCTGAAATGCTCGTCAAGGTGGTTCAGCAACTCCTGTACCGCCTCCAGTTCCAGGCGGATGGTCTGCTGGCCGGATCGGAGGTAGTCGCTTTGAGTCATGGTCGGTATCACCTGATCAGTTGTGTCTGCCAAAAACGGCATTCTACCCCAGAGTGGCCGG
Organism: Marinobacterium iners; assembly: GCF_017310015.1. Taxonomy (NCBI): domain Bacteria; kingdom Pseudomonadati; phylum Pseudomonadota; class Gammaproteobacteria; order Oceanospirillales; family Oceanospirillaceae; genus Marinobacterium; species Marinobacterium iners. The sequence goes on from NZ_CP022297.1 coordinate 691,964, forward strand.
GGCGCCTAACGCATGTCTGACAAGCCTGAGGAAGACGTTCAAGTTTAACCGTCGCAGTGGTATATTGCCCACCTTTGTGTATGGATTGCGGGCTCGTCACAGAGGCCTGAATCTGAACGGAAGCTGGAGCCATGCTGACGCTATGAAGCCTGAAAGCGATGCCATTATTGATATCCGCGGATTGAGTTTCTCCCGTGGCGATCGGCCAATTTTTGATGGCGTGGATATCAAAATACCACGCGGCAAAGTGACGGCTATCATGGGGCCGTCCGGTACCGGCAAAACAACTTTGCTCAAGCTGATCGGTGGCCAGCTGCGCCCTGATCGTGGCGATATTCTGCTGGATGATCTTAATATTCCGACTCTGGGCCGGCGTGAACTGTTCGAGGTGCGTGAACGCATGGGGATGCTGTTCCAGAGCGGAGCGCTTTTTACCGACATGGATGTATTTGAAAACGTGGCTTTTCCGCTGCGAGTGCATACCGATCTTCCCGAAGAAATGATCCGAGATATCGTGCTTATGAAACTGCAGGCGGTAGGGCTGCGGGGAGCGCGTGAACTGATGCCAAGTGAGTTGTCAGGTGGCATGGCGCGTCGTGTTGCCCTGGCGCGCGCCATCTCACTGGACCCGGATATCGTAATGTATGACGAACCCTTTACCGGGCAGGATCCTATTGCGATGGGTGTGTTGGTAAACCTGATTCGCAGGCTTAATCAGGCGCTGGGGCATACCAGTATTATCGTGTCGCACGATATCAAGGAGACCCTCGGGATCGCGGACTATATATACATACTTTCGGATGCCAAGGTTATTGCCAGCGGCACCCCGAAGGAGCTGGCCGATGTGGATTCCGATAAAGTGCGCCAATTCATGCAGGGGCTGCCCGATGGACCCGTGCCGTTCCATTACAAGGCGCCGGACTATATGCAGGACCTGCTGGGAGAAACACGGTAATGATGCTGAATATGTTGCAGCGGCTGGGCCATCGATCCCTGTCGAGACTTGCGGCGCTTGGGCGGGCGAGCCAAATTCTGTTTCAGTCCCTGGTAGCCAGGCCGCAGCCGTTGGTGATGTTGCCACTGGTACTCAAGCAGATCTGGTTTGTCGGGGTGCTGTCACTGGTGATTATCGTAGTATCCGGCGGCTTTATCGGCATGGTGCTGGGGCTGCAGGGCTATACCATCCTGGTCGATTACGGATCAGAACAGGCGGTTGGCCAGATGGTTGCGCTGAGTCTGGTACGCGAACTGGCACCGGTAGTGGCCGCTCTGCTGTTTGCCGGTCGGGCGGGTTCGGCACTGACAGCGGAGATCGGTCTGATGAAGGCTACCGAACAGCTTGCCAGTCTTGAGATGATCGGGGTCGACCCGTTGCGCCGTATTGTCGCACCACGCCTGTGGGCCGGGTTCATCTGCATGCCATTGCTGGCCATGATCTTTGCCGTTGTGGGCATCTGGGGCGGCTCTCTGGTCGCCGTAGATTGGTTGGGCATTTATGAAGGCTCTTTCTGGGCCAACATGCAGCAGTCGGTCAGTTTTTACGATGATGTTGTCAACGGCGTTATCAAGGCCGTTTGTTTTGGTCTGGTGGTGACCTGGATAGCGGTATTCCAGGGATACGACTGTATCCCTACCTCGGAAGGAATCAGTCAGGCAACGACCCGTACGGTTGTGTACTCGTCGCTGGCGGTGCTGGGGCTCGATTTTGTACTGACAGCTTTGATGTTTGGAGAACTCTGAAATGCGCATGAGAACCGTAGAAATCGGTGTGGGAGCGTTCATGCTGGCGGGTATCGCCGCCCTGCTTGTGCTGGCGTTGAACGTCAGTGGTCTGAACCTGTCTGAACAGGGTAAGGGGTACAAGGTATATGCTCGTTTTGAAAACATAGGTGGCCTGACCCCAAGGGCCAAGGTATCGATGTCTGGTGTTCAGATCGGCAAGGTGACCGCGATCCGTATTGATACACGCATGTTGATGGCTGAAGTCGAGATGGAGATTTTCAACGAAGTTGATTACCTCACTACTGACAGTTCGGCCAGTATTCTGACGGCTGGGCTTCTGGGTGAGCAATATATCGGTGTTGTGCCGGGCGCGGATGTAGAAGTGCTTGGCGACGGTGATTACATTGAAGATACACAATCGGCTTTAGTGCTTGAAGAGCTGATCGGCAAGTTCCTGTTCAACAAGGTAGGTGAATGATGATGGTTAAAGTCTGCAGGAATGCCTTGGTCGCATTGCTGGTGCTGGTGATTCAGCCGGCGGTGGCAGAGGGCAGCTGGAAGGAGGCCAGTGCTGTAATCGACAGCGCTACCCGAGACATGCTGGCGTTGATGGACAATGACGGCCTGACCGGAGAAGAGAACATTGAAAAGATGATGGGCGAAATCGAAACCATCATCTCGCCGGTGGTTGATTTCCCCTACATCGCGCGTCAAGTCATGGGCAAGTATTTCCGTCGTGCATCTGATGAGGAGCGTGATCGCTTTGCGGATGTGTTCAAGACAACCCTGCTGCGCACTTATGCCAAATCGATTTCCGGCTTTGAGTTGCGTAACTACGACATGCAGGTTCCGGGCTCGGAAAGCCCAGAGCCTGACAAACAGGTCGTGAGCGTCAATATGCAGGCCGCTAATGGTCAGACCTACACACTGGTCTACTACATGTTGCGTCAGCAGGATCGTTGGACGCTGGTGAACGTGATGGTGGATGGCATCAATCTGCGTATCACCTTCCGTAACCAGTTTGCTGATTTGTATGAGCGTAACCGGTCCATGTCAGCCACAATCGAGGCATGGGCTGACCAGATGCAGGATGTCAACCTGAAGGAGCAGCCGGGCGGGCAGGATGAAACTGACAGTAGCGAAGCTTGATACCAGCAACGACGGCGTTATCCGGGTCTCCGGTGACTTGACGTTCCAGACCGTTCCGGCGCTGCGCGAGCCGTTGCTGCAGGAACTCTTTGCCCGTGAGGGGGAACGTCGACTGAATCTGGAGGCCGTGGGGCGCGTCGACAGCTCGGCGCTGTCGCTTTGGCTGGTGTGCCAGCGTGAAGCGAAACGCAGAGGGGTCAATCTGATATTGGAAAGTCCGCCGCAAGATCTTTGTTCGATTGCCGAGTTGGTCGGGCTTGAGGGTGTGCGGCGCTGAGGGTCAATCGCCTTTTGTCCCCCTTTTCGTTATCATCAGCGCCAGTTTTAAGAGTACAGACCACGTTGCAGCACGGGAGTAGCGAATGCAGGCCGATGAAGTAAAACAGATTCTGGAACAGCAGCTTGACGGTTGCACCGCTTACACGGCTGGGGAAGGCTGTGATTTTCAGGTGACCGTAGTCGGTGATGTATTTGCTGGCCTTACACCGGTCAAGAAGCAGCAATTGGTATACGGCTGCCTCACCGAACAGATCGCCAGCGGCGCCATTCATGCCGTAACCATCAAGACCTATACCCCGGAACAATGGGCCGCACTGAACTGAGTTTCCAGCAGGAATACCGATGGACAAACTGATTATCGAAGGCGGTGCCTGCCTCAATGGAGAGGTCCGTATCTCCGGCGCCAAAAACTCGGCACTGCCGATCCTGGCCGCGACCTTGCTGGCGGATGAGCCGGTCACTATATGCAATTTGCCCCATCTGCATGATATTACCACCATGCTGGAGCTATTGCGCCGCATGGGAGTGGATCTGACTGTTGATGAAAAGCTGAGCGTTGAGCTCAACGCGAGTACCATTACCGACCTGTGCGCGCCCTACGAGCTGGTAAAAACCATGCGCGCCTCGATTCTGGTTCTTGGGCCTTTGCTGGCACACTTCGGTCGAGCAGAAGTATCCCTGCCAGGGGGCTGTGCCATCGGCAGCCGCCCGGTTGATCTGCATATCCGCGGCCTTGAGGCTATGGGGGCCGATATCGTCGTTGAAAACGGATACATCCGTGCCAGCAGCAACGGTCGTCTAAAGGGCGCGCGTGTGTTTTTTGATGTGGTAACCGTAACCGGGACAGAAAATATCCTGATGGCAGCGGCACTGGCAGAAGGTGAAACCATCATCGAAAATGCTGCTCGTGAGCCTGAAGTGGTCGATCTTGCCAACTGCCTCAATGCGATGGGGGCGGATGTGCGCGGGGCCGGTACCGACACCATTACCGTACATGGTGTGGAATCACTCAAGGGTTGTCGTTACTCGGTATTGCCGGACCGAATTGAAACCGGCACCTTCCTGGTGGCTGCAGCCGCGACCGGAGGCAGGGTCAAGTGCAAGAATACACGGCCGGATACACTCGATGCCGTGTTGCAAAAATTGAGAGAGGCCGGTGCCGAGATTGAAACCGGTGCAGACTGGATCAGCCTGGATATGCATGGACAGCGGCCGAAAGCGGTCAGTGTTACAACCGCTCCCTATCCTGCATTCCCGACCGATATGCAGGCACAGTTTGCAGCACTGGATGCGGTTGCGATCGGTGTGGGCAAGATCCGCGAGACCGTATTTGAAAACCGCTTCATGCACATGCAGGAGATGATCCGCATGGGCGCGGACATCTCCATAGAAGGTAATACAGCCATTATTGAAGGTGTCAAAAAGCTGCAAGGTGCACCTGTCATGGCGACCGATCTGCGCGCATCGGCCAGCCTTGTGATTGCAGCCCTGGTGGCGGAAGGCGAAACCGAAATTGACCGCATCTATCACATTGACCGCGGTTATGAATGTATCGAAGAGAAATTGCAGCTGCTGGGCGCGCGTATTCGCCGCGTCCCGGGCTGAGTGAGCGAAGAGGCCAATGAAACAACAGCTGACCATCGCCCTGTCAAAGGGGCGCATCCTGAAAGAGACCCTGCCGCTGCTGGCAGCGGCCGATATCGTACCGGCTGAGGACATATTCAGCAGTCGCAAGCTGATTTTCGATACCAATCATTCGCATATCAAGCTGGTGGTCATTCGGGCGACCGATGTGCCCACCTATGTTGAATACGGCGGTGCCGATATGGGGGTGGCAGGCAAGGATGTGCTGATGGAGCATGGTGGTGAGGGACTGTATGAGCCACTGGACCTTGAAATTGCCAAATGTCAACTGATGGTAGCCGGGATGAAGAATGCGGCCGCGGTTGAGGGGCGTATGAAGGTGGCGACCAAGTTCGTCAACCTGACCCGAGAGTACTTTGCCCGTCAGGGGCAGCAGGTCGACATCATCAAGCTCTACGGTGCGATGGAACTGGCGCCGATCATGGGGCTGGCCGACCGAATCGTGGATATCGTGGATACCGGCAACACCCTGCGCGCCAACGGCCTGGAGCCGATGCAGCACATTGCGGATATCAGTTCTCGCCTGGTGGTTGGCCAGCCGTCAATGAAAATGAAGCACGCACTGATTCAGCCGATTCTGGATCAGTTGCAGCAGGCGATCGATGCACGTCGGGAGGGAGCAGCATGAGTATCTCCGTTCAACGTCTGGATGCGGCGCAGTCCGATTTTGATCAGCAGTTGAGCCGCTTGCTGGCGTGGGAAAGTGTGTCAGATGACAAGGTCAACACGATCGTCAATGAAGTGATTGGCCGTGTACGTACCGAAGGCGATGCTGCACTGGTCGAGTACACCAACCGCTTTGACCGCACCAATGCCCAGTCGATGCAGGATCTTGAACTGGGGCAGGCGCGTTTGCAGCAGGCACTGGATGGCCTGCCGGCTGAACAGCGCGCTGCACTGGAAAAGGCAGCCGACCGTGTGCGTGACTACCATGAACGGCAGAAAGGTGAGTCCTGGCAGTACACGGAAGCCGATGGCACCATGCTGGGTCAGCAAATTACGCCGATGGACCGTGTTGGCATCTATGTTCCCGGTGGCAAGGCGGCTTACCCCTCTTCGGTTCTGATGAATGCACTGCCGGCCCATGTGGCAGGTGTGCGTGAAATCATTATGGTTGTACCCACCCCTGAAGGCGTGCTCAACGAGCTGGTACTGGCAGCGGCAGCGCTGGCAGGTGTCGATCGTGTGTTTACCCTTGGTGGTGCTCAAGCGGTTGCTGCACTGGCCTACGGCACTGAAACGGTGCCGCGGGTAGACAAAATCGTGGGTCCGGGCAACATTTTTGTCGCGACAGCCAAGCGTGCCGTTTTTGGTGCTGTTGGTATCGACATGATTGCCGGCCCCTCCGAAATCCTGGTGGTATGCGACGGCAAAACAGACCCGGACTGGGTTGCGATGGACCTGTTTTCGCAGGCTGAACATGACGAGGATGCCCAATCGATTCTGATCTGCCCGGATGCAGACTACCTGGACCAGGTTGAGGCCAGTATCAACAAGCTGCTGCCAACCATGGAGCGGCGCGAGATTATCGAAATTTCATTGCAGAACCGTGCTGCCTTGATCAAAGTGGCCGACATGGAGCAGGCTGCGGAGCTGAGCAATCGTATAGCGCCGGAGCACTTGGAGCTGTCTGTAGAAGACCCGGTTGCACTGCTGCCTCAGATTCGTCATGCCGGGGCCATCTTCATGGGGCGCTACACAGCGGAGGCATTGGGAGATTACTGTGCCGGTCCCAATCATGTACTGCCGACCTCTGGTACGGCGCGGTTCTCGTCTCCTCTGGGAGTCTATGACTTCCAGAAACGCTCATCGTTGATCATGTTCTCAGCCGATGGGGCATCGGAAATGGGTAAGGTGGCGTCGGTGCTTGCTCGTGGCGAGAGCCTGACCGCTCATGCGCGCTCGGCCGAGTACAGGATCAAGAACTGATCCGAAAACAGCATGCAGCGTGCACAATAAAGGCTCCCGAGGGAGCCTTTATCTGTTTCAGTGGCGGATGTGTCAGTTACGGCTGGGTGGGCGCTCACCAATGCTGGCTGTAACCATCATCTCATGACCGTCCCTAAGGACACCCAGAGCAATTTTCTGTCCAGGCTTGAAGCGAGCGATACGATTCATGGTGGCGCGACTGGTGGAGACCGGCTCGCCTTCAACCTGCAGCAGAATATCGCCGGGCTGGAGTCCTGCCTGGTGGGCCGGGCCGTTACGGAAGATTCCCGCCACAATCAGGCCAGGCCGCTCACCAACACCGAATGACTCGGCGAGCCGAGGGGTCAGTTCCTGAATCTCTACGCCGAGCCAGCCACGGATTACACGGCCATGGCTGATCAAATCCTGCATCACCTGTCTTGCCAACGATGAGGGGATGGCAAAACCGATTCCCTGCGAGCCTCCGGATTTGGAAAAAATGGCGGTATTGATGCCAACCAGGTTGCCGTGTGCATCCACCAGCGCCCCGCCAGAATTTCCGGGGTTGATCGCGGCGTCGGTCTGGATAAAGTCTTCATAGGTGCTCAAGCCAAGGCGGTTACGACCGGTGGCACTGATGATCCCCATGGTAACGGTCTGGCCAACGCCGAAGGGGTTGCCTATCGCCAGTGCGACATCCCCGATGCGCAGCTCGTCATTGGCCGCCAGAGTGATGCTGGGCAGGTCTGTAAGCTCTATCTTGAGGACGGCGAGATCCGTTTCCGGGTCAAGGCCGACAACGCTGGCCTGTGCCTCTCGGCCATCACGCAGTGCCACCACGATACTGTCAGCCCCGCTGATAACGTGATTATTGGTGACGACATATCCTTGTTCGTTAAGAATAACGCCAGAGCCAAGGCTGGACTCTATTCGGTCGCGTTGTGGCAGTTGCTCGGCATTGAAAAAATTGCGGAAGAAAGGATCATTCAAAAGAGGGTTGACTGGCTGGCGAACCAGTGTGCGTGTATAGATGTTCACCACGGCAGGAGCTGCTTTGTCGACCGCGTCAGCATAGGACACCACGCCTTCTCGTGCTGGGAGTGTCAGTTCAGAGGAGGCGGCCTCGCGGATCTCGACAGTGGTAACAGGCGGTGAGATCAGCTGTGGATAAAATTGCAGTATCAGCAGAGCGGCAAGAATACCGGTTACTACTGGCCAGATGAGATAGGATACTCTGCGCATCTTGCTTGATTGCACCTGTACATCATTTCAGACTGGACTGATTATACGGCTGCGCGAGCTGTTTTGAAAATTGATGGAGGAATTGATGTCGATGAATATCAATGAGCTGGTGAAATATTGTGACCAGCTGCTTCAGGTCGGCAGTTTCCGTGATTATTGTCCCAACGGCCTGCAGGTGGAAGGGCGTTCCCGGATTAGCCGTATTCTCACAGGGGTGACGGCCAGTCAGGCGCTGCTGGATGTCGCTGTTGAGTGGCAGGCTGATCTGGTACTGGTACACCATGGCTACTTCTGGAAGGGTGAGTCTCAGGTTGTGACGGGGATCAAACAGCGTCGCCTGAAAACTTTGCTGCAGCATGATATCAATTTGATGGCTTATCATTTGCCGCTGGATGCGCACCCGACACTGGGCAACAACGCCAGGCTCGCTGTGCTGCTGGGTTTCGAGGTAGAAGGGCCGCTTGAGCCGGGCTCTGCTCCGGCCATTGGGAATGTGGGTCGACTGCCACAAAGTCTTTCACTGCAGGCGCTGGAGCAGCGCATCAATCAGGTGCTCGGGCGCAGCCCACAGGTCATCAGTGGCGGGGATCACGATATTCGTACGATAGCCTGGTGCTCCGGTGCTGCAGAGAGGATGATTGAGCATGCTCTGGCTCAAGGAGCCGATGCCTATGTCAGCGGTGAGATATCAGAGCCGGTGGTGCACATTGCGCGTGAAGCGGGAATTCACTACATCGGTGCGGGCCATCATGCAACCGAACGTTATGGTGTGCAGGCCCTTGGGGAACATCTGGCTGAGCAGTTCGGGCTGGAACACCGGTTTGTCGATATCGACAACCCGGTGTAAGCCCTGAAGTACCCTAATAAAGCGGGCGGAAGGGTCACTGCTGTCCCATAAATGGCAGCAAATGAGAAAGCCTGAATCCAAGTGAGTAAAATGAGAGTGCGACCAAACACTCTACTCACAAAGGATTCAGGCTTTGTCTCATCATAACACCGCGTTTCATCAGTTGCTCCAGCCTTTGTCCAGACATGATTTTGAGCGAACGGCCCGTGAGCATCATGTGGGGCAAAAGCTCCGTTCAGCTTCACGCTGGGATCAGTTCATTGGCATTGCGATGTCCCAGATTTCTGGCCGACAAAGTCTTCGCGACATCGAGTCTAGCCTCGCCAGTCAGCGGCATAAACTCTACCACCTCGGAGCCAAGCCGATTGCTCGCTCAACCCTTGCCCGCCTCAATGAGCAGCAGCCTGCCGAGCTCTATGAGGCCATCTTTTATAAGCTTTTGCAGCGCTGTTCTGTGCGTTCAAATGCGCATAAATTTCGCTTCAAAAATCCACTTTATTCACTCGATGCCAGCACCATCGATCTGTCATTGAATATTTTCCCCTGGGCAAAAATCCATCAGTCAAAAGCCGGTGTAAAGCTGCATACCGGCCTGAACAACGCCAGCTTAATTCCCGAGTTCGTTGCGCTCAGTGATGGACGGGAAGGCGATTTGATTCAGGGGCGCCAGTTCACCTTCCCGGCAGGCAGTATCGTGGCTTTTGATAAGGGCTATGTTGATTACCGCTGGTATGGAGAGCTGACAAAACAAAAAGTTAGCTTTGTCACACGACTGAAGCCCAAAGCTGTTTATCAGGTGCAGAAATCGAATCCAGTACGTGCCGAAACGTCGGTTGAGTACGATCAAGTGATTGAGTTGAGCAGTCAGCACGCGCAAAAACAGGGCGCACCCACGCTTCGATTGGTGGGGTATAACTGCCCGGAAAGCGGTAAACACTTCCGCTTTATCACCAACAACTTCAAGCTGGCCGCGACGACAATTGCGGCGATCTATAAGGATCGTTGGCAGGTGGAACTCTTCTTCAAAGCACTCAAGCAGAACCTGAAGATAAAGGCATTTTTAGGTAACAGTAAGAATGCTGTGCTGACGCAGATCTGGATCGCCATGATATGCTATCTACTGCTCTCGTTTGCTCGCCACAGCGCTCGGCAAGGCTGGAGCGTACAACGCATTATGCGAACACTTCAGGTGAGCTTGTTCGAACGCATGCCCCTTTGGGCGCTGCTTAATCCTCCTCCACTAAAGCCAGAAAAAAGGGACCCTCAAATGAGGATCCCTTTATGATCAAAAACTATGGGACAGCAGTGGCGGAAGGGTCAGTTTTTTGGCTTCTGCTCTGAAGAACGCTTATGGGAATTATCCTCCGGTGCATCATCACCGTAAGCGGTCGGATCATGGGCGGCAGGCGCTTTCGTGTGCTCTTCCGCTTCTGTCTGCTCTTTACGGCTCAAGCCGTAACTTTCAGACAGGGTGCCCGCTTCGTCGGACTTCTTCGGAGCGTAATCACGCGGTGGCTCCGGGAGCTCTTCCTGTTCGCTGTTATCAAGCGCATCTGTCACGGTTGGAATGTCCTGGCCCAGTTTGGGCGGTGCCTCATGCTGCAGTGCCATTGAGGCCGGTAGCCCTGGGCACAGCGATTCTGCGCTGTTGGCGAGGTGCTGGTGCACCTTGCGGTACTGTTCGCTCAGACCATTAACCAGCTCGGCCGTTTCCTCGAAATGGTGACCAACTTTGGTCCTGTACTGCTCAAGCTCGCTGCGGGCGCTGTCCAATTCATCCACAAGCTCTTGCTCGCGATTCGAAGAGCCACCGGCACGACCCAGCAGATAACCGATGAGGGCGCCGATCACCAGGGCAATCAGTGTGATAATCCATATGTTGCTTTGTTCCACGCCTCAGTCCTCATTCACAAAATCTGTTAACGCCTTCATATTAAAGTAAAGCGATCCCGAAACCTATGCATCAACCATTATTCTTGTCGCAAGAGTCGTGTCCATAGGCGGTTGGTCGAGTAGCCCTCAGCTATACTGTGCAAGTGCGCCTTGGCTTGATGTCAGTCACAGCGAGTATCCGTTGTGCAGCTTAGAAGACACTCTTCTGTACCCGCTGGATCAAGGCGTGATCGGCGGGTAACTCTGATACAATGCCGTCCAATTGCGACAGTATATTGCGGTGAGGACAGCCTAGATTGAAATACCAGGAAACACTTAACGCTATTTATGCCCGCCTGGATCGTCTGGGTGACCTGCCTGTATTCAGTGCTACGGTGAATCGTATTCGTCAGGTCAGCAGCTCCCGACAAAGTGATGCCATGGCACTGGCCATGGCAGTGATGAAAGATGCCAACCTGTCAGCCAAACTGCTCAAGATAGCCAATACCCACACCTACAATCGAGGTCAGGGCAAAATAAGCGCCGTTTCCAGAGCGGTTGTACTGATTGGCTTTGAGCGGATTCACAATCTCTGCATGACCCTCAAGCTGATCGAAAGCTTTCGGGATGAGCAACCGGATACAGGAATCGAGCAGCTGCTGATCAGTGCCTTTCTCAATGCGTCCATCGCTCGGGAAATGGCCGCTGTGGCCGGGGCTGTTGATATAGAGGAAACCTATATCTGTGGTTTGCTCTACGGACTGGGGGAGATTATCGTTGCCTTCACCTTGCCGGATACCTATCGCGACATGCTGCGCCAGCGTGCCCTCAAGCGAGAGGGGTGGCCACGTATCCAGCTACAGGCGCTGGGTGGACACTTTAGTGACATAGGCCAGGATTTGGCGCAGAGCTGGGGCTTTCCAAAAACCGTAGTACAGGCGATGGACCCGCTGTCAGCCGATCAACTGCACGGCAAGGACAAGCTGAATCATCGCTTGGCCGCCGGCTGTCATGATCTGTTGGAATTGATCTATCGACGTGATACTTCCGGTGACCTGGATTACACCGAGCTGATGTTGGATTTGGCATCAGCTACCCGGCAACCGGTGGACAGCCTGGATCAGCATGTCAGCGAAGCGTTTCGTCAGGTGTGTGATTTGGCTGATGAGTACGGTCTCAGGAACAGCACCATCAGCCCTCGCGTCGAGGCGTCTGAAGATGCGCCACTGGACGAAGCTACCCGCAAGTTGGCCTATTATGTCCACTCCCGAGAGGCCCGCCGACGCGACCCTGACGTTGTGCCGGCCCCGCTTGAATCGGCTCAGTTGGATGAAAAAGCTCACTGGATGGAACAACAGCTTATCTATCTGCAGCGGCTGAACGAACTCATCAGTGAGCAGGCCGGTGCCACCAGTCTGCTGGAAGTGGCTGTCGATGCGATTGTAAAAAGCTGTGCTTTGGAGCGTTCGGCGTTCTGTATGCTCGGTTCTGAAGGCAAGGAACTCAGGGCAAAACTGGTGTCGGGACTTGATGGACGACCGCTGCGTCATTTTTTTCAGCTAAGGCGCGATGATGAGTGGGCTACGCTGTTCTTTCGTCTGATGGATAAGCGTATGACCTTGCTGGTGCCTGATACCGATGAGCCGGGCTGGCGTGACCGACTGCCAGCCGAGTTCATGCAACAGGTGGATCCACGTGGTTTCATCATGGCGCCTCTGGTCGTCAATGACAGGGTGATCGGCTTAATCTATGCCGATAAAGTCACACCGGGGAGTATTGTCGAGGATCAGGAATTTCGGGTATTCAACCAGTTTTTGGTGCAGGCCCGCCTTGGGTTGGAGGTCCTGCGTCATCGGCGTTAATACCTGCGCCTACTTTGGCCGGCGTGGCTGCCACAATACTTCAGTACCACTATTGAGGCGGCTCAGTGTACGGGCACACACGAACAGCAGGTCTGAGAGGCGGTTGAGGTAAGCTGCACTTTGCGGGTTGACACTGTCGGTACCGGCCAGTTCAACAACCCGGCGTTCGGCGCGCCGACACACACAGCGACAGAGGTGAGCCTGAGCGGCTGCACGGTTGCCGCCGGGCAGAATAAACTCCTCCAGTGGCGGCAATTCGGTGTTGAGGCTATCCAGTTGCTGCTCAAGCCATAGAACCACTTCCTGTGTGATTACAGTGTAATCCGGGTCCGCTACAGCCAGCTCGCCGCCGATATCAAACAGGTCATTCTGAATGCGCTGCAACAGCGGTGACAGGCTGTCCGGCATGTCAGTCTCAGCTAGCAGCAGCCCCAGCAGGCTGTTGAGTTCATCCACATCACCAAGTGCCTCGATGCGCGGGTGATATTTTGGGATGCGTTGGCCGTTTGCCAAAGCGGTAGTACCGCTGTCGCCGCTGCGAGTATAGATTCGAGTGAGACGATTACTCATGTGGGTTCCTTAGTTCTGCTCCGTTGATGGGCTTCGCTGCTGCAGGCTGATGTGTGCCGCTTGTACGATCAGAGGGTCGGGTTCGATCTGAATGTCCGGATCCGGATCCGGATAAGGCAAATGACTGAGAATATGGCGCATTGCGTTCAGGCGTGCCCGTTTCTTGTCATCAGAGCGGATAATGGTCCAGGGGGCGTCTGCCGTGTCGGTATGAAAGAACATCGATTCCTTGGCTTCGGTATAGGCATCCCACTTGTCCAGCGATGCCAGATCAACCGGAGACAGTTTCCAGTGCTTGAGCGGGTCGGTACGGCGTGACTGGAAACGATTGAACTGTTCCTCTCGGCTGACTTCAAACCACAGCTTGAACAGTCGAATGCCACTGCGCACGAACATGCGTTCCAGCTCCGGTGCTTCGCGCATGAATTCCAGGTATTCCGACGGGGTGCAGAAATCCATTACACGCTCGACGCCTGCGCGGTTGTACCATGAACGGTCGAGCAGGATGATCTCACCAGCAGCGGGAAGGTGTTTTATATAGCGCTGGAAATACCATTCCGACCTCTCACGCTCGGTTGGCTTCTCAAGTGCAATGACATGGGCGCCACGCGGATTGAGGTGCTCCATGAAGCGTTTGATGGTACCTCCCTTGCCTGCGGCATCGCGCCCCTCGAATATGATCAGAATCTTCTGCCCCGTTTCTCGTACCCAGCGCTGTACCTTGAGCAACTCAATTTGCAGCTCGCGCTTTTCCGCTTCGTAGATGTCGCGCTTGAGCTTTTTTTTGTAGGGGTAATCCGGTGTGTGCGGTTCAGTCATTCCGATGTTCTCTTTCCATGGTCAATGTTCTGATCTGATGAAGCAGGGCCGTATTAAGTGGGGTGGCAATGCCATATTCAGATGCTCGATGGCAGAGGTAACCGGTAATCTGTTCGATTTCCGTCTGTCGCTTATGGCGTATATCCTGCAGCATAGAAGACAGGTTGTCGCCTGTCGCATGTGCCACGGCTTCTGCCTGTTGATGCAGCGGTTCAGTAAACAGTGTGATACCGGCGGCTGCGGCTACCTGCTCGACTTCGGTGCAAACCTGTCGCAGCAGTTGCAGGCGATGCTGATTATGCAGCAGTTCGCCGTTACGGCAGTTTTCCAGGGCGCTTAGCGGATTAATGGCACAATTGATTGCCAGCTTGCGCCACAGTACCGGCAGAATTTCGTTGCAGCCTTTCAGTGTCAGAGGCAACCGGTCCCAGCCATCAGGTAGAACAGGTGAAGCTGGGGTCAGTGGGCCGATCAGGGTTTCGCCGCGGCTGATGCAGTGCAGCTTGTTGGGTGGCTCGCGCCAGGCGCCGGCTGTAGTGGTGGCTGCCCAGAGCTGGCAGTCGGGTAGCAGATCAAGCACGGCTTGTTGCTGCCCCATACCGTTCTGCAACAGCACAATTTGACAGTCGGGTTGCAGCCGATGTTGTATGGCACGCAGCGCAGTCAGGGTATCATAGGCCTTGGTTGTGACCAGCAGGTGCCGGATCGGGTTGGGGTTGTTGATGGTTTCCGCTTTGGGTGAGCAGCGCTGTACCTGACCTGACTCATGCAGCTCTATGTTGTTGCCATGCTGCCAGCTTTTCAGTGCAGCCTTGTCGCGCAGCATAAGGGTCGTTGGTACCGAGCCGTGTTCGAAGAGGCAGGCCCAGAGGCGTCCAATCGCGCCAGCGCCAAGAATGTACCAGTGCATGGGTACTCCGCAGGTCCAAAAAGCATGATCTTAGCCCCGTTTCAGGCGGGGATGAAACCGATATTAACAGGAGAGTTGAAATGCCTTCATTCGATGTAGTGTCTGAGCTGGATATGCATGAAGTAACCAATGCTGTCGATCAGGCCAACCGTGAGCTACAGAGCCGGTATGACTTTAAGGGTGTCAAGGCGGCATATGAACTCAGCGGTGAGGTGGTGACACTGGAAGCGGAAGTGGACTTTCAACTGCAGCAGATGCTGGAAATGCTGAAGGCCAAGCTGACCGGGCGCAAGATCGATATCAAGTGTATGGAGATCAAGGATCCGGATCTGGGCGGTGTGAAGGCGAAGCAGGAGGTGGTCCTGCGTCAGGGACTCGACCAGCCGCTGTGCAAGAAGATCAGCAAGGTGATCAAGGATGCCAAACTGAAAGTGCAGACCCAGATTCAGGGTGACAAGGTGCGCGTGACCGGCAAAAAGCGCGATGACCTGCAGGAGGTGATCGCGCTGCTGCGTGAGTCTGATGTCGAGTTGCCGCTGCAGTTCAACAACTTCCGTGACTGATTGGGCAAAGCCGAGTGTGTACTCGGCTTACTGAGTCTAGTCTTGGCAACAGAGCAGAAACAGTTCGCGTGCCAGCGCCTGCTGTTCCTGCTCTCCACAGTGGCTGAAGTCCTCTGCTACCAGCCCTCCTTTAGTGAACAGCCGGTGCAGCTGTGGGCCTTTCCACTCCATCAAAGTTGCGCCGCTGAGTTTATCGCTGATACTGAGGCTGGGTTGGGGATGCTCCAGCCAAGCGTTAATTTGAAATGTCATGTCAGACTCCTGCTGTCATTCGGTTCAGCAGTTACTCTATCTGTCGTAGAATTTATTGTAAATGATAATTGATATCATTTATTGTCGGCATCAACGGCTATTGCATCAAACCGATGTCGCAGGGTCCAGAGCATCAGCAGTGATGGCAGCACCATCAGGGCCGTGACGATAAAGAACCGCTCCCAGCTCCCCAGCCAGTCAACGCTGTAGCCACTGAGGCCGGCCAGCGTGGTCCGGCTGAGGTTGCCCAACGAGGCCAGCAGTGCATACTGGGTCGCACTGAAGGCGCGACCGGTCAGCAGCGTAAGAAATGAGACAAACGCCACGGTCGAAAATGCTGTGGTGAAGTTATCCACAATCAGGGTCAGGACCAGCAGCCACTCGACCGGGCCGACGGCAGCGATCACCGCAAACATCAGATTGCTGGACGCCATCGCAACACCGCCCAGCAACAAGCCACGCACAACACCAAAACGGGTGTTAAAGGCACTGCCGAGCAGGGTAAAGCTCACGGTTACAAACCAGCCGAACATCTTGGTATATTCGCCGATCTGCTCATTACTGAACCCCACCTCTTTGTAGAACACAATCGACATCCGACCAAGAAAAGCCTCGCCCACTTTGAACAGGAAGATGAACAGCATCAGCATGAGTGCGACCTTGATACCATTCTTGCGGAAGAACTCGGCGAACGGTTCCACCACGGTGACCATCAGCCAGGCAACGATTTTCGAGCTGTGCAGCTCTTGCTGGTAGCGTCGATCAGCCTGCTCCTGCAACAGGTCACGTGAGGTGACCGGCTCCCGTACGATCAGGGTAAACAGCATTAATAGAAGAATGATGCCGGCCATCAGCAAGTAGACCCCGTTCCATCCGATGCGATCAGCCTGAACAAAGGCCAGGTAGCCCGGCCATGAGTAACCGGTCCACCAGCCAATAATGGCCATTGCGGCGGCTGGGGGCAGCTTTTCTTTCTCATGACGAGCAAATTGGTCTATTCGAAAGGCATCGATGGCTACATCCTGTGTGGCGGAGCTGGCGGCAATACCCAATGCCAAAGCCCCTGCCAGAACCAGATTGGAGGCTGGGTCCACGGTAGAAATCAGCAAAACGAACAGCAACATCAGTATCTGGGTAGTGAAAATCCAGCTGCGCCTTTGTCCCAGGCGGCCGACCAGTGGCAGCTTTACTCGGTCTACGAGTGGTGCCCAGAGAAAATTGATCGCATACACGGTGGCTACGGTTCCCAGCAGGCCAATGTCAGCACGGCTGGTGCCAGCGTCGGCAAGCCAGCCACTGAGGCTGCTGCCAATCAGCACAAAGGGAAAACCGCTGGAGCATCCCATCAGAAAGATCCATAGCAGGCGGATATCACGGTATCGGGAGAAGGTTTCTTTCCATGAGTGCGGCATATTAGATGCGGGTCCGGCTAATTCAGAAAGGCCCGAGTATAGCGGAAAGTGGTTGGTGCAACAGCGAAAGGCGGGTGCTGCAGGCCGGCGCGAACGCCGGCGCTGCATCAGGGGAACTAGATGCGCAGTGCACCGTCAATTTCCAGACAGCGACCATTCACATAGTCGTTCTCAAGAATAAAAGTGACGGTTTTGGCGATCTCTTCCGGTTTGCCCAAGCGCTTGGCCGGGATGCCGGATGCGATCTTTTCCAGTGCTTCCGGCTTCATGCTCATTACCATTTCGGTACCGATATAGCCCGGTGCAATGGAGGCTGCACGGATGCCGTAGCGTGCCAGTTCCTTGGCCCAAGTGACAGCCATGGCCTCGACGCCAGCCTTGGTGGCGGTGTAGTTGGTCTGGCCCATGTTGCCGGAGCGTGAAACGGAAGAGATGTTGATAATGCAGCCTTCACAGCCCAGCTCAATCATCTTGGCGGCGGCTTCACGCGCGCAGAGGAAAGTACCGGTCAGATTGACGGCGATAACCTGATTCCACTGCTCCATCGACATTTTGCCGACCACCTGACCATCCTTGGCTTTGATGAACAGGCCATCACGGGTGATGCCGGCATTGTTGACCAGGCCGTTGATGCTGCTGAAATCACGCACGATATCGGTAAACAGTTTTTCAACATCGGCTTCTTCGGCCACGTTGGCAGTGTAGGTGCGTGCTTCGACGCCCATTTCCATGCACAGGCCAGCGGTCTGGTCCAGGTCATCCTGATTCAGGTCTACCAGTGCCAGCTTGGCACCCTTGCCAGCCAATTCAAGCGCCATGGCGCGGCCCAGACCGCGGCCTCCACCGGTTACAACGATCACTTTATCTTTGAGTTCCATCGGGAATCCCCTCTAATCAAATGGTAGTTTCTTATTGTGCGCCGCAACATATTGCAGTGCAACAATTTAATTTGCATCGTCTAAAAAGTCTATATCTGTCGCAAAAAAGTCATGAAATGTACTAATAATGGAGGGTTTTGGTGTCTAATGGATAAGAGGGGTGAAAGCTTAACTTTTTGTAAAATAAGGGTTTTCTCTTATATGGGCGGAGTGGTTACGGCAGCATGACTTTGGGTCGGAACTGAGCGATCATGTGACTGTCCGATTGTTATATCCAGCTTGCCTTGCAGGAGTCACATGCGCGTTCTCTTTCTGTTGTTCATCATCATTCCAATCATTGAAATCACCGTCCTGATTCAAGTGGGACAGGCAATAGGCGCTTGGTACACCGTCGGACTGGTACTGTTGTCCGCTTTTATCGGTGTCAACATGCTGCGCCACCAGGGCCTGTCGACGCTGGCGCGCGCCCAGCAGCGCATGGATCAGGGTGAGGTGCCGGGGCAGGAAATGGCTGAAGGCATACTGCTTGCAGTGGGTGGAGCACTATTGGTGACGCCTGGCTTTGTGACGGATGTGATCGGCTTCAGCTGCCTGATCCCGGCGGCACGATGTGCCTTGATCAAACCCCTGATCGGGCGCTTTACCGTAGTGGCAGCCACTCACCGGAATCAGACCGAAGAAATGCACGTGTACACGGCAGATCCGGATGACTACAGAACGGTAGAAGAGCGTGACCCGATTGAAGGTGAAATCACCCATCGAGATCGATAAAAAATCCTGTTCGGCCCCTTGAAAACACCCCCTGTCCCCCCCATTTCCTGCTGCAGGATGGAGAGCTCTGCAGCTGCAAAAAAAAGTTGCAGTTCAGGCATTGAAAAGCCGGAAGGCTCCCCCCATTAACGTTGCAACCTGAATTCGGATCGCGCATCGCGTCCGCATTAACAACAACATCGCATTGGATCCTAGATACCAGGAGAACAACCAGATGAAAATTCGTCCACTTCACGACCGTGTTGTAGTTCGCCGCAGCGAAGAAGAGACCACTACGGCTGGCGGTATTGTGCTGCCGGGCTCTGCAGCCGAGAAGCCCAACCGTGGCGAAGTCGTGGCAGTAGGTCCGGGCCGGACTCTCAATAACGGTGAGATTCAGGCGCCTTCCGTAAAAGTGGGTGACAAGATCCTCTTCGGTCAGTATGCCGGCTCCAACACCGTCAAAGTCGATGGTGATGAACTGCTGATCATGCAGGAAGGTGAGATCTACGGCGTCCTGGAAGACTGAAAGCTCAGCTTCGCGTCGCTCAAATCGTCAACTTATTAACTCGATACTGAATACAGGACTAGTGAACAATGGCTGCTAAAGACGTACGTTTTGGTGATGATGCCCGTCAGCGCATGCTCAAGGGCGTGAACATCCTGGCTGATGCAGTAAAGGCAACTCTGGGCCCGAAAGGCCGTAACGTGGTACTGGACAAGTCCTTCGGTGCACCGACCGTGACCAAGGATGGCGTATCCGTTGCCAAAGAGATCGAACTGAAAGACAAGTTCGAGAACATGGGTGCACAGATGGTCAAGGAAGTCGCTTCCAAGGCCAACGATGTGGCCGGTGACGGTACTACCACTGCAACCGTTCTGGCTCAGGCGATCGTGAACGAAGGCCTGAAGTCCGTTGCCGCTGGCATGAACCCGATGGACCTGAAGCGCGGTATCGACAAGGCAGCTAAGGCGGTTGTAGAACAGCTGGCAGCCATGTCTGTACCTTGCGAAGACTCCAAGGCGATTGCGCAGGTGGGCACCATCTCCGCCAACTCTGATCCGGAAATCGGTCGCATTATCGCTGAAGCGATGGAGCGTGTAGGCAAGGACGGTGTCATCACTGTTGAAGAAGGATCCGGCTTCGATAACGAACTGGATGTGGTTGAAGGTATGCAGTTCGATCGTGGCTACCTGTCTCCGTATTTCATCAACAACCAAGAGAACATGTCAGCTGAGCTGGAAGACCCGTTCATCCTGCTGGTAGACAAGAAAATCTCTAATATTCGTGAACTGCTGCCAACACTTGAGCAGGTTGCAAAGTCTTCCCGTCCGCTGCTGATCGTAGCTGAAGATGTTGAGGGTGAAGCACTGGCGACGCTGGTAGTTAACACTATGCGTGGCATCGTCAAGGTATGTGCCGTCAAGGCGCCTGGATTTGGTGATCGTCGCAAGGCGATGCTGCAGGATATCGCCGTGATCAGCGGTGGTCAGGTAATCTCTGAAGAGATCGGCCTGAGCCTGGAAACGGTGACTCTTGAACAGTTGGGTACTGCCAAGCGCATCAATATCACCAAGGAAAACACGGTGATTGTCGATGGCTCCGGTACCAAGGCTGATATTGAGACACGTGTACAGCAGATCCGTACCCAGATCGAAGAAACCACTTCTGACTACGATCGTGAAAAGCTGCAGGAGCGCGTTGCCAAGCTGGCAGGCGGTGTGGCCGTAATCAAGGTGGGTGCTGCCACCGAAGTGGAAATGAAAGAGAAGAAAGCCCGCGTTGACGATGCTCTGCACGCAACCCGTGCTGCCGTTGAAGAAGGCGTGGTACCGGGTGGTGGTGTTGCCCTGATCCGTGCGCTGAGCAAGGTGGAAGGCCTGCAAGGCGACAACCATGATCAGACCATCGGTATCCAGCTGGCACTGCGTGCCATGGAAGCACCGCTGCGTCAGATCGTGGGCAACGCCGGTGGCGAAGGCTCTGTCGTAGTCGACAAGGTACGTGCTGGTGAAGGAGCCTTCGGCTTCAACGCGGGTACCGAAGAGTACGGCGATATGATGGAAATGGGTATTATCGACCCGGCCAAGGTGACTCGTTCTGCGCTGCAGGCGGCTGCCTCTATCGCTGGCCTGATGATCACCACTGAAGCAATGGTTGCCGACCACCCGGAAGAGAATGCCGGTGGCATGCCGGATATGGGCGGCATGGGCGGAATGGGTGGTATGGGCGGCATGATGTGATTCAGCCTCCCTCACGCCTTTAATGGCCCTGAAAGCCCCGCATACGCGGGGCTTTTTCGTTCCCGGCAAACCTGCTAGGGTTGAGCGCTTAACGCCGACAGAGAAATTGAAACATCATGAGTGAACGCAAGGAGCCAGGCTTGGACACGGCCGGGTTGGAATCGATCGCGGCCGAGCCGGTGTCCCGCTCTTCTTCCAGTGTCGCTCCTGAGCGTGCAGCGGCTGCGCCCGCTCCTGCCGGAGCGGGGCGGGGCGGCAGCCTTCTGATAACGTTGATCCTGCTGCTGTTGGTGGCCGGGGTTGGTTACCTGGGTTTCATACTTACGGAACAGCAGGGGCGTTTGCAGCAGCTGGAACAGGATTTGACTCAGGCACAGCAGCGGGTAGAGGTGCTGGAGGAGATGCTGGAGGTTACGTCTGACAGCGCAGCTCAATCCGGTCAGACGCTGCAGCAGCGGCTGGAAGACCTGAGTGGGCGTGTGAACGAGCGAGTGACCCATGTTGATTCTGAAATTGCCAAGCTGTGGACCATTGCCTATCAGCGTAACAAGCCTCAGCTGGATGCGCATGCCGAACAGTTGAAAACACTTGAAGGTTCTCTGGCTGACTTGGGCAGCAGTCTGAAATCGGTTCGCCAGCAGGCAGCTCAGGCAGGCAAGGCGCTTGAAGAGGCCAGTGCTGCCAAATCTGCTGTCAGCAGCTCGCAGCAACGGCTGGATGCTCGGCTTAAGGGGCTGGAACAACAGCTGGCCACTCTGGAGCAGGGCCTGAAAGTGGAAAGTGAAGGTCGGCTCAAGGTACAACAGCAGCTGACTCAGCAATTGACCGGCCTGCAAGACGGGCAGGGTGGCAGCGCCGAGCTGGCGCAGCGGATCCGCCAGAATGAGCAGGCGATCAGCGCCATTGATGGAACCCGACGTCAAATCAATCAGGACCTGTTGCGTATTCGGCAGCAGTTGAACAATCTGCAACTCAAAGTGGAGCAGCAGTAGCATGATCAAAGTATATGGCAGTGTGTTTTCCCGTGCCGGCATGGTGATGCTGGCACTTGAAGAGCTGGGGCTGGAGTACGAAGCGGTGGATATGCTGCCGCGCAGTGAGCAGACTCAATCCAGCGAGTATCGGGCGCTTAACCCCACCGGAAAAATTCCCACGCTGGTCGATGGTGATCTGGTGCTGTTCGAAACGCAGGCGATTCTGTTCTATCTGGCGCGCAAGTACGGCAACGGTCGTCTTTGGGGTACTACTCCGGAAGAGGAAGCTGATATCCTGCGTTGGTCACTTTTTGTCAGTAACCAGATGGAAGTGCCGGCACTGGATATATTGATCCAGTTCAAGTTCAACAAGGACAATCCCGATCAGGCTGTGATTGAGCGCGCCAGTGAAGAGCTGAATCGGTTTTTGCCGACGCTGGAGCAGCAGTTACAGGGACGTGAATGGATTAGTGGTGATCATCTTACCATTGCGGATATTCACGGTGCTATGGTGCTGAGCTGGCCCAAACTGGGCGGATTTGACTACAGTGCCTATCCTGAGGTGCATCGCTGGATCAAGTCGATACTGTCGCATCCGGCGCAAAAGACACTGATGGCAAAAGCCGCCAAATAACAGGAAGGTGAAGGCTGCTCGCGCTGTTGTTGGCAGCGTGTGCAGCCATACGACATGAATCTGAGAACATTTTTTGCGTTGCCGGTACCCGAGCGAATTGCACGGCCGCTGTCCGACTGTGCCGATACGCTCTGTGCCTATGATCGAGGCCTGGATGCCCACTGGGTCGACTCGGCCAACTATCATCTGACACTCTGTTTTACAGGTGAAGTGACACTGGATCAGGTTACCGAGTTGGAGCAGCTTTGCCGTGAGAGGCTTAAGCAGCAGGGAAGCTTTATGGTGCAACTGGATCGGTTGGCTTATTACAAGGCCAATCCGCGTCTGGCCGTGCTGGCAGCGTTGACGAGCGAAAGCGAGCCATTGATGGCGCTGCACCGGCAGATGGTCGAGATCGCCAAGGAAGCTGGAATTCGGTATGATGAACGCGATTTCAAACCTCATATTACGCTGGCTCGTTTGCCGGCCAGTAACCGGTTCGAAGTGCCCGACTGCTGGCCACAACCGGGACTGACCACGCCGGCGGATTCAGTGGTGCTGTTTCAGAGCCGCCCGGGTGAGCGTGGCTCCATTTACACACCCCTGTTTGAGGTTCACCTGTCTGCCTGCAACCAGGCCCTATAACTACTCAGATTACACAGACTCTATGCGAACACCTGAACTGCTGTCCCCAGCCGGGACACTGAAAAACATGAAGTATGCATTTGCCTACGGGGCCGATGCGGTTTATGCGGGCCAGCCCCGCTACAGCCTGCGGGTGCGTAACAACGATTTTACGCACGACAATCTGGCCGAAGGGATTCGTATTGCGCATGAAATGGGCAAGAAATTCTTTGTTGCCAGCAACATCATGCCGCACAACTCCAAGCTCAAGACCTACATGAAGGACCTGGACCCGGTCATTGCGATGGGGCCGGATGCCCTGATCATGTCCGACCCCGGTCTGATCATGATGGTGAAGGACAAGTACCCGGATCTGCCGATCCATCTGTCAGTTCAGTCCAATACAATGAACTGGGCTTCGGTGAAGTTCTGGCATCGGGCCGGCATCGAGCGCATCATCCTGTCGCGTGAGCTGTCACTGGACGAGGTTGCCGAGATCCGTCAGCAGTGTCCCGAGATGGAGCTGGAAGTGTTCGTGCACGGCTCGCTCTGCATCGCCTACTCCGGTCGCTGTCTGCTGTCCGGCTACATCAATCACCGTGACCCCAACCAGGGTACCTGTACCAACACCTGTCGTTGGAAGTACGACGCGCACGAAGCGAAGGAAGACGAATCCGGTGATGTGGTGCCGGTACAGTCCTTTGATCCCAACGCACGGGCTGACGAAACACAACCAGCACTGGGTGAGGGTAAGCCGACCGATCGCATCTTCCTGCTGCAGGAAGAGACTCGACCCGGCGAATACATGCCGGCGTTCGAGGATGAGCACGGTACCTACATCATGAACTCCAAGGATCTGCGTGCCATCCAGCATGTACACAAGCTGGCCGAGATGGGCGTGGACTCGCTCAAGATCGAAGGTCGGACCAAGTCGCATTACTATGTGGCGCGTACGGCCCAGGCCTACCGCAAGGCGATCGATGATGCTGTAGCAGGCAAGCCGTTCGACATGAGCCTGATGGATACGCTGGAAAACCTGGCCAATCGTGGCTATACCGAAGGCTTCTATCGTCGTCATGTGCATGACGAGTACCAGAACTATGAAACCGGCAACTCCGTTGGCGTGCATCAGCAGTTTGTGGGCGAGATCATCGGCCATGATGCCCAAACCGGCTTCATTGAAGTGGATGTTAAAAACCACTTCAAGAAGGGCGACACTCTGGAGCTGATGACCCCGGCCGGCAACAAGCGCTTTGTGTTGCAGGAGATGCTGGACAAGAAAGGTCAGGCGGCAGAGGTGGCACCGGGTTCCGGCCATCGCATGCGTATTCCGGTTGATTTCGATACCGATATGACCTATGCGCTGCTAATGCGTGACCTGCCCAACGCGCCAGCGCGTGGCTGATACACACTGACTCGCACGCAATCCAGTGGGGAGCCAATGCTCCCCATTTTTTTGAATAACCCTTGTTGGGCAGCTGGCCTGAATGAAAACTCCTGACAAATATACCTTCATCGGTGCGGTGCGCCCGTTTACCTTCCCGGTCGCGCTTGTCACCTGCTCGATCGGCCTGCTGCTGGCCTGGCAGCAGGGGCAATTCAACTCGCTGCAGGCAGTGCTGGTACTGGTCGGTGGCGTGCTGCTGCAGGCTGGCGTGAACCTGATCAATGACTACAGTGATCTGCCGCTGTTGCGACGGAAGCCGGGTAGTGAGTGGCAGATACAGGCAGTGCAGCGGCATTTTCGATTGGGCATGGCCTGCTTCCTGCTGGCCAGTGCCATCGCGCTCTATTTTGTCAGCCTCAGAGGTCTAAGCTTCCTGTTGCTCTGTGTGCTGGGGCTGGCAGGTGCTTTGGGCTATACCCTGAAGCCGGTCAACTACAAGAGTCGAGGGCTTGGTGTGGTGCTGGTGTTCTGGTTGATGGGTGTGCTGATGATCAGCGGCAGTGCCGTTGCGTTAGGTGCATCCGTGACGGCTGGACTGGTGCTGCAATCGCTGCCGGTGAGTTTGCTGGTCTCTCTGCTGTTGTTGAGTAATGAGCTGAGAGATTACGAAACCGATCAGCGCGACGGTCACAATACATTGACAGTCAGAGCTGGCTATCATTTCTCGGTGCGGCTTTACTGCGTACTGCTGGCGCTGGCCTACCTGCTGCTGGCATTGCTGTTGGCACTGGGGCTGCTGCCCGGTGCCTTCTGGCTGCTGCCGAGTCTGCTTCTGACACTTAAGCCGGTTTGCCTGCTCAATGCACCCGCTGAACGGCGGGCTCCGCTGACGCCTGCCACGGCACGACTGTTGTTGGGCTTTGGTCTGTTGTTTTGTGTAGCGCTGATCAACCCGCTGCCGCCCCTGTTCTAATACCAATACCCGAGAAGTTAAGGGGCCAATTTGGTGTATAATGCGGCCCCAGATTCTGCCGGTCTTTGGACTGGCCCGACCTCAGTGAACCCAAACCAGCCAGATTGGAGAGTCGTCAATGAGCGTTATTCGCCAGGATGATTTCATCAGCAGCATCGCCGATGCGCTGCAGTTCATTTCCTACTACCACCCGATCGATTTTGTGCAGGGTGTGCACGAAGCCTATCTGAAAGAGGAAAACCCGGCGGCAAAAGACGCCATGGCGCAGATCCTGATCAACTCACGCATGTGTGCCGAGGGCCACCGTCCGCTGTGTCAGGACACAGGTATCGTTACCGTATTCCTGAAAGTGGGCATGAACGTTCAGTGGGACGCCAAAATGTCCGTGACCGACATGGTCAACGAAGGCGTACGTCGCGCCTACATGCACCCGGATAACGTGCTGCGCGCCTCTATCCTGGCTGATCCGGCTGGCAAGCGTCAGAACACCAAGGACAACACCCCGGCGGTAATCCACTACGAAATCGTTGAAGGCGACGAAGTGGAAGTACACGTGGCGGCCAAGGGCGGTGGTTCCGAGAACAAGTCCAAGATGGCGATGCTCAACCCATCCGACAGCATCGTGGACTGGATCGTCAAGACTGTACCGACCATGGGTGCCGGCTGGTGTCCGCCGGGTATGCTGGGCATCGGTATTGGCGGTACCGCCGAGAAGGCGGCTGTGATGGCGAAAGAGTCGCTGATGGACCCGATCGATATTCACGAACTGCGCGAGCGTGGCCCGCAGAACCGTATCGAAGAGCTGCGCCTGGAAATCATGGACGCGGTCAACGCCCTGGGCATTGGCGCTCAGGGATTGGGCGGTCTGACCACCATTCTCGACGTCAAGATCATGGATTACCCGACTCACGCGGCGTCTTTGCCAGTGTGCATGATCCCGAACTGTGCCGCTACCCGCCACACCCACTTCACCCTGAACGGCAACGGCCCGGCCGTACTGACGCCGCCTAGCCTGGATGACTGGCCGGAAGTGACCTTCGAAGTCGGCGCCAATACCCGTCGTGTCAATCTGGACGAGATCACCCCGGAAGCGGTGAAAGAGTGGAAAGTCGGTGAGACCATCCTGCTGAACGGCAAGATGCTGACCGGTCGCGACGCCGCGCACAAACGCATGGTTGAAATGTTGAACAACGGCGAAGAGCTGCCGGTGGATCTGAAAGGTCGCTTCATCTACTACGTGGGCCCGGTTGATCCGGTGCGTGATGAAGTGGTCGGCCCGGCTGGCCCGACTACCTCTACCCGTATGGACAAGTTCACCCGTCAGATCCTGGAAAGCACAGGCCTGTTGGGCATGATCGGCAAGTCCGAGCGCGGCCCGATCGCCATCGACGCGATCAAGGACAACCAGGCCGTCTACCTTATGGCAGTTGGTGGTGCAGCTTACCTGGTATCCAAGGCGATTACCCATGCCGATGTGATTGCCTTCCCGGAACTGGGTATGGAAGCGATCTACGAGTTTGAAGTGAAGGATATGCCGGTCACTGTGGCCGTGGATACTTCAGGCGAATCCGTACACACCACCGGTCCGGCCAAGTGGAAGGACATCATCGCCCACAAGGCGGTGTGATGCTGTGGTATAGCAAGAATACGCTGTAACAAAAAACCCGCTTCGGCGGGTTTTTTGTTGTTGGGTCTGACGATTCGACACCAAGGTATCTGAGCTTCAATACCAATTCAGGGTTGCATTTCAAAACAATAGATTAAATAATGCGAATCGTTTTCATTAAAATTACATATTGGGTTAATCATGCAGTCCATACACAGTAAGGCCGCTTTGCTTGCACTAGGCTGCTCAGTGTCGCTGCTGGTCCAGGCAGGACCACTCGATCAGGCGCAGCAGACACTGCAACAGAGTCATCGTGAAGGCGCACAGGTACAGCGTAACATCGATCAGCTGGATCGCCAGACTCGGGAAAACTACGAAGAGTACAGTGCGATCCTGCGTCAGGCCGATCTGGTGGAAGCCTACAACCGGCAGTTGTCACGCATGATTGACGATCAGTCCCGTGAACTTGTCGATATTGAAGAGCAGCTGGTGTCACTGGCTGAAACCGAGCAGGCTACGCTGCCTCTTCTGGTTCGCATGCAGGCCATGCTGGAACAGTTCGTCGCGGCTGACCTGCCGTTCCTGCTTGAAGAGCGCCAGCAACGGACGGAGAGGCTGGCACGTTTGATGGATCGGGCCGATGTCAGTTTGGCGGAGAAATATCGCCAGATTCTTGAAGCCTATCAAATCGAAGCCGAGTATGGCCGTACGCTGGAAGCCTGGACCGGGTCGCTGAGCCAGAATGGGTCGGAGCGAGAGGTAACCTTCCTGCGACTGGGGCGTGTGGGGCTGTACTACCAGACGTTGAATGGTGAAGAGAGTGGTCGCTGGAGCAAAGCCGAAGATGGCTGGGAAGTCATGGATGCATCGCACAACTGGTCGATTCGCAAAGCGATCAGCGTTGCGCGTCAGCAGTCTGTACCTGAGTTGTTGGAACTGCCGCTTGAGCTGACAGGAGGTTCACTGTGAAACAGGTCATGAAGATCGCGCTCGTGGCATGTGCCATCATATTAAGTGTGCCGGCTCAGGCCGATGAATTGCAGAAATTGCTGCAGCAGATTCGTTCAGATGTATCTCGGGATCGCAGTCAGGATGCCGAGCGCTTGCAGGCATTTCAGGGTGATCATAATCGCCAGTTGGCCCTGCTGAATGATGCAAGGAAGCGACTGGCGGCGGCCGAAGCCGAGCAGGAAAGATTGAAGGCCGAATTTCAGGCCAATGAGGATGCGTTAACTGAGCAGGGCGAAGCCCTGCGCATGCGCAGCGGACAGCTGGGTGAGGTGTTTGGTGTGGTCAAGCAGCAGGCACAGGAACTTCAGGGACAGCTGTCTGACTCCTTGATCACGGCAGAATATCCCCAGCGTGATGAGCTATTGGCCTTCGCCGAGCTCAAGCGTATTCCTTTGCTGGCCGAGCTGGAGGGACTCTGGTTCCTGCTGCAGCAGGAAATGACCGCTACGGGAGAAGTTGCCCCCTTCACAGCTTCGGTGGTGAAGCCTGATGGCAGTCGCGCCGAAACAAATGTGTTGAGGATTGGTCCGTTCACGGCCCTGACATCTGAAGGCCACTATCTGAACTATGAAAATGGTGTGTTGCAGCAGTTGCCGGTGCAGCCAGACAGTGGCGTGATCACGCAGGCCCGTGATTTTATGGCTGGGCAGGGCAATGTGGTGGTAGTCGACCCCAGTCGCGGCAATCTGTTGGCGTTGCTGGCACAAACCCCTGATCTGAAGGCGCGCATCGCACAGGGCGGGCTGGTGGGTTACATCATTCTGTCGCTGGGCGGCATTGGTCTGCTGGTTGCGCTTTGGAAACTGATGACCACGATCACAGTCGAGTTGAGTGTACGCAAACAGCTGCGCCAGCCGCAGCAGGCGCATAGCAATAATCCATTGGGCCGAGTGATGCAGGCGGGAGAATCGGGCCGTACGACTGATGAAACCGAATTGAGAGTTGATGAGGCGCTTCTCAAGGAAGCCCCCATTCTTGAGCGTGGCCTGACTCTGCTGAAACTGGTCGCGGCCGTTGCGCCACTGCTGGGCCTGCTGGGCACCGTAACCGGTATGATCGGCACCTTCCAGAGCATCACTCTGTTCGGAACCGGTGATCCCAAACTGATGGCTGGTGGCATTTCCCAGGCGCTGATGACCACAGTGCTGGGGCTGTGTGTGGCGATACCGCTGCTGTTCTGTCATAGCCTGCTGGCTGCACGCAGCCGTCGCCTGCTGCAGCTGCTGCAGCAGAAGGGGCTGGCCTTGCTGGCCACGCAGCGTGCAAATCTCAGTGATGCGGACGAGGCGCGCCATGCTGCCTGATCTGTCCCAGTATCAGGCAGCACTGGAGGGCTTTTTCAAGGCGGGTGGTCCTGTGCTTTGGGCGCTGCTGCTGGTCAGCCTGCTGCTGTGGACGCTTTTACTGGAGCGGCTCTGGTTTCGCTGGATCGATTTCCCGCGCCGTATCCGTGCCTACCGTAAGCAACAGCCCGGCGCACTGCGAGGCCTTGAGCGAGCGGACCTGCTTCTGGATCTTCAGGGGGCATTGCCGTTGATCCGAACCTTGATAGCGCTGTGTCCGCTGATCGGGCTCCTCGGTACCGTGACCGGCATGATCCACCTGTTTGACACCCTGGCCTTGAACGGTACCGGTAATCCGCGTCTTATGGCCGCTGGTGTGGCTCGTGCGACCCTGCCAACGCTGGCAGGCATGGTAATGGCCGTCAGTGGACTGCTGCTGTGGAACCGTCTTGCCCGCTGGAGCCAACTGCAACGTACCCGTCTTGATATCACAGGAGCCAGAGGATGAGGCAACGACTCAATCTGGAAATGTTGGAAAATGATGCCGAAATCGACATGACGCCGATGCTGGATATCGTGTTCATCATGCTGATTTTCTTTATTGTTTCGACCAGTTTTGTACGAGAGGCCGGGGTCGAGATTGAACGTCCGGTGTCGGATACGTCTGAAGTGCAGGAAAGCCAGGGCGTGATGCTGGCAATTACGGCGCAGGATGAAGTCTGGCTGGATCGTCAGCCGGTGGATATCCGTATGATTCGACCCACACTGGAGCGGCTCAAGGTGGAGCAGCCCGATCTGGGTGTGATGATTCAGGCGGACAAGGACGCTAAAACCGGTTTGCTGGTACAGGTCATGGATCAGGTGAAACTGTCCGGTATTGAGCAGGTTGCAGTCGCCACCCGCGAGGGTAAGGGTTGATGCGAGCGCTGTTGTTCCTGCCAGGGGCTGTGCTGGTCAGCCTGTTGCTGTTTATGTTGATGGCGCATCTTGCCGGTATCGGTCGCAGTGAACCACCGGTAATGACGGATCATACAAACATCAACCTTCACCGGCTAAAGCTGGATTCCGAGGTACAACTGCGCCAGCGGGAATCGCTGCCGCCACCCGAGCCCGTGATACAGCAGCCGGAGACACCACAACCGCCCGCCATACAGCAGACGGCGGCGATCAATATGCCAACGGTTGCGCTGGATATGCCAACGCCCAGCCTGGATATGAATATTCGCATCAATGCTGCAGCGAATCTGTCGGCTGCCCAGGCTGTTGCGGCACCGGCGCCTTCGCCGGGTATCAGCATGAACCTCAATGCTACGCCGGTTTCACGAATGAATCCGCAATACCCGCGGCGTGCCTTGACGCGTCGCATAGAAGGGTTCGTTGTCGCCGAATTTACGGTGGATCGCTCCGGGCATGTCGTCGCTGACTCGTTTGAAATAGTCGAGTCTTCACCGCCGGGCATGTTTGACAGTGCCGTTGAGCGCGCGCTATTGCGTTGGCGCTTCAATCCGTTGACTGAAGGGGGGCAGGCCGTGCCGTTCCGAACCCGTCAGCGTCTGGAATTCAAGTTGGAGTAATCGCATGAAGCGCACGATCATCCTGTTGCCGTTACTGTTATTGCTGAGTTTGACCGGTGCTGTCCGGGCCGAAACGGTGAACATATCTCCTTTTGTGCTGCAGCAGCTGAATGCAGCGCAGCAGGCGATGGCACAAGAACAGTTCGCCAAGGCGACCGAGGTGCTGGACAAGCTTGCGCAGCAGGATCTGAGCCCACCAGGCAAAGCCTATATGCATCAGTTTCGCGGTAACCTGGCACTTCAGCAGAAACGTGAGGCCGAAGCGCTGAAGCAGTTTAAGGCCGCCTGGGAGCTGAAGGCACTGACCGAACAGGATCAGCGCCGGTTGCTGCACACGGTGGCTCAATTGCAGTTAACACTGGATCAATGGAAGAAGGGTACCGCGTCTCTGGAGCACTGGATGCAACTGGTGCGTGCGGCCGGGATGGCAGACAGTGAAATTCGTGCCGATGACTATCTATTGCTTGCACAGGGCTATTCGCAACAGGAGCAATGGCAAAAAGTCGTTGATCCCATCAAGACCGCAATCAGAATTAAAGGCCGTGCCCCCGAAGACTGGTATCGTCTGCAGCTGGCGGCACACTTCCAGCTTAAGCAGTGGCAGGGCGCGACAGCTGTATTGGAACTGCTGACTGAACGTTATCCACAGAAGTCTCAGTACTGGGAGCAGCTGGCCAGTGTATATCAGATTCGTGAGCGTCACGCTGATGCGTTGGCAACGCTGCGTGCCGCCTGGATTGGTGGCCATCTGCAGAAAGAACGACAGTATATCTGGCTGGTGCAGTTGATGATGCAGCAGGGTGTCCCTCAACGCGCCGCCGAAGTGTTGCAGCAGTCCCTGCGAGCGGGCACTGTGCGTGATACCCTCAAGCACCAGCGCCTGCTGGCTCAGGCACAGCTGGATGCTAAGCTCTATGAGCAGGGGCGCAAGACCCTGCAGCGCATCGCCGAGCGCAAGCCGGATTATGACACCTGGCGTCAGCTGGCCTACCTGGAGCTGCAGCTCAAGCGCTGGAGTGACATGAAGCGCAGCATTGATAAGGCCGTTGCGCTTAAGCCGGATGCGGCTGAGCTGCTCTTGCTGCGCGGAATCGCCGATATCAACCGCGCTGAATATGAACTGGCGCGTTCCAGCTTTGAACGTGCCAGTGCGTACAATGGTACCCGTGATCAGGCGAAGAGCTGGCTGAATTATCTGGAGCAGGTACAGAGCCGTAGTTAAGCGGCAGAAAACGCATTGCTTTTATGGCAGGATATCCCGCTGATCCAAGCGGAATCCTGTCATGAACAACATATCGAACCCCTCTGCCGGGCGAATGCCCGCACAGCAATGGTCCACCCGTCTTGCCTTCGTGCTGGCCGCTGCCGGTGCAGCGGTCGGGCTGGGCAATATCTGGAAATTTCCCTATATCGCTGGTGAAAATGGCGGCGGTGCCTTTGTGCTGGTCTATCTGGCATGTATCGCTGTATTGGGGCTGCCACTGCTGATGGCCGAAGTACTGATCGGTCGGCGCGGTCAGCAGAATCCGGTCAACTCCATGGCGGCTCTGGCACAGGAGGCAGGTGCCAGCCCACTGTGGAAAAACGTCGGCCGGTTGGGCGTGTTGACCGGCTTTCTGTTGCTCAGCTTCTATGTGGTGGTAGCTGGCTGGGCCCTGGCCTATATCCCTTTGACCGCCAGTGGTGTATTTGCCCAGCTGCAGCCAGCTGAAATCGGGCAGCAATTTGATGCGCATCTGCACAACCCGTGGGTATTGATTGGCTGGGGTACGCTGGTATTGGTGTTGACGCTGGGGATCGTCGGACGGGGTGTGCGCAGTGGTCTGGAAAAGGCTGCTAATCTGTTGATGCCGCTGCTGTTCCTGTTTCTGGTTATCTTGGTGGGCTTTGCCGCCAGCAGTGGTCACTTTGCACAAGCGGCCGCCTTCATGTTCAGCCCCGATTTCAGCAAGCTCAGCGCCTCCGGCATTTTACTGGCGCTGGGGCATGCCTTTTTTACCCTGAGCATCGGCGGTGGTGCGATGATGGTGTACGGCTCCTACCTGCCCAAGTCGGTGTCGATTGTGCGCACCTCCATCCTGATTGCCATACTGGATACAGCGGCTGCGCTGCTGGCGGGCATGGCGATTTTTCCGATTGTATTCGCGCATGGTCTCGAACCGGCAGGTGGTCCTGGGCTGATTTTCGTAACCCTGCCAATCGCTTTTGGTCAGATGCCGTTTGGCACGCTGTTTGGTACCTTGTTCTTCGTCATGCTGTCGGTAGCGGCACTTACCTCGGCATTCTCCTTGATTGAGCCGGCCATTGCCTGGCTGACAGAAAAGCGTGGCATGTCGCGGCTTAAAGCCTGCCTGCTCGGTGGCGGGGGCATCTGGTTGTTGAGCCTGGGTACAGTATTTTCCTTCAATATCGGTGCCGACTGGACCCTGGCCGGAAAGACATTTTTTGAGGCGCTGGATTATCTTACCTCTGGCTGGATGCTGCCACTGGGAGCTTTGTGCATGGCGTTGTTCACAGCCTGGGTTATGAAGCCGGAACATACGGCTGAAGAGTTGGGTGCACGCAAAGGGGTGTTGCGTATCTGGTTGCGGCTCATGCGCTATCTGGTACCGGTGATTATCCTGGTGATCTTTTTGCAGGCAGTGGGCGTCATTGCATTGTAGTTCGGTGCATAAAAAAGGCGCCCACAAGGAGCGCCAAATGAATGAGGGTTGCTTCTGGTCAGAAGCGGTAGTTGGCGGAGAGCCAGAAGTTGCGTGATTTCGCTTTCACGTTGTAGTCGTCGATGTAGTTGGGATCCCAGGTTGCACCGCCATCTTCTGTTGTGAAAATGGTCTGGTAGCTGGTGAAATCTTCATCCAGCAGGTTGTTGATGCGTGCGTTGACCGTGAAGTTTTTCGTCACGTTGTAGCTCGCACCCAGATGAAAGATGGTGTAGTCCTTGTAGAATTCCGGGTAATCCACGTCAGATGACCAGCCGCGTGGCGTACTGGTGAAGCGCTCTGAACGCATTTCAGCGGTAAGGTAGGTGCTGAATTGCGGTGTTGCCTGCCAGTTCAGTGTTGCGTTGGCCATGTGTTTGGCTGTGCCACTCAGAGGCTGACCTTCGTTGGCACCGCTGGTGATGCGCGCATCGGTGTAGGTATAGTTGGCGCGCAGGTATAGTGTGGGGGTCAGCTGATATTTACCCGCCAACTCAATGCCGTCAATTTTGGCACTGTCGATGTTGATCAGCTGACTGAAGGTGTAACCATCGCCCAGCACCCGATTCCATTCCGGTGCCAGGTTGGCACAGTTGCCAGTGTTAGCGGCTGGGTCATCGCAGTGGTAGATACCATCACCACTCTCGATCTTGTCCTTGAACTTGTTCGAGAATATGGTGGCGTTAAAGTTGTGGCCTTCCGGATGTGAGTAGTAGATCGCCAACTCGCTGTTGACGCTCGTTTCAGGCTGCAGGTCCGGCGTACCATGGAAGGGGCGTGTACCCTGACCACCAAAACCGGTGATGCCGTTATACAGATCGCTTGCCTTGGGGGCTTTATAGCCTGTGCTGACGCCGCCTTTCAGAGTCCACTCGGGTGTCAGATTCCAGTTGGCATAGACGCGAGGGCTGATATGACCACCAAAAATATTGTGGTGGTCATAGCGGACACCGCCGGTCAGAGTGAAGGCATCAGTCATCCCCCAGTTGTCTTCGGCAAAAAGTGACCACTGCTTGTGTTCCTGTACGCTGCCATTGGCAAAACCGCTGCCATTCATGCCAAACGTGCCATCTTCCATTTCGGCATCAATGTACTGACCGCCATATACCAGCCAGTGATCACCGATTTGTGAGTCCAGTTTGACATCCAGAGTGGTCTGGCGGGTTTCCAGTGCTCGTTTGGGGCGAGGCAGCAATGCCGCTTCTATCTCGGCATCCGTCGCACCGTCAGCCACCATCTGGTCATATTGCAGTCTTTCTGTTGCTGTCAGTGGCAGAGTGCGACCATCATTGCTGGTGGCAACATGGTGCAAGGTGATATCTGAGTGGCCAAAGGCCCAGTCACCCTCATGGCGTACGGAAAACTGATCACGGCTGAACTGCTGCTCCAGGGCGTAACCTGCACGCGGCAAACGGTTAACGCTGTCAGTGGTGCCAAGAGGGTTTGCACCATCGGATGGTTTGTTGTCGTAGGTTTGCTCGGATGTCTCGTAATCAAAGCTCAGATTCTGATTATCCGCCGGCTTGAAATCCAGCCGGATACCAAGGTTATGATTTTCATTCTCGGTGGTTTTGCCGCCAGCGCCATAGCCCAGCTCACGCGGTACCGGGTTACCGTTCGGGTCAACAATCTCAGCAAAATTGGGCTCTGAAGCATCACGCTCATACAGGCTGCCGCGAATGCCGATATTGAGAGTGTCCTGAATCAATGGGCCACTTACGGCGAAATCGGTTGTGGTGTCATTGCCGAAGTCGTCGTTGGTCTGATGGGTACGGCTGTGTGAAACCGAACCGTGCCACTCGGTACTGTTGCGTTTGGTGATGATGTTGATGACGCCACCCAGTGCGTCGGCTCCATACAAAGTTGAGGCCGGGCCACGGATGATTTCGATGCGCTCGATCATCTCCTTGGGCGGGATGTGGTTGAACTGGTTGCCGCCAAAGTTGTTCGGATAGATGTCACCCACGTTGTTCTGACGCTTGCCGTCGATCAGGATCAGAGTGTAATCAGCCCCCATGCCACGAATACTGATGCCACCCTGGCCGGTTTTGTCAGTAGTTTCACCCACATCGATACCCTCTACTTCACGCACTGCATCCAGCAGAGTGATATAGGGTTTTTTGTCCAGCTCTTCACGGGTGATTACGGTGATGGATGCAGGTGCATCTGTGAGTTTCTGCTCGATACCAGCGGCACTGATCACCATGGTATCCAGCTTGACGGCTTCTTCCGCATGGATGGATGCAGAGATGGCGGCACTCAAGGCGATTGCAGCAGTGCGGTAATGTGACTTCCTCACGTCTCTATCCTTTTCTCATTTCTAATTGGTTTTATATACAGCGAACCTGACACGGGTGTTCAAGTGGGAGGGAATCTAGCAACCAAAAATAAAAACGTCAATAAAAAGAATCATTATCATTTAGATTAAATTTGTTTTGTTCCCGCGGTTTCCCCAATAACGCAGTGGCAGGATACAAAACTTTACACTGATAATCATTATCATTCGTTGATGGTGATTGAGAATTGTTATAGTCTTTTGCGCTCTGCCGGTGATGGGGTCGTGGTAATGAATGGGGCAACACAAAGCGTGATGAGTGTTGATCAAACTGAAATGGAGCGTGTCTCTGAAGGCGCGCAAGGGAATGCTCAAGCTCGCAGCCGCTGGCTGCGCCGTTTGATGACTTGGCACTGGATCAGCTCGGCGCTGGCGCTTTTTGGCATGCTGCTGTTTGCGTTCACTGGTATCACCCTCAATCATGCCGGGCAGATTCCGGCGACGCCGGTGGTTGAGACCGTTGAGGCCCGGCTCCCGCCCGAACTGATTGAGTCTCTGTCATCGCGGACTGACGCTTCTCCGGCAAATCTGCCCGGTGACCTGCGTCGCTGGCTGGGGAAGGAGGGCATAGGTTTGGGTAACGCCCAGCCTGAATGGTCCGACTATGAACTTTACGTATCGCTGCCGCGTCCCGGCGGTGATGCATGGCTTAGTGTGGATTTCGAATCCGGCGAGCTGCTGTATGAATCCACCGATCGTGGCTGGATCTCCTATCTGAATGACCTGCACAAGGGGCGTAATACCGGCACCGCCTGGAGCTGGTTCATCGACCTCTTCGCCGTACTGTGCATCGTGTTCTGCCTGACGGGGCTTGGGGTTCTCTATTTACATGCGCGGGAGCGGATCAGTGTCTGGCCGATTACGGGGCTGGGTGTCATGGTGCCGCTGCTGCTTGCCATATTGCTGGTGCATTGACTGTGCATCTTGATCGAGGAGCGTTTATGCAATGGAAAACAACGGCAGCGGCTGCGCTGCTGGCTGTGGGCAGTTCAACCGCCATGGCCGCTGAATTGAAACTGGATGTGGAGATACCGGCGCTGCAGGTGGCGGAATACCACCGGCCCTATGTAGCGATCTGGATCGAAACCGACAAGGGGCGGCATCAGACCGATTTGGCGGTCTGGTACGACCTGGAGCTGAAAGACAACGAAGGCACCAAATGGCTCAAGGACTTGCGCCAGTGGTGGCGTCGCAGCGGCCGTCAGCTGGAGTTTCCGGTGGATGGCCTTTCGGGCGCAACCCGCCCGGTGGGCACCCACTCGCTGACCTTTGGTGATGAGCATGCAGGGCTGGTGGCCATGAAGCCAGGTGACTATCAGCTGGTGGTGGAAGCGGCCCGTGAAGTGGGTGGCCGTGAGCTGCTCAAGCTCCCGTTCACCTGGCCGGTTGCGGCCGCCAGCGAGCAGACTCAGAACGGCGAACATGAGTTGGGTCGTGTAACCCTCTCACTCAAGCCCTGATAGCAGCGGTTTTGAGTGATTGCGCTCGTGTAACCGTCCCCATTCAAACAAGGAGAATACAATGAATCTGAAACAACTGGCTGCCTGTTCACTGCTGGCCCTGGGCATGGGCGCTTCCATCGAAGCTCAGGCGCATCGTGCCTGGATGCTGCCCTCCGCGACCGTCCTGTCTGGCGAAAACGCCTGGGTCACCGTAGACGGCGCCATCTCCAACAATCTGTTCTATTTTGAACACCACCCTCTGCAGCTGAACAATCTGGAGATTCTGTCGCCGAGTGGTAAATTGGTTGAAGCGCAGAATCAGGCTACTGGGAAATACCGTTCGGTATTTGATGTGGAGTTGGCAGAAGAGGGTACTTACACTCTGCAAAACCGCAACCAGGGCGTGTTTGGTCGTTACAAACTGGAAGGTGAGATGAAACGCTGGCGTGGCAGTGTAGACGAAATCAGCCAGATTCCGGCTGAAGCGGAAGATCTGCGCCTGAGTGAAATCGATAGTCGCATGCAGGTGTTTGTCACCAAGGGCGCCCCGACCGATGCCAACTTCAAAACCAGCGGTCAGGGCATCGAGTTGGTGCCGGTAACCCATCCGAATGATCTGTTTACTGGCGAACCGGTGGAGTTTCGCTTTTTGCTCGATGGTGAGCCGGCGGCTGATCTCGAAGTCACCCTGATCCGTCACGGCATCCGTTATCGTGATCAGGTTGAAGAGATCATTGTGAAATCCGATGCCAAGGGTCAGGTCAATCTGGAATTCAGCGAGCCGGGCATGTACTGGCTGGAAGTTGAGGCAGAGCGGGACAGCAAGCTGCTTGAAGGCGCCAAGCGTCGTCTGAGCTACAGCGCTACTCTGGAGGTGCTGCCGCTTTGAGGCATGCAGGCAAACTGATTCTTGCACTGCTGGCGCTGACCACGGCGCTGGTCTGGCAGATGGAGGACCTTGGCTCGGGCCGGCAGTGGCTGGCAACGCTGGTGCTGTCGGCCTACGCCCTGCTGTTGTGGTGGGCAAAGGTGCGCAGGCAGCGGCAGCAACCGGCTGTCAGTGGTGAAGCGGACTACCTGATCGCCTATGCCACTGAAACCGGCACCGCCCGCCAGCTGGCACAGCAGATGCGCAAGCGACTGGGCAAACAGGGCTGCACTGCAGCCCTGACCGAGCTCAACCGGTTGGCGGATCAGTCGCTGCCCGCCAAGGCGCTGCTGCTGGTCGCCAGTACCACTGGCCAGGGTGATGCCCCGCGCACAGGGGATCGCTGGCCAACCAACGATGACCTCAAGCGCTATGTGGACCTGCCCTTTGCCGTGCTGGCGCTGGGGGATCGCAGTTATCCACAGTTCTGTGCCTTCGGTCTGTCGGTTGCCGGTCAACTGCAGCAGGCGGGTGCCAAACCGCTATTCGCGCCGGTGCAGGTCAGTCAGGCTGACCCGGCCATGGTCAACTACTGGTATCAGTGTCTGCAGAAGGCGGCTGACATTCCGGTCTGATTTTGCTGCAATAGACGCATTATCAGACAGGACTTCATGTGGCCGCTTCCAACCCTTCATTTTTATCCCGTTATCTGCTTCGTCCCCTGTGGCGAGTGCTTTGGCGTGCCCTGCTGGTATGGTTGATTGTAACCGCGGTTGTGACAGTGGCGCTGCGTTATGTGGACCCGCCGTTCTGGTCCTGGATGATCTGGCGTGGTATCACCACACCTGAAGGCTACCCCGATCGCTACAGCCACCAATGGATGGACCTGGATGCCATACCGTTGCACATGCAGCTGGCGGTGGTGGCGGCCGAGGATCAGCGTTTTCCCCTGCATGGGGGGGTGGATTTCAAGGAGCTGGAGCAGGCAATACGCGATGCGATGGCGGGCGATACTCTGCGCGGGGCCAGCACTCTGACTCAGCAAACCGCCAAGAACCTGTTTCTTTGGCCGGGGCGTGACTGGACCCGCAAGGGGCTTGAGTTGCCGCTGGCACTGCTGCTGGAGCAGATATGGGGCAAGCGTCGTACGCTGGAGGTCTATCTCAATATTGTCGAGTTCGCGCCCGGTGTGTACGGGGTCGGAGCGGCCAGTGAGTACTGGTTTGACAAGCCGGTACAGCGGCTGAGCCGAAATGAGGCTGCACGGCTGGCGGCGATACTGCCCAACCCCTGGGTCTATTCGGCTCAGCCGCCTTCGCGTCATGTGCGCCAGCGTACTGACTGGGTATTGCGTCAGATGCAGCAACTGGGGCCAGACTGGATCGTCAATATCGAGTGATGGTTATAAGCTGTTCAGTTTTTATGCTTGTTGTGACAGAATTGCGCGTTTCCACGCACGCAACTGCAGGCTCCATGAACCGTCGGCAGTGATCCCGTGTACTTCCTCTTTCCGCTTTCGTGTCGGTGTACCAGACTGAACGGAAGAACGTTGCGGCTGATCGCCGTAACCCAGAACGGATGATGACCGATGATTCGACAATCGCCTTTGGCTCTGTTGCCGCTGGGCCTGTTCCTTGCGCTGTTTATTGGCAGTGGTCTCTACTACCAGTCTGCCGGTGTTGATTTCGCCTTCTACCAGATCTCGGCTCCCGTAGCGATTCTGCCTGCCATTGTCCTGGCGCTGATCCTGCAAAAGGGAAGGCTGAATGAGCGTATCGAGACGTTTATCAGCGGTGTGGGAGAGCACACGATCATTACGATGGCACTGATCTTTCTGCTCGCGGGTGCCTTTGCCAGTGTGGCCAAGGCAGTGGGTGGTGTGGATGCCACCGTTAATTTTGGCCTGAGTATCATCCCGCCCCAGTTTGTACTGCCCGGGCTGTTCGTCATTACCGCCTTTATCGCCACATCCATGGGAACGTCTATGGGTACGATTGCCGCAGTCGCTCCCATTGCGGTGGGTGTTGCGGAAGCGACTGACCTGTCATTGCTGCTGGCGATCGGTACCGTAGTCGGAGGGGCCATGTTTGGCGATAACCTGTCGATCATCTCCGATACCACCATCGCCGCGACCCGTACTCAAGGCTGTGAAATGAAGGACAAGTTTCGACTCAACTTCAAAATTGCCTTGCCGGCAGCATTGCTGACACTGGTCTGGCTCTATATTCAGGGCAGCAGTGCCCGGGTGGAGGCGCCGGGTGAGTATGAGCTGCTGCGCGTGTTGCCCTATCTGGCCGTACTGGTGCTGGCACTGTCAGGGTTGAATGTCATGGTTGTACTGTTTGTGGGGATTCTGCTGGCGGGCGGCGTGGGGCTGTTTGCGATGGATGGATACTCAATCGCACAGTGGTCCAAGGATATCTATGCGGGCTATACCGGCATGCAGGAAATTCTGATCCTGTCGCTCTTGATTGGTGGTTTGGGGGCTCTGATGAAGTCTCAGGGAGGACTGATCTGGCTCTCCAGCATGATTGACAGGCTGTCGCGCCAGAGCAGCGATCCCAAAAAACATCGCCGCTCAGGTGAGGTCAGCATCAGTGCCGCCGTGGCGCTGACTAACATCTGTACTGCCAATAATACGGTCTCGATTATCATCTCTGGTGGCCTGGCCCGGGACATTGCCGAGCGCTACGGTGTTGACCCGCGTCGCAGTGCCAGTTTGATGGATATTTTCTCCTGTGTCGTTCAGGGCATGCTGCCATATGGTGCTCAGGTGCTGCTGGCTGGATCGATAGCTGGACTGTCGCCGCTCTTGCTTGCGGGCAACATTCATTACTGTTGGGTGTTGGCAGGCGCTGGACTGGTATCGATTATGCTTGGCAAGCCAGGTGTCCCTGCCTCACGGCACTGAGTGGATTCGCTCTCGCAGCTGAAGCGCGGCGCTTTCGCTCCTGATGAGAAGGCGCTGGCTCTATTCTCTATGAAATTTTCATGAAGCGCTTTGTGGTCTTACTGCAACCTCTTGTGCTCAGGATCAATAAATCAGACAATAGTTAATAGTAATCTATCTCATTATCAATATTGATCAGAGGGAGCTTGTCTTATGTCATCGCGCTTTACCTGGAAACCCCTTGCGCTGGTCATATCCGCATCTGTTGTGTTGACGGCCTGTAACCAATCGGAAGCTGAGCAGGTATCAGTGAATACCCAACCCGCACAGGCGGTTGAGCAGTCTGTTGCGAGCCAACAAGCAGTCACGCCACGACAGGTGGCA
The DNA here is from genome assembly GCF_017310015.1 of Marinobacterium iners. NCBI lineage: Bacteria > Pseudomonadati > Pseudomonadota > Gammaproteobacteria > Oceanospirillales > Oceanospirillaceae > Marinobacterium > Marinobacterium iners. The sequence continues at coordinate 733,553 of NZ_CP022297.1, forward strand.
GTGCATTATGCGGATCTGGCCCATGCCACTTATAAAGATTCATTGGTCACGGTACAGGCGCTGAAACAGGCAATTGCAGAACTGTTGGCATCACCGACCGAAGCCAATCTTCAGTCAGCTCGTGAAGCATGGTTGAAAGCACGAGTGGCCTATCAGCAGTCTGAGGTATTTCGCTTCGGCAATGCCGTTGTCGATGACTGGGAAGGCCAGCTCAACGCCTGGCCGCTGGATGAGGGCATGATCGATTACGTCAAAGAGGCTGACTACCAGTATGAACTGGGCAACGAAGGTGCTCTGGCCAACATCATTGCCAGCGAAAGCCTCCAGGTTGGCGGTGAAACCATCGATGTCAGTGAAATCACGCCTCAGTTGCTGGCGGATCTGAACGAGATCGGCGGTTCAGAGGCAAATGTGGCCAGCGGCTATCACGCCATCGAGTTTCTGCTGTGGGGTCAGGATTTGAACGGCTTTGCCGTAGGCGCCGGTGAGCGCTCCGCCAGTGACTTTGCGCAGGGCGAAAATTGCACCAATGGCAATTGTGACCGCCGTGGCCAGTACTTGACGGCTGCATCCGAGCTGTTGGTTCAGGACTTGGAGTGGATGGTTGCACAGTGGGCACCGGGTGCGCAGGATAACTATCGTGCCGAATTGCTGGCCGCTGATACATCAGAAGTTGTACGGCGCATGCTGTTCGGCATGGGATCTCTGTCGCTGGGTGAGCTGGCTGGCGAGCGCATGAAAGTGGCGCTTGAAGCCAACTCCTATGAAGATGAGCACGACTGCTTCAGTGACAACACGCACAACTCTCATTACTACAACGCCAAAGGTATCCAGAACGTCTACCTGGGGCGCTATGTCAGTACCAGTGGCGAAGAGCTGAATGGCCCGTCCCTGTCTGATCTGGTTGCGGCTCAGGATGCTGAACTTGATGCGCGTGTGAAGTCTGACCTGGCTTCCAGCATGCAGGCGCTTGAAGTCATGGTTGCCGCTGCCGAGAGCAGTGAAGCGCCGATGCCGTTTGACATGATGATTGCTCCTGGCAACGCAAAGGGCGCTGAGATCATCAATGCGGCGATCATGGCGCTGGTTAAACAGACCGGCAGCATTGAGCAGGTAGCTGGAAAACTGGGGATCACCTCGCTGGAGCCTGATACCGCCGGTCACAGCTTCTGAGAACTCAGGCCATGGCATCTGCCATGGCTTTCAAATGCAATAACCTTCGTTTGACCGGGCAAGGATGCTCGGCTGACCACCGTGAGAAGACAACAATGAACATGTTACGCAGCGGACTGTTGGCCCTGATGCTGCCGCTGGCCTCGTCCAGCCTGGCTCAGACGGACTATCCGATACAAACCAATCCGAAAAGTGGTGGCGAGGGCAGTGTGGCCCAATCTGACCACAACGCCTATTCATTGCCGCAGGCCAACCTGGCCATGAGCGAAAGGCTGAATTTCAGCGTTGGTAACAGTTTTTTTCGCAACCCCTGGGTGATCGCGCCGGCCAGCACGGATGCCCGTGATGGCCTTGGTCCTCTGTTCAACACCAACTCCTGCCAGGGCTGTCATATCAAGGATGGCCGTGGCCACCCGCATGAGCCGGGTGAGCCGCCCGTTTCCATATTCCTGCGCCTGGCGGTGCTGGGCGACCCGGATGAGAATGCCGAAGCCATCCGCCAACACGGCTTCATTCCCGCGCCGGTATACGGTACTCAGCTGCAAACTGCCGCCATTCCGGGTATGGAGCCCGAAGCCGATCTGTTGCTGGAATGGAAAGAGCGAGAAGAAAAACTGGCTGACGGTACGGTTGTGAAACTGCGTGAGCCCGTTTTTACCATTGAGAACCCCCGCTACGGCCCACTGCCGGAAGGCTTGTTGACTTCACCCCGTGTTGCTCCTCCCATGATTGGTCTGGGGTTGCTTGAGGCTATTCCTGAAGAAGATATCCTGGCGGCAGAGGATCCGGATGACCGGGATGGAAACGGTATTTCCGGTCGTGCCAACCGTGTCTGGGACAAGGCGACCAAGACCAGCGGCGTCTTGGGGCGTTTTGGTCTGAAGGCGGCCGAGCCCAATGTGATGCAGCAAAGCATGGGTGCGTTTGCCGGCGATATGGGGCTGACATCGACACTGGCACCTCATACTGATTGTACGCCTGAGCAGGGCTGTGAGCGTTTTCCGAATGGTGGCGATATCGAAGTCAGCGACAAGATCGCCAACTTTGTCGGTTTCTACGCCTCCAGTCTGGCAGTACCGGAGCGTCGTGACATGGATGACATGGATGTGCAGAAGGGAGCAAAGTTGTTTAATGAAGCGGGCTGTGCAGCCTGTCATACACCGCGGTATGTAACGGGTCAGGTCAATGGTCGACCGGATCTGAGTGGGCAGGAAATATGGCCCTACACCGACCTTCTGCTGCACGATATGGGACCGGGGCTGGCTGACAATCGTCCCGAGTTTCTGGCCAATGGTCAGGAGTGGCGCACTGCACCGCTTTGGGGTGTAGGGCTTGCACAGTTGATCAACCCGCGAGCCGGTTTCCTGCACGACAGTCGTGCTCGGACTCTGGAGGAGGCCATTTTGTGGCACGGAGGTGAGGCGCAGGCGGCAAAAGAGGTATATCGGGCACTAGACGCGCAACAGCGCGCGACACTGATCAGGTTTCTGGAGTCTCTGTAATGAAAAAACTGGCATGTATGGTTGTTGCCGCAGTATTACCGCTTGCCGCGCATGCGCAAACGCCTCTGCAGAGCTGGCACGCAGACCTGTCACAGGGATATGCCCGGCTGGCCGCTACATCAGGTCATCTCTCCGAAGCACTGAATCAGTATTGTGCGATGCCTGATGCAGCGGGACAGTCGGCTGTTCGAGAGCAGTGGATAAAGGCATTCATGGCCTGGCAGGCCGTTCGTTTTGTCGAGTTTGGACCGATCGAGCAGGACAGTATGGGCTGGCAGATGCAGTTCTGGCCGGACAAGAAAAATCTGATTGCCCGTAAGAGTCAGATGCTGCTGCGCAGCGAAACACCGGTCACGGCCGAGACGCTGGCGAACGAAGGGGTGGCCGTAAAAGGATTCCCGGCGCTGGAATATCTGTTGTTTGAGCATGAAGCCAAAAGCGGCCCGGGCAGTGCCTGTCCTTTATCATCTGTTATTGGTAATCAGCTTGAAGCCAATGCTGAAACACTGGCGCAAAACTGGCAGCAGTTTCAGCCTCACTTTGAGTCCCGTGACACGTACACCGCTGATATGGTGAAATCGGCGATCCACGCCACGGAAATTACTCGTGACAAGCGCCTTGGAGAGCCCATGGGGTTGCATGGCAGCAATCGGCGGTTGCACTTTTTGGCCGATGCCTGGCGCAGTGAGCAGTCACTGGCGACTATTCAGGCCTCACTGGAAGGGCTGAACGACTACTTCATGCCCGGGCTTGAGCAGGTCTTGAAAGGTTCGGCACCGGAGTTGCTGCAGGAAACCCGTGAACGGTTGACCACGGCACTGGAAAAAGCCCGTGCGTTGCCACCTGGCATGAAAGCGTTGCTGAACAACGATGAGGGCTATGCACAATTGCAGTCCCTGTTCATCAGCATCGATGCATTGGCGATCCATCTCAATGATCGCGTTGCGGTAGAGCTGGGCATTGTGAAGGGCTTTAACTCCAGTGACGGTGACTGACCATGCTCAAGCGTCGTGACTTTATGCTGGGCATGGCTTCAGCAGCTGCCTTGGCATCCCTGTCCCCCGGGTTGCTGGCGCAAACCCGCGAGGGGTGCTTCATCAGTGCAGCCAATACGGCGACGGGTGATCATCGTGTGCTGATTGCAGATGTACAGGGGAAGGTGGTGCACAGCCTCGAGGTGGCCGAGCGTTGCCATGCGGGCTGTCTGCGACCGGCGTCTGATGAGGTGGCCTTTTTCTCGCGCAGACCCGGCCGGCAGCTCAATATTATCGATGCGAAGCAGGGCCGGCTGGTTCAGGTAGTAACCTCTGAACCGGGTGAGCACTTCTATGGTCACGGGGCATTTTCGCCCGAAGGCGACCTGCTCTATGCAACGGCGCACCGCTATGAGGAAAGCGAAGGGGTACTCAACGTATACGCGGCTGACCAGTCTTACCGCCTGATAGGTCAGATCCAGCTTGGCGTAATGGACCCGCACGAGGTGCGGTTGCATCCCAATGGGCGCGATCTGGTGGTTGCCGCGGGTGGTATTCAGACCCATCCCGACTACGGCCGGATTAAGCTCAATCTTGATCGGATGCAGCCGGCCCTGCTGGTCGTGGATCGTCTCACGGGCAAGGTGACTCAACGGCATCAACCGTCTCACCACCAGCTCAGCATGCATCATCTGGATATCAGCCCCGAGGGGATTGTAGTGGCGGGCTATCAGTTTGAGGGGGCTGAGTGGAAGCGGCCCAACCTGATTGCCTGGCTCGATGTCGAGAAGCAGCGATTTGAAGAGATCCGTTTGCCGGATGCCGATCAACAGGTGCTGCGCAATTACATCGCCAGTGTGGCGATGGATGCAGTGACTGGAGTGGTTGCCGTTACGGCTCCTCGCGGCAACCGTGTAGTTCTGTTGGACTATCGCCGACGTCGCTATCTGCACAGCATTGAGTTGGACGATGTATCGGGCGTTTTGCCTCTGCCCGAAGGCGGTTTCATCTGCACATCGGGAATGGGGGGCGTCTATCGCCTGACACCTGGCAGCCAAGAGTTGCAGCAAGTCAGATCTGACAGCATCCGTTGGGACAATCATCTGACACAGGTGTGAATCTGTCGATTTGACGGGGGGCGGAGATCGGCACTGATCAAAAAGTGCGCTATACTCGCGCCCCCTGATTCATCCTTAGCGCAGAGTCGTCCATGTCCGCTGTCACCCCGATCTACGAATATTCCAAATACTGGGCCGAGTGCTTTGGTCCGGCGCCGTTTCTGCCCATGTCCCGTGAAGAGATGGATCAGCTTGGCTGGGACAGCTGCGACATCATCATCGTCACCGGTGATGCCTATGTGGATCACCCGTCGTTTGGCATGGCGATCATCGGTCGTCTACTGGAGGCTCAGGGGTTCCGGGTGGGGATCATTGCCCAGCCCGACTGGCACTCTGCCGATGCATTCAAGGCACTGGGCAAGCCTAACCTGTTCTTCGGTGTCGCAGCCGGCAACATGGACTCGATGATCAACCGCTATACCGCTGATCGCAAGATTCGCTCCGATGACGCCTATACGCCGGGCGGCAAGGCGGGCAAGCGGCCGGATCGCGCCAGTCTTGTTTACAGTCAGCGCTGCCGCGAGGCGTACAAGGAGGTGCCGATCATTCTTGGTGGCATTGAAGGTTCGCTGCGCCGTATCGCTCATTACGACTACTGGCAGGACAAGGTACGACGCTCCATCCTGCTTGATGCCCGTGCCGATCTGCTGCTGTACGGCAATGCCGAACGCGCTGTGGTGGAGGTTGCCCACCGCATCGCCCGGGGTGAGCCGGTGAGCGATATCACCGATGTGCGCGGCACCGCCTTTGTGCGCAAGGATACGCCCGAGGGCTGGATGGAGATCGACTCCACCCGCATCGACCGCCCCGGCAAGATCGACAAAATCATCAATCCCTATGTGAATACCCGGGACCTTGAGGCCTGCCAGCTGGAGAATGGCCGAGAGGGGGGCGAGACTGCTGAGATGGACGGCGAGGACGAAGTACAGATCCTGCATATCGAGCCGCGGGTGAAGTTGGACCGCAGTCAGACCGTAATCCGAATTCCGTCGTTTGAAAAGGTGCGCAACGACCCGGTACTCTACGCACACGCCAACCGGGTACTGCACCTGGAAACCAACCCCGGTAACGCCCGTGCGTTGGTGCAGCTGCATGGTGATCAGGAGGTGTGGCTCAACCCACCGCCGATCCCGCTGACCACTGCGGAGATGGATCATGTATTCGGCCTGCCGTATCAGCGCGTGCCGCACCCGGTCTATGGCAAGGCGGAGATCCCGGCCTACAAGATGATCCGCTTTTCGGTCAACATCATGCGCGGTTGCTTTGGTGGCTGCACCTTCTGCTCGATCACCGAGCATGAGGGACGCATCATTCAGAACCGCTCCCATGAGTCGATCCTGCAGGAGATCGAAGAGATTCGTGACAAGGTGCCGGGTTTTACCGGTGTGATCTCCGACTTGGGCGGCCCCACGGCCAACATGTATCGACTGGCCTGCAAAAGCCCCGAGATCGAGGCCGCCTGCCGCAAACCGTCCTGTGTGTTTCCGGGCATCTGTCAAAACCTGAATACCGACCACAGCTCACTGACGCAGCTATACCGCAAGGCACGTGATCTCAAGGGGGTGAACAAGATCCTGATCGCCTCCGGCCTGCGTTACGATCTGGCGGTGGAGGATCCCGAGTACGTGCGTGAATTGGTCACCCACCATGTGGGCGGCTACCTGAAAATCGCGCCAGAGCACACCGAACGCGGCGTGCTCGACAAGATGATGAAGCCGGGCATCGGTACCTACGATGCGTTCAAGCGCATGTTCGAGAAATTCTCGAAAGAGGCGGGTAAGGACCAGTATTTGATTCCGTACTTCATCGCGGCGCATCCCGGCACCAGCGACGAGGATATGATGAACCTGGCGCTCTGGCTCAAACGTAGTGGTTTCAAGGCGGATCAGGTACAGGCGTTCTATCCTTCACCGATGGCCACCGCCACGGCGATGTATCACACTGGCCGCAACCCGCTTCGCAAGCTGACCTACAAGAAGAGCGGCGAAAAGGTCGAAACCGTAAAAGGGGAGCGTCAGCGCCGCTTGCACAAGGCGTTTCTGCGCTGGCACGACCCGGACAACTGGCCGCTGCTGCGTGAGGCACTGACGGCGATGGGTCGTGCCGACCTGATTGGTGATGGCGAGAAGCAACTGATCCCGGCCGAGCAGCCCGAAGATGCCCGCCATGTCAGCCCAAGGCGCAAGAACTCGCCTGCATCAAACCGTGCCGGCAAGGGCAAGCTGCTGACTCAGCATACCGGTTTGCCGCCGCGTGCAGGCAATACCCCCAACAGGAGCGGTCGCAAGAAACCTCCCGCGGGGCGCAGGCGGCAGGGGTAGGCGCCGTCAGGTTTTGAAGCGCTTGATCAGCTGGCTGAGATTCTGTGCCAGCTGCAGCTGCTGTTCGGCATGTTCGGACAGGACGCGGGCGCTTTCACTGATGGTTTCGGCGCTATTGTCGATGCCGGTAATGTTGCGGCCGATATCGCTGATGGCGGTGGACTCCTCCTCGGCCGCCGCTGCGATCTGGGTCGACATGTTGGTGATATCGCCAATGGCAATGACAATCTGATCCAGCGCCTGCTCGACCTCTTTGGCACGGCTGGTTGCAACCTCCATATCCTTCTGGTTGCTTTCAACCAGGGTATTGGCCTGTTGTGTTTCGTGCTGCAAACGACGGATTATCTCGTCAATTTCCGAGGTGGACTGTTGCGTACGTTGTGCCAGTGTACGCACTTCATCAGCGACAACTGCAAAACCTCGGCCATGCTCGCCGGCCCTGGCGGCTTCGATAGCGGCATTGAGTGCCAACAGGTTGGTCTGTTCGGAAACGTTGTTGATTACATTGGTGACATCGGAGATGCGTTGGCTGCTTTCATTGAGGCGTGTCGTCATTTCAGCCAACCGCTGGCTGTCGGAGGCAAGACTGGCAACAGCCTCGACCGCCGCCTGTACCTTGGCATGACCGTCCATCGCCAGCTGATTGGCCTGATGTGCGGCATCAGATGCACTGACCGTACTGTTGGCTACATCCTGTACTGCCGTCGAAACCTCTTCAACCGCTGCCGCCACCTGCATGGTTTCATTGCTCTGTGACCGCAGGCTCTGTTCTGCCTGCTGCACAATACTGCTGGTGCTGAGCGCTTCCTGATTCAATTGGGTGCTGGCGGTGGCGACTTCTCTGATCGCGCTGGAGAAGTTGTCCAGAGTGTGATTGAGGTAATGTGCCACCGTACCCAGCTCATCACCGGACAGAACAGCGGCGCGAGCGGTGAGATCATGCTCGTTGCGCACCCGGTCCATGGTATTGGCGAGGGCATCGACCTGACGGTGAAGGCCCCGTATGATCCATGATGAGATCAGCGCAACCAAAGCCAGAATTCCGGCCAGGGCGGAACCCGCGAGCCAGGTCTGGAACAGGGCTTGCTGGTGCTGGTTGGCAGCCGTATTGAGCAGCTCGCCGGCAATCTGGTCTTCGAAGCTCTTCATGACATTGATGCGATCGGTCGCGCGATCAAACCACTCCGTGCCGGGCACTCCGAAATTGCCGCTCGTTGCCTTGTCCATTGCCACCTTGCGTAAACGTTCTACGGCAGAAAACTCCGCAGAGCTGTCCAGCTGAGAAAAGCGGCTTCCCTGTTCTTCAGTGGCCAGTACCTTGAATTGGGCCAGGTAGGTCTCCTGCTGTGACACAAGGTTCAGAAAGCGTTCATAAAGACCGGGGGCGAAGCTGTCGCGGCCGAAAACGTTGCTGAGGACTGCACGTTCGATTCCGGCGCGCTCCTTGGCTTGCAGGTACGCATAGAAGGCTGCGGACGCACGTGAAATGGCTGCATCATCGCTGATACGTGAGGTGGTGGCGGATACGCTCAGCAGCTCGGCTATCAGATCCGTGAAATAGCCCAGGGCGCGGGAGAGTTCAATATCACGGTTGTCTGCACTTTGGCGAATAGTGCGTAACTGCCCCAGCTCTCGCTGGATTCGGACCAGGGTTGAGGTGATATCGGCATCGGAAAATGCCTGCCCTTCAAGGTAGTTTTGCCAGCGCGACATTACCTGATCGGTTTGTTGCCTCTGCTGGCGCAGAGTATTGGCAAACGCCTCGGTACCTGCCCCGAGCCAACCGCTGGTGGCGCCTCGTTCTTTCTGCAATTCATGCACGAGTGCGCTGTTATAGGTAGTAAGTTCAACCTCGAGCTCCAGCTTGTTCAGCGCCGCGGCGTCGTGATAACGATCAATCAGTGTATCGCCCAGCAGCATAGTGATGCCAAGTACGGGAAGCAGTAACAGCAGCAGTATTTTGTGGATAAAGCGGATTTTCATGGGTCGAGATCCCTTGCGGCTGTCGAGACGGCGCGACGACAAATAGCTGTTTGTTGAAGGTTAGAGCGTTGTGGGTGGATTTGCCAGCGCCAAATTGGTGCAGAATGCCCTGTAAGCAGTGACTTGAATAGGGTGATTGACAGGCTGAAAAAATTCGCAGAGGCGGCATTGTATTTGCCCTGAACTTGGGTATTATGCTGGAAAGCGTTTAAATCCGGTGCTAATGAAATAGCCGCCTGCGGGCAGCCGGACAGCCGATATGACATCGGCCCGGAGTTTGAGTTACTTGATACGACAGCCACACAGCGGCATGACTGCCGCCCGCAAAACAGACGCCATAACCCTCTTTCCCGGTTTTGGTGTCTACCGTCCTCTCTTCAGCCGCTTCTCGGCCAGTGTGAAGAACGTACCTTCTGTTGTCAGTCCTTTTGCCTCTTTTTTTTCATGTTGTGTTGTACTCACCTTGCTACAGTCTGTAGCGAGGATAAGTGCGTCATGGAATTGCAAAGACTGCACATCAGACTGGTTGATGACGGACAGCGAGGCTGTCTCAGTGTTACCTGAGTGTGCCAATACCAGGGAAGATTTCTGCATTCGGGCATGATACCCGAAGGCTGAAAGAGGCCGGATACCAGCAGGTTCCGGTATCAAGGGGTTCGAACGGTGTGTCGAACCTTTAGCGACTGGATCGCACTTTAGTGCATCCAACCATAAGAAAAGCCGGCCAATGGCTGGTGTACATGTAAAAGAAAGAGGCAAAAAATGTCACAGCTCGTAACTGGTACCGTCAAGTGGTTCAACGATGAAAAAGGCTTCGGCTTTATCCAGCAGGAAAACGGCCCGGACGTATTCGTTCACTTCCGTGCCATCAACGGTACTGGTCGTCGTTCTCTGCAGGAAAACCAGACTGTAACTTTCGAAGTTACTCAGGGCCAGAAAGGCCCGCAGGCTGAAAACGTCACTGTTGTTGCCTGAGCATCGACAGTCCGGATTCCAACAGCGGGCGTCATGCCCGCTGTTCTGTTTATACCCCGCGATTTACGTTTGCTGCACCAAAGGTACTGAAAGCGGCAGCTGCAGACCTGTGTCGCTCTCTCCCATCAGCCAAGGCTGATTGAGCTCAATCGCATCCTTTAAAAATTGCCACAACAAGCGTACCCGCAACAGCTGGCGCTGTTCCGCACGGGCGGCTATCCAGAACTCACGGCAAATGTCGATCTCAGACCTCAATAAGGGCTCCAGTCGAGGGTCCTGCTCCGCCATGAAGCAGGGCAGCACAGCCAGTCCACTGCCGGCCAACACGGCATGCAGCTGGGTGACAATGCTGGTGCTGCGTTGTGCAAAGCGGGGCAATGTCGGTAATCCCTGCAGCAGAGGATCGAGATAGCACAGTTGATCACTGAAGATCAGATCGTCCACATAGCCGATCAGATCAAAGTCTGACAGCGCATCAACTCCGGCCGGGCGCCCCCTGCGATCCAGATACCCCTGCTCACCATAAAGCTGCAGCCTGTAGTGGCACAGCCGCGAAACCACCATCTCGGCATTTCGTGGACGGTCGATTGTAATGGCCAGATCCGCTTCATGCCGCCCCAGGTTGACCGCACGGGGAAGGGCAAGCAGCTCAACCGTCAACTCCGGATAGCGGCGCTGGAATGCACTCAAAAGCGGCGTGATAACGTAGGTGCCAAAGCCTTCGGTTACACCGAGTCGGATCTGGCCGCTGACCTGAAGGTTCTGGTCACTGATACTCTCGCTTGCCCCTGTGACCTGGCGAGCCATCTCTTCTGCAAACAGCAGCAGTTGCTCACCGGCGGCGGTTAACCTGTAGCCGTGGGTGCTGCGCTCAAAAAGTTGCGTATTGAGTTCGGTTTCAAAGCGACGGATACGACGTGATACCGTGGAATGGTCTATGGTTAATCGGCGGGCTGCATCGGTCAGCCGATCGGCACGGGCCACTTCTAGAAAGATCTGGATGTCCTGCCAATTGAGCATATGGAATCTTCCTTGTGCATTTTTGCACAACCAATGTGCTTGGATGGCCGTTGTCTGTCAACTGGATGCGCCGCTAGACTCGAAAGCAGCTGCAGACACTGTTCTGTTTTGCCTGAGTACACAAAAAATATAAGGAGATCAGGTAGATGTCGGTTCGAGAAATTCCGCTTTTCATTAATGGTCAACCGGTCCGTTCACAGAGCCCAGAGTGGCGCGATGTCATCAACCCGGCCACGCAGGAGGTGGTCGCCCGAGTTCCTTTTGCCACGGTGGATGAAGTTAATCGTGCGGTAGCTTCAGCCAAGGAGGCGTTCAAAAGCTGGCGCAAGGTGTCGCTGGCTCAGCGCATGCGCATCATGCTGAAATTTCAGGCACTGGTGCGTGAACATACGCCAGAGCTTGCTGCCTTGATTACCGAAGAGCATGGCAAGACGTTGCCTGACGCCGAAGGTGAAGTGGGGCGTGGTCTTGAAGTTATAGAGCATGCCTGTTCCATCACCTCACTGCAGTTGGGGGAGATCGCCGAGAATGCCGCCGGAGGCGTGAATGTCTATTCGCTGCAGCAACCGATCGGTGTGGGAGCTGGCATTACGGCGTTTAACTTCCCTGTGATGTTGCCTTGCTTCATGTTCCCGCTGGCCATCGCCACAGGCAATACCTTCATTCTCAAACCGTCCGAACAGGACCCGACGTCGACCATGCGTCTGGTTGAGCTGGCGCATGAGGCTGGGATACCAGCTGGCGTATTGAATGTGGTGCACGGTGGTGCCGATGTTGCCAACCAGATCTGTGACCATCCTGATATCAAGGCGCTTTCGTTTATCGGCTCCACTCATGTGGGTACTCATATCTACAACCGTGCCGGTGCGGCCGGCAAGCGTGTGCAGTCCATGATGGGAGCCAAGAACCACTGTGTGATCATGCCGGATGCCAACCGCAGCCAGGCGATCAACAACGTGATCGGTTCCTGCTTCGGTGCGGCAGGGCAACGCTGCATGGCCAACTCGGTTGTAGTGCTGGTCGGGGAAGCGAAGGAGTGGCTGCCCGAGATGATCGAGCGCTCCAAAGAGATGAAAGTGGGGCCCGGCACCCAGCGTGATGCCGACCTGGGGCCATTGGTATCGCCACAGGCGCGGGACCGCGTGGTTAGCCTCATCGACGCGGGAGTGGCTGAAGGTGCAACTCTGGCACTGGATGGTCGTAACATCAGTGTGGACGGTTATCCTGAAGGCAACTTTGTTGGGCCGACCATTTTCACCGATGTGAAGCCCGAAATGCGCATCTACAGTGAAGAGATCTTCGGGCCGGTGATGTGTGTTGTATGCGTTGACACTCTGGATGATGCCATTGAGTTCATCAATGCCAACCCCAACGGCAACGGCACCTCCATCTTCACCAGTTCCGGCTGGGCGGCGCGTCGCTACGAGAACGATATCGACGTCGGCCAAGTGGGCATCAATGTGCCGATTCCGGTTCCAGTGGCCTTCTTCAGTTTTACCGGCTCAAGAGCATCCAAGCTGGGGGATCTTGGCCCCAACGGCAAGCAAGCGATTCAATTCTGGACGCAGACCAAAACCGTGACTTCTCGCTGGTTTGAACCTGACAGCGAATCGCTTGGGGTCAATACTACAATTTCCATGAAGTAACTGGAGTCGCTCCGGTTTTTCACCGGAGCGATACATTCAGGTTTCAACCCACGTAATAACAACAACAGGAAGTGAAATCATGAGTCAGTACTCTCGCATGACAACCGCCATCGGCGCTGGTGTGGCAGCACTTGCGCTTTCAACCACTTTGCAGGCGGCAGGCCCCGCCAAACTGGACGTGGCGAACACCTTCAACACCAATATTTTCATCGGGGAAGGTGCAGTTCGTTTTGCCAAGGAGCTGGAAACGGTAACCGACGGCAAGGTACAGCTGAAGGTCCACAACCCTGGCGATCTGGTACCCGCGTTTGAAGTGTTCAACGCCGTATCTTCGGGTGCAATCCCCGCAGGCTGGGACTGGATCGGCTACTGGGCCGGTACGGTACCGGTGACAAATCTCTACGGTGCGTTGCCATTTGGCCCAAGCCCGGAAGCCTTCATGTCATGGATGTGGGCCGGCGAGGGCACCGAGATTCTGCAAAGTGCCTATGATCAGTACAACGTAAAAGTGCTGCCCTGCTTCATTTCACCGCAGGAAACCGGTGGCTGGTACAACAAGGAAATCAACGATATCAAGGATTTCGATGGTCTGCGTATCCGTATTTCCGGGTTGGGTGCCAAGGTGTTGAACAAATACGGTGCATCCACTCAGCTGATTCCGGGCGGTGAAATCTACCTCGCCCTCGAGCGTGGTCGTATTGATGCCTCCGAGTTTTCGGTACCTCAGGTCGATCAGTTGATGGGCTTTGAAGAGATTACCAAGTACTACTACTTCCCGGGTTGGCATCAGTCGGCCAGCTGGTTCTCCTTCATTATCAACAAGGATGTCTGGAATCAGTACGACGAGAAGACCAAGGCACAGTTTGAAACCGCGTGTCGCGCCACCCTGCAATGGGCCATGGCAGAAGCGCCGGCTGAGCAGATCCGTACCATTCGCAAGCTTGAAGAGAAGGGAATTGAAGTAAAACGTTTCCCGGATCCGGTGCTGGCCGAGTTGCGCAAGGGATGGGATGAAGTCCGCGAAGAAGAGATGAAAAACAATCCGTTGTTCAAGAAAGCCTATGAGTCGTTGATGGAGCATAGCAAGCTGGTTGATGAGTGGTACGAGCTGCAGGCCATACCGCGCTGATCGGCTATCGACACGGGCCCGCCTTCGTGGCGGACCCGTGTCAGTACCTGACAGCCATTCGAACTCTGCACGTCAGCCTATGCCGGCGTGCAGTAGAGGGACAGTCGTTGCGGATAATGGATATCGTCTTATTGATGAGTGTCATAGTTTGGTCTGACACCCACTGATAGGACTTAACACCATGAAAAATAAAACTAAATCTCTTGCGGTAGGCGTTTCTGTTTTAGCGATCAGCATGTCGGTGGTGGCGGAAGGTCCGTCCAGACTTGATGTGGCCAGCGGCTATTCACTTCGGAACATGTTTGGTGCCAGTGCGCAGAACGTGGCTGAGCAGGTTGAGTTGCTCAGTGGCGGCGAGCTGAAGCTGAAAGTCCATGAGCCGGGTGAGCTGGTACCTCCCTTCGAGATCCTGAACTCAGTATCCTCCGGAGCGATTCCCGCGGGCTGGAGCAGTATTGCCTATTTTGCCGGCACCTTGCCGATCGCCAACCTGTATGGCGCATTGCCTTTCAGTCCATCTGCGGAAGCCGTGTTTTCATGGACTGCAGCAGGTGAAGGGCGTGAGCTGCTGCAGAAATCAATGGATAAGTACGGTGTCAAGGTTGTGCCCTGTTCCTTCCTGCCTCAGGAACCCGGTGGCTGGTTCAACAAGGAAATCAACGGCATTGAGGATTTCAAGGGACTCTCAATGCGAATTTCAGGTCTGGGAGCCAAGGTGCTTAACAAGTATGGTGCCACAACCCAGCTGATCCCGGGCGGTGAAGTCTATCTGGCACTTGAGCGTGGTCGTGTGGACGCAGCGGAGTTTTCAATCCCGGCCGTTGACCAGTCCATGGGGCTGCACGAGATCGCCAGCAACTATTACTTCCCGGGTTGGCAGCAGGGTGCCGGCTGGCTTGCCCTCTTGATCAATCAGGGCGTGTGGGACAGCTACTCCGAGACACAACAGGCAAGGATAGAAACCGCGTGCAAGGCTAATATCCAGAAGGAGTTTGATGAGGTATTGCCGGCACAGATCAAGGCACTTCAGGAACTTAGGGATAAAGGGGTCAACGTAAAACGCTTCCCCGAGCCTGTCCTGGCGGAACTTCGCAAAGGCTGGGATGAAGTGCGGGAAGAAGAGATGCGCAACAACCCGGAATTCAAACAAGCCTATGAGTCGCTCATGCAGCACTCTGCTCTGGTAGATGAATGGTATGAACTCCAGCAGATATCAAACTGATACTCCTCTACCCGGCTGGCGCCTGCAGGGCGCCCGCTGGTGTTCAATCGTTGCCTGCCCCCTGATCGGGGTTGGGCGGTGGCTCGGTCGGATCAGCAGTTGGCTGGTGCTGGCTGTAATGGTGGCCGTGCTGACAACCGTGGTGATGAATGCCATGGGCATCAATGAACTGATGCGTTGGGATGGCAAGGTGTTTCTGCTGGGAGAGGCCGTGACCATCAACACGGTCACCGAAATGCAGTGGCACCTGTTCGGCCTGTTGACGTTGATTGGGGCCAGCTATGCCATGCATGCGGATACACACGTTCGTGTGGATATGCTGCACCATTCCATGTCCCGTACCACCCAACACTGGGTGGAGATTGTGGGGCATACCCTGATGCTGTTGCCGTTCTGCATTCTGGTGGCCTGGCTGTCACGGCATATGGTGCAGATGTCGTTTATCTCCGGTGAGCAATCCAATTATGGGGGGCTGACGGATCGATATCTGATCAAGGGTGCCTTGCCAGCCGGTCTCATGTTGCTCGCGCTGGGTGCGCTGGGGCAGATATTTGATCGTTTGGCACGGATCATGGACCCGGCACGTGATGTAGAGGAGAGCTCTGATGCTGGATGAATATGGCCTGGCCATCGCCATGATTGTGGCGCTGCTGGTGGGAATTTTCAGTGGCTACCCTGTTGCGTTTCTGCTGGGGGGGCTGGGTATTCTGTTCGCCTTCATTGGCGATATTCCGTTGCCGTTTCTGGGAACGGTTGCTTCCCGCATTTTTGGTGGCGTGATTGAGAACTGGCTATTGATTGCCATTCCGCTGTTCGTCTTTATGGGACTGATGCTGGAGCGTTCCGGGGTGGCCAAAAACCTCCTGCTGACGCTGCAGCGGCTGTTCGGTAACGTGCGTGGCGGTCTCGCTGTATCGGTGGCACTGCTCGGGGTTGTGATGGCCGCGAGCACCGGCATTATCGGAGCCTCGGTTGTGATGCTGGGGCTGCTGGCGCTGCCGGTGATGCTGAAGCAGGGCTACAAACCTGAAATGGCATACGGTGTGGTGGCGGCGTCCGGTACCCTGGGTATTCTGATCCCGCCATCGATCATGCTGGTGCTGATGGGTTCCATCATGAACATTTCAGTTGGCGACCTGTTCAAGGCCGCTCTGGTTCCCGGGCTGATGCTGGGCGGACTCTATACGCTTTACCTGTTGTCGGCTGCGTACTTTCGCCCGGATTGGGCTCCGTTGGCCCGTGAGGGAGGCGAAGCGCATTTGTCAGAAGATCAGTCCCCGCTTGGGTTGGCACTTTTGCGTGACTTGTTGGGTCCCGTTGTGCTGATCGTGGCGGTACTGGGTTCGATTATGGCGGGCATTGCGACACCGACGGAAGCCGCTGCCATTGGGGCGGCCGGCTCCATGCTGCTCGCTCTCTTCCTGCGACAGCTGAACATGAATACGCTGCGCCACGTATGTCGTTCCACCTCAAAAACCTCGGCTATGATCCTGTTCGTGGTGATTGGCGCCACCTGTTTTAGTGTGGTGTTCAAGCGCCTCGGCGGTGCAGACATGATAGAGGAGCTGATCACCGGGACAGGGCTTGGGCCGTACGGTTTGCTGTTACTGTTGATGGGACTGATCTTCCTGCTGGGTTTTTTCCTGGAATGGATCGAGATCAGTTTCGTGATTCTGCCGTTGCTGCTGCCGGTGGTCGCCGGGCTCGAATTTGAGGGGCTTAACGGTAGTGCGCTGATGGTATGGTTTGCGATCCTGGTGGCGATTAATTTGCAGACCAGCTTTTTGACGCCGCCCTTTGGCTACGCGCTGTTCTATCTCAAGGGCATCACGCGGGGGGATGTGAGTATCGGTACCATCTACCGTTCAATCATCCCGTTTGTACTGCTGCAGCTGGCCGGTCTGGCACTGTGCATTATGTTCCCGTCGATCGTGCTTTGGTTACCGGGACTGAGTTGAAACTGACAGGGCGGGCTGGTCCCGCCCTGCTGTCTATTGCAGACAAGCCAACAGGTGTTTTTCCAGCTCGGCACTGTCGATCTGACGGTCGGCGAGTATTTCGATACGTGAGTCTCGGCGCCAGGCCAGCTCACTGACTTCTGCTGCTTTATCCCCGCGATTGCGGTTGTACCCCACCCATGTATGACCGATCCCCAGTGCAGCCTTGATTCGGGTGGCCTCGCTCACACTGTCGAGAAACGTTTGGATGGCTCTGTAATCGAAGCGGTCAGCTGCCGTAAAAACCCAGCCATAACTGAAATAGCCCTCGGCCTGTCCTTGCTTGAATAATGGCTGCCGTGGCTGTGGTGACTGTTCCGGCTGTGATATTACCGGTGCCATTAGTGGACTGGCTTTCGCGGATTCGGCATGCGCCTCGGGAAACTGTGCGCTGAGCTGACCATCGTGAACCAGATCGAGCCAGGCGAGGTCCAGCTGTCCTCTATCAACCGTGAAGACTCCCTGCTTGGGTGGGAACATGTGTTGAGACAGTTCCAGTGCTTCCCGCGTCAGGTTGGATTCCGCTAGATCGGTGCGGTTCAGGACAATGACATCGGACAGGTTGAGTTGATCCAGAAACCCCGGCTGCTGCATTACCTCGGGCTGTGTCAGAACAGCAGGGTCAAGCATGCAAATGATGCTGCGCAGATCGAGTACGTCTGTAAACTGTGCGTTCTGCAAAGTATCGACGATACGGGCAGGGTGACCAAGTCCCGTGGGCTCGATCAGTAGCCGGTCCGGCCTTGCTTTGCGCAGAAGTGTTGCCAGGGTGATCGGCAGGCTTGGGCCCAGTGCGCAGCAGAGGCAACCGCCCGCCAGTTCACGCAGCTCAACGCCATCGGAGTGGGTCACCAAACTGGCGTCGACACCGATCTGGCCAAATTCGTTGATCAAAACGGCCCAGCGTTCGGAGGGAAGCTTGAGACTCAGCAGGTGATTGATGGCAGTGGTTTTGCCGCTGCCGAGAAACCCGGTGATGATGTTGGTTGGAACGGAGTGAAGTGGCTGTGCGGGCACAAGAGAATCCTGTCAGTGTTACAGGATAACAATTGTCTGCCAGCCACTCGGTCCTGACAAGCTCAGGCGCACACTTTCTCGTGTTTGCGTTTGGCGGCAAGGTAACGGGGGGTTGGGCCCACATCTTCATAAATGGGCTCGTCATCCTCCACCCGAATCACCTTTTTGCCGGGTTTGTACGGCATATGGGCTTCGATGTCGGTCAGAATCGTGTGCAGAAGGACAGGTGTCAGCTCAGTGATATCCATGCCGTACACTTCCGCCAGTGCCTGCAGACGAACCAGATCTTCCTGTTCGATCGGCAAGGTGATGGTCTGCAAACGGGAACGGCGATGGGATTCATGTTCAAGCTGCTGCAGCAGTGTGTCGATATGGTTGCCGGGCATGGTGACGCTCCTCAGGCTGAAACTCGACAGAGCCCGCCGTTTCGGTTGCGGCGGGCACCTGCGTTCAGCATAGACGAGCCAGAATCAGCCTGCACGGGCAGCAGGCAAAAAATCAGCGCTTGATAAACCCCCGGGATTGCAGGAAGGGCAACATGTGTGGCCGCGCTTCCTTTACCAGCATGCCGGAAATCTGCTCACTCCAGCTCATTTCCTTATTGCCGCCGGTACGGGTGCGATAGTACTGGCGTACCGTCTCGTCATAGTCACGGATGACAGCCTCGTCCTGACTGTCATCGTAGCGGTCCTGTTTAAGCACCACTGACAGGGGAAGGCGTGGTTTGACTTCCGGGTTCTGATCGGGTTTGCCCAGGCACAGACCAAATACCGGATAGACCAGTTCAGGCAACTCCAGCAATTCGGCCACATCCGCAATCCTGTTGCGCAGGCCGCCAATATAAACACCACCAAGCCCAAGTGACTCGGCTGCAACGATGACATTCTGTGCAAACAGGGCACAGTCCAGTGAAGCGGTCAGGAATTGCTCGGTATAACCGGACTGCATTTCGGCTTCGTGCATTGAGCAGGCCAGCTGGTGCCGCTTCATGTCAGCACAGAACACCAGAAACAGAGGGGCTTCCGCTACATAGGCCTGATTACCGGCCATCTCGGCCAGTGCATTGCGCTTCTCCCCCTGAGAAACTTGAATAACGGTGCAGGCCTGAATGAAGCTGGACGTGGCAGCCGCCTGTCCGGCCTTGATCAATGTTTCCACCGTGGCCTGATCGACAGGTTCCGAAGTGAATTTGCGGATGGAGCGGTGAGCATTGAGCAGTTCAATCGTCGGGTTCATGGCGTTTCTCCCAAAAGATGCGTGGCAGGATTATACATGGATCAGGCGAAAGGTCAGGTTGATGCGCGGTTCATGGCAGCGCCGGCTGCGTGGCAGGCAATGCTGCCAGTGGTGCTGGGTTGGGCCGGCCATCAGCAGCAGCGAACCGTGCTCCAGTATTAGAGTGTGAGTCTCGCGATGGGTATTGTGGCGCAGTCTGAAGCGGCGTTCGGCACCCAGACTGATGGATGCGATCAGCGGGTTGGGGCCTAGCTCAGGCTCGTTGTCTGCATGCCAGCCCATGGCATCCTGACCATCGCGGTAGAGGTTCAGCAGCAGGGCGTTGAACGGCTGGCCGCACAGTGATTCCAGCCGCTGTTTCAGTGGCCGCAGAGCGGGTAACCAGTCGCTGCCGGCCAGACGCAGCCCCGAATAGGTGTAATAAAGCCCGGGATCAGACTGAAATGCCTGCAGGCGCGGAATCAGATGTTCGCGGCCAAACAGCCGGATCCTATCCTGGCGCCAGTTCACCCGCTGCTGCAGCAGTTGCAGCAGAAAATCAGCTTCCTTGCGCTCAAGGAAGCACGGGCGGTAGCGCAACTCGGCGTTCGGCAGTGACAGTTCAGTCAGTGTCACGTTGTTGCATCAGCTCGCGCACCGCCTCGGCGATGGGGGGGGCGATATCGATCTGGTTGCTCAGGTGCGGGATGCAGGCGGTCGTGACCACATCGGCAACCTGAGTCAGGCGTGTATAGGCGTCGCCGGCAAAGATGCCGTGTACGCCGATGATGGTCGCTCTGGGCAGGCCGGCAGACTGCAGGTGGCTCAGGGTTTCCAGCATGGTACGACCGCTGGAGATGATGTCATCCACCAGTACCGGAGTGCATTGCTGCCCCTGTTCAAGATCCGGCAGCGAGATGCTGACATCATAGTCACCACGGCGCTCCTTCTGCAGAATCTGGAACGGTACTCCGGCAAGACCGGCTACATGGGATACCCACTGTTCGCTTTCACTGTCGGGACCGATAAGCAAAGGGTCGCGGATATGCTGACCGATCCAGTGTGCAATCAATGGGGCGGCCTGAACCACGCGGGATGGGATGGTATAGATCTCGTCCAATGAGTGATAGCGGTGCAGGTGCGGATCCACGGTCACCAGATAATCGAAGGCCTCTGACAGCAATCGGGCAAAGGGGCGGGAGCTGACACACTCGCCCGGTTTGAAGCGCTTGTCCTGTCGCATATAGGCCAGATAGGGGGTGACCAGACCTACCTCGGACGCCCCCATCTCGCGCAGCGTATCCGCCAGGAACAGCAGTCGCAGCAGCCGCTCGTCAGGGTGAAACAGGTTGCAGAGGATGACACACCGGCGTCCCTTGCATTCGGTGTGTACCCGCAGATAGCTTTCGCCGTCGGGGAAGCGGCGTTGTTCCAGTACCCCCGCCTGCGCATCCAGCAGTCGAGCCAGTTGTGATGCCAGTGCCGGGTCGGAATCAGGATTGAACAGCAGAATACTCATGCGCAGGCTTCCTCGCTTGAATCGGTCAGTTCGATCACCTCCAGATGATCATTCAGATACTCTACCGCATAGTTGAGTTCGCCGGCATTCTCGGCGTGAATCATCATCAATACATCCTGACAGGCAACCCGGTCGCCGAGTTTGGCACAGATCTCAACCCCCGCCGCCGGATCAGCCGGAGCCCCCGCGAGCTTGGCAATCTTGGCCAGAATCCGGTTGTCGATCCGGTCCACGATGCCGGCACGGTCAGCCACCATTGCATAGCGGTAGGGCGCCACAGGTGGCACCTTGAGTCCACCCTGGGCGAGACAGATGGCGCGAAACTTGTCCCATGCGCTGCCGTTATCGAGGGTTTCTTCGGCCAGGACAACGCCCTCTTCAACGCTGATGCCCTTGACCATTGCCAGCATGGCACCGGCGACGCTGATGGCTCGTTCACGTAAATCCAGCGGGGCGTCGGCATGATTTTGCATCACTGCCAGCAGGTCATGTGCTTCAAGGGCCGGGCCAATGCCTCTGCCCACCGGTTGGGAGCCATCGGTAAAGAGGATTTTGAGTGTCAGGCCCAGATTCTCGGCAACGGCCTGAAAGCTTTCTGCCAGCCGTTCGCCGGCTTCCTGGCTGCGCACCTTGGCGGTAGGGCCAACCGGAATGTCGATCAGTACATGAGTAGCACCAGCTGCAATCTTTTTCGACAGTACAGACGCAATCAGCTGCCCCTCGCTATCGATATCCAGTGCTCGCTCGACCTGGATCAGCATATCATCGGCCGGGCTCAGTCGCATGGAGCCGCCCCAGGCCAGACAGCCACCTTCAGCCCCGACTACTTGACGCATCTGCTCCAGTGTCAGGCTCACTTCGGTCAGTGTTTCCATGGTGTCGGCAGTACCGGCCGGAGAGGTGATGGCACGGGATGAGGTTTTGGGTACTGTCAGGCCGCAAGCGGTCAAAATGGATACCACGATCGGGGTGGTACGATTGCCGGGCAGACCGCCCACACAATGCTTGTCGACCACCATGGGGAGCTTCCAGTCTACAGTGCTGCCTGACTTGACCATTGCCTGAGTCAGGGAAGTTATCTCGTTGTCATTAAGGCTGTCATCACCACAGGCGGTAATAAAGGCCGCCAGGTGCACATCGGCATAACGGCCATCCACAATATCATTGATAATGCTCTGGAACTGCAGATCGGTCAGCTCATGACCATATACTTTGGCACGGACATAGGATAGCGACTGCACCGGCTTGGGGTGTGACAGCCAGATGGGATCGTTATGCTCCAGTCTCAGACGCAGCCAGGCTGATTCTGAGAAGCCGACCTCCTCTTCACTGAGCAGATCGCTGGTGATGATATTGAGTGAGGCAATCAGGTGCTGGTTCTGATGGGTCGTTACCAGCACGCGTGACAGGCTTTCAAACCCTTCAGAACGGCAGACATGACTCTGGGCCGGCAGGTAAAGGGTGGGCTCGTGGTGTGTATCTATTCCGAGCCGGCGGGCCTTGAGAGGCGCCATGCGCTCAGGGGTCAGCATCATCATTATTGCGGATCTCCGATCGGTTACAGCCTTTGGCTCAGTGTAACCCAACAGCGGCAATTGCGGATATTCAGCTTTCCATCTCGCATCGGGTCGAGGTGCTGTCGAGAGAAGGGCGCTGCTGTTAGAATGTTCGATTCGACTTTGGATCTATCAGGATTAGAGCACATCTATGGAACGCCGTTACCGTTTGGTTCTTTCCTGCCCGGATCGGGTGGGTATTGTTGCGATGGTCAGTAATTTCATCTCCAGCCATGGTGGCTCCATTGCAGACGCCAACCAGCATTCCGACCCGGTGACTGGTCGCTTTTTCATGCGGGTTGAGATCAGTGCGGCCACATTGCCGTTCACGCTTGCGCAGCTGCAGGAGGCATTCGCACCGATTGCTGCTTCTTTTCAGATGGACTGGGAGATCAATGACTCTTCTCGCCCCAAGCGTGTTGTACTGATGGCCAGCCGCGAGTCTCACTGTCTGGCTGATCTGCTGTATCGCTTCCACAGCAAGGAGCTGTTCTGCGATATTCCCTGCGTGATCTCCAACCACGACGACCTGCGCAGTATGGTGGAGTGGCACGGTATTCCTTACCACCATGTACCGGTCGACCCGGCTGACAAGTCTCCGCACTTCGCCGAAGTAAACCGCTTGATCAATGACTACGAAGCCGATGTCGTGGTGCTGGCGCGCTACATGCAAATCCTGCCGCCGGACCTGTGCGACCGCTACCCACACCGTATTATCAATATCCACCACAGCTTCCTGCCTTCATTTGCCGGTGCCAAGCCCTATCATCAGGCCCATGACCGGGGGGTGAAGCTGATAGGTGCCACCTGTCATTATGTGACCGAGGATCTGGATGCGGGCCCGATCATTGATCAGGACGTGACCCGAATCAGCCATCGAGACCTGCCTGAAGATATGGTGCGGCTTGGACGTGATGTCGAAAAGACGGTGCTGGCACGGGGGCTGCGATGGCACCTGGAAGATCGGGTGCTGGTCCATGGTAACAAGACGGTTGTGTTTTCCTGAACCCATGGTGGCTGGTCGGGGTCTGAACTAGTATTAACGCAAGGGCAGGCTGCCGCGCGCTACCTGGTAAGTCTACAAAAGGAGCTTCACATGCTCAGATCAGTTAAAGCACAGGATTACATGGCCACTCGCCTGATTTCATTCGGGCCGGAGACTCATCTGTTCGATGCTATCCGTGCGATGCAGGAATATGGTATCTCTGGTGCACCCGTAGTGGATGTGGATGGTTGTCTGGTCGGCATGCTGTCAGAGCTGGATTGCCTCAAGGCAATTCTGAGCCAAACCTACCATGAGGAAGAGATGGGCAGTGGTGGCCATGTGGCAGACTACATGACCCGCAACGTTGATACGGTCTCCCATGATGCCGACCTGACCGCTGTAGCGCATCAGTTTATTACGCACGGGCGGCGGCGTCTGCCGGTGGTTAAGGCCGGCAAGCTGGTTGGCCAGATCAGCCGTCGTGATGTACTGCGTGCCGTGGAAGAATTTGCCAAGGACGGTTGAGTGAAATCAAGAGACATCAACCATGAGTGATTGGCTGCCGGAAGCGCCACTGCTGTTTTATCCCTCTTTGGCGCATCGCCTGGGCAGTGATGAGGCATTGCTGCTTTATATTTATACCGACTATGGTCGCCTGGCGGGCATGAAAGCGGATGATGGCTGTGTGGAGTGCATACTGCCTCACAGCCGCTGGCTGCAGCTCGCCGGTTTCTGGAGCGAAGAGCGGCTGCGCACAGCCACTGAAAGCCTGGAGCGGCAAGGATGTTTGCAGGCTAATCTTAGTCAGGGAGGCAGTGTCCGGCTGCGGTTGCTGCCGCTGCCGCAGCAGGTAAGTGAACCTGCGCCCGAGGCTCATGCAGACAGTCGCCCGCCCTCTCAGCCCGCCGTACAGCAGTTGCCGGTATATGACGCTCCGCCGCCAAGACCTGCGCGGCGCGAGACCATGATGCAGCGCAAGGGGCCTGCTCCCACCTTTGGTGGCAGCATAGGCTGGCGCCGTCACAAAGATGAGCTGCAGGCGATCTTTGAACAGGCGGAAGAACGCAACCAGCAGCTGCAGTCGATGTTTCTGGGCTGGGAGCCTTCTGACATGTTTCACGCCATGCTGCCGCGTCACTCGATTCCTGCGGAATTCGCAAGCGGTTGCCTGGACGAGTTCGTTTTGTATTGGCTCGACAAGGATCGCAAGGAAAGCAACTGGGATCAGAAGTTTCTGGCCTGGGTGAAACGCGAGTGGGTCAAGAAGCAGACGCGGGATGCACGGGAGCAGCGCTATGAACAGGAACGCCAGTCAGTCGTAACAGGGGGCAGTGATGAAAACACCCGCCGGGATTCTCGGGAAAAGCGCAAACGGATTACCGCAGCCATCATGGACATCAAGGACACCGACTGGTAGCGACGCACGCGAGCAGGCTCAGGCCCAGCCGATCAGTTCCGAGACCAAAACGCTGGTGAACATGATTTTCGCCCGTTTCATGGCGATCTATGGGCACAAATTCAAAAGCTGTTTTGAAACCGAGGACGAGCTGCGTATCGCCAAGCGCGAGTGGGCACTCAGTTTGCGCGGCTATGGCGAGTCGGAGCTGGTGGCTGCCGTCAATCGCTGCAAGGAAACCCTCGCCTGGATGCCGACCATCTCGGAGTTCCTTGCCCTGTTGCGAGAGATTAGCGGTGATCATGGCCTTCCGGGCATGCGCGATGCCTATATAGAAGCCTGCATGCACGCCGAACATCCACTTGAACATCAATGGAACCACCCGGCGGTGTATCATGCCGGCCGCGAGACCGGCTGGTTCAGGCTGCGCAGCGAAGAGGAGCGGCAGGTGCTGCCGGCTTTCAGCTACCAGTACGAGGTCATGTGCCGGCGTGTGCGCGAGGGCGAATCGCTGGAGCAACCGGTACCCCAGGCGATTGAAAACAAGCAGGCCAATACCGTTGCCGACTTTATTCAGCGTTTTACGGCCCAGCATGATCTGGAGCCGGAAGAGGGCGCTACACTGCTGTATTACCTGACCCTGCCTCGCGGCAGCAAAATTCGTCAGCGGATGCAGCAACAGTCACAACAGAAACTGGACCAGCGTTCGGCCGGGATCACCTTGCCGGATGAGGCGCACTGACTCAATCGCCTCTGTTCAATGTGTATCGGTGGGCGTGGCAAAACTCTGACCGAACATCTCCCCGATCGCCTGACTCAAGCACTCACTGCGTTCCGGGTTACGAAACGCTTGTAAAATCAGGGCCCGGTGTACCGGCATGAACATCAGTTCCGCCAGAATGCGGCTGAATCCGATTTGACCTGCCTTGCCTTCTGCCAGCCGCTCCAGAAATACCTGCAGAACTTTTGGTGCCATCAGTGCACTGTCACACCGGGTCGCGATCACGGTCACTACCTCAGGCTCCAGAGCATGTGGAGTGGCCAGCACATCCAGCACCAGGTGCTGCTTGGCCGCTTCGTCCGTAATGTTGGACAATGCCCGGCACAGAGCGGCAACGCGGTTACTGTCAGTGCCTGTCAGGGATTGCTGCAGCTGCTGTTCCAGTTCAGCCTGAAGGGCTGGGCCGGGTTTAACATGTTCCAGCAGTGGACAAAGCGTTTCCAGAACGGCCGCCGGCATTTCGGGCAGGCGATGCCTGAGGGCCTGGGCGTTGCCATCCTGATCCAGCCGCATGATGAAATCGGCCAGCCCCTGATAGGCAAGTGTCTGCCACGCATCAAGCGGCAGCTGGGCGCTGAACCAGGCTTGGGTACGTTCGTAATGGGGTGACGCCGGTGACTGCATTTCGCGGGCAGCCATAGCGTGGAAAGCAGCCATGCGGCTCTGCTCGGGAGTAAAGGAGTAGGGGTTGTCCTTCAGCGCGTCCTCATCCAGCTGGCCGTTTTTGCTATTGATCACATTCTGGATCAGGCGGTTGAGCAGGTCATCCCGTGCTGCTGGCGCGATCAACCCCTGTTCGTCCAGGGGCAAACGCAAAAACCAAACCGCATTTTCCTGTTTGCGTTTCGGATTCCAGATCAGCAGCGCCAGCCAGGCAAGATGCTGGAAAGGTGTCGGGTAGGCCAGTTGAGAGTCTTCAATACGGCGAAACTGGTCCTGACTTAATTTGCTGATTCGCCGCCCCATATCAAATACCCGAAGGGCAGCACCGCTGGTACGCAGTAGTTCGGTGATTGAGTCGGGCAGAGCAGTTTCAGTATTGGCAGGCATAGTGTTCACACGGCTTGCTGTTGGTCGGGCAGCCATTTTATCAGCTGAGGCGCACAAATGCAGATCAGCCAAGGGCCTGTCCTGTATGTGGAAACAAAGCATGTTGCACCAGCCAGCGTTTGTTAAGTCACGCTTGTGATAAAATTCCGACTTAATATGGATAAAGGCTATTCCGTACGATGATCCTCACGCTTCTGTTTGCCAGCGCGATGCTGCTGATCAGCATCCTCCTGAGTCCGCTTTCCAACCGTATCGGCATGCCGGTGCTGTTACTGTTTTTGGGTGTTGGGCTGCTGGCCGGTCAGACTCAGATGGGGCAAAACCTGTCGGCGGATGTGGAAAGCACGTTTTTTGTCGGCCACCTGGCGCTGGCGATCATTTTGCTGGATGGTGGCATGCGTACCCGTATCGAGACGTTCCGGGTCGGGCTACGGCCTGCTTTGGCGCTGGCGACCTTCGGGGTTGTTATCACGGCCGCCGTGACTGGTCTGGCAGCCTGGTGGATTCTCGAGTTGCCACTGCTGCATGCGTTGCTGATCGGCACCATCATCTCTTCAACCGATGCTGCCGCTGTATTTGCGTTGCTGCAGAATCACGGCCTGCGTCTGAACCAGCGTGTCAGTGCAACCCTTGAGATCGAGTCGGGCAGCAACGATCCGATGGCGATCTTCCTGACAATCATTCTGCTGGAACTGATTACGCGAGATACACCTCCCGGGGTGGCTGAAGCGGCGCTATTACTGGGCAAACAGCTGGCGCTGGGGGCGCTGGGTGGCCTGGCCGGCGGTTGGGCCATGGCGCGGCTGCTGCCGCGGCTGGATCTGCAGCCGGCCTTTTATCCGTTGCTGGTAACAGCCGCGGGTCTGACTGTTTTTTCCGTGGTTTACCTGCTCGATGGCAGTGGTTTTCTTGCCATTTACCTGATGGGGATTCTGATCGGCAACCGTGGGCTGCGCAAACTGGACGATATCCTGCAGGTGCATGATGGTCTGGCGTGGCTGGCCCAGCTGAGCCTGTTTTTGATGCTGGGACTGCTGTTGTCCCCTCATGACAAGCTTGCCTTTGTGCCGGAAGGCATTGCGTTGGGTGCCGTGCTGATCCTGCTGGCCAGGCCTCTATCGATCGCACTGACGCTCTGGCCGTTCGGCTTTCGCTGGCGTGAGCAGCTGTTCATCGCCTGGGTGGGTCTGCGTGGGGCCGTGCCAATTGTACTGGCGCTGTTTCCGTTAATGGCGGGTCTGGATAATGCGGCGCTGTTCCCCACCATCGCCTTTATTGTGGTGATCATGTCGCTGCTGCTGCAGGGGACAACGCTGGCACGGGTAGCACGCTGGTTGAAACTTGAACTGCCAGCCGAGCCTGAAGCGATGCGCCGCCTGAGTCTTGAGTGGTCCGTGGAACAGAATCATCGAGTTTGGGTATTTGAACTTGATGGTGAACACTGGACTCCGGCCAGAACCCTGCAAGGGGTTAAGCTGCCGGGCAATATTGTGATCAGTGCAGTGCTGCGCGGCAGGGAGCTTCTGCCCTGGACGTCTGAACTCAAACTGCAGTCTGGTGACCGGCTAGCGGTGATTGGTAATGATGAAGCGGAAAAACCACTGGCGCGTTTGTTCAGCTCTGTCGAATCAATCCCTGCGTTGAAGGAGCGCACTTTCTTCGGCGCCTTTGAGCTCAACGCCAACATCGAACTGGCGGCACTGGCACAGAACTTCGGTGTGGCTGTGCCCCCGGATCAGGCGGAGCAACAACTGTCTGAATATATTCGTGAACGCCTGCATACGGCTCCGGTAGTGGGCGACCGGGTGCCCCTGGGGGCCATTGAGCTGGTGGTCAAGGCGGTTGAGGCGGGTCAGGTTACGCGGGTGGGCCTGAAGTTCTGATCCTGATCGCTGACACCTTTGACCTGACATGGTTTAATGCCATCCCGCGCACAGAGTCACATAAGGAGAGTACCGCGTGATCGAAGCTGTCTGGATTATCTTTGCCTTTTCGTTGGGAATGGCGGTCAAGCTGGTGGGGTTGCCGCCGCTGATCGGTTATCTGGCGGCGGGCTTTGCCATCGTGGCCGCAGGTGATATTGCAGGTATTCCTGTTGAAGGCACCGATGTACTCGAACATCTGGCTCATCTGGGTGTTCTGCTGCTTCTGTTCACGGTGGGGTTGAAGCTCAAGGTACGCAATCTGGTGCGCCCTGAGGTGATTGGCGGAGGCGTGCTCCACTTTGTCATCTCTATCTTGCTTTTCATGCCTGGCATACATTTCTTTATGGAGCTGGACTGGTACACCTCTCTGATGCTGGGTATTGCTCTCTCCTTTTCCAGCACGGTACTGGCCGCCAAGGTGCTGGAGTCCAAGCGGGAACTGCGTGCCTTTCACGGCAGGGTCGCGATCGGAATTCTGATTGTGCAGGACCTTCTGGCACTGCTGGTGCTGGCGCTGGCCAGCGGCAAAACGCCTTCCATGTGGGCGCTGGTAGTGTTTGGCATACCGCTTCTGCGACCAATACTGTACAAGGTGCTTGATGTCAGCGGGCATGACGAACTGCTTGTGTTGCTGGGGCTGTTGCTGGCGCTGGTGATAGGTGGGCACGGCTTTGAAAGTATTGGCCTCAGCTCTGAGCTGGGTGCACTGGCGTTCGGTGCTCTACTGGCCAATCACAAGCGAGCAGGGGAGCTGTCTCAGTCGCTTTGGAGCATCAAGGAAGTATTTCTGGTGGGCTTCTTCCTGCAGATCGGTATGGGTGGTCTGCCGGATATGGATGCGATTGTGTTCGCGGTGGTAATGGGTGTGCTGCTGCCGCTGAAAGGGATTCTGTTCTTCTTCCTGCTGCTGATGTTCAAACTGCGGGCACGAAGTGCCTTCCTGTCGGGCTTGAGCCTGACCAATTACAGTGAGTTCGGCCTTATTGTGGCCAGTATTGTGCTGCCGCAGTGGCTGATCCCGCTGGCAATTGCGGTATCGGTGTCATTCCTGATATCCGCACCACTGTACCGTATGGCGCACCCCTTATACGATCGTTTCGGTGACTGGCTGTCGCGTTTCGAGCGCAAGGGCTTTCATCCAGACGAGCAGCCGCTGTCGCTGGGTGATGCGCGCATACTGGTGATTGGTATGGGGCGTACAGGCACGGCAGCCTATGATCACCTTAAAAAACGCAATATTGCCATGGTAGGCCTGGACTCAGACCCGGCCAAAGTGGCCGAGCACCAGCATAGAGGCCGTCATGTGGTGTTCGCTGATGCCGAGGATATTCAACTCTGGAAGAACCTTGAAGCGCCTAAACTGGAGTATGTGATACTGGCTGCCAATGATGTGGAAGCCAAGGTCATAGCGGCGCGTCAGTTGCGACAGTCCGGCTTCGAAGGCGTGATCGTGGCGCACAGCATGTTTGCCGACCACGCTGATGCAATCACGCGCGCAGGCGCCGACCACACCTATCAAACCATGGCTGAAACCGGTGTAGGTCTGGCCGAACATATTTTCAGTGTGGGTGAACGCAAGCAGCAGGAAGTGCTGTAACGAGAGATTGAGCCCGTGTGTTTTCACCCGGGCTCAATCAATCTCCTGTAGCAGTGTTTCTACCATGTCATCCATGGTCACCAGGCCGATAAGGTCGTTGTCTTCGACGACCAGAATGCGTTTGATTCTGTGTTGTGACATCAACTCGGCCACATGTCGAACGGCCAGGCTCTTGCCAACGCTCAAGGCAGGTTTCACGCACACGTCATAGACGTTGAGCAGGTCAATATCGCCGCTTTCCGCGATCACGGTTTTCACAATATTGGTATAGGTGATCAGACCGTATGCATCGTAATCATGGTTTTTGTCCACAACCAGAGACTTCAGGTCTCGGCGTTTCATCATGCTGAGGGCTTCGCGCAGTGTTGCGAAGGGCGAAATCATCACGACATCGCGGACCATTACATCTTGTACCAGCATGGTAATCTCCTGTCAGAGTGAATCTTTTAGATGTTGTTCAAACTTCTGGATTTGTGCCATATCCATTCCGCGCAAGTGCTCAAGCGGGAGGCTGAATACCAGTCCCTTTGAGTTGCAGGCGTCATCGGCATGAAGGATGGCATCAAACGCCTTCAGTATTTCCAGGGAAAGTTGACGTTCAAGCACCATAAGCAATACGGACTGATTGCCATCGTAGGCAAAGCCGAAAAAGGTCTTTCGAGTTTCGTTGCTTATACCGCGTCCCTGAATAATGGTAATCCCTCCGGCGCCCAACTCTCGGGCCCTGTCGACACACTGTTGCTCCATATCCTCAGGCACAATACCGACTACGGCTGTGAATTTCATACGGACTCCTGTTTGACTCTACGGTTGGCCCAATCAGCCCAGATGGCATAAAGCATGACGGTTACAATCGGGAATATTGAGGCAAAGGCGATCAGGCCAAAACCATCAATCAATACGTTACGACCATCAATCTGACTGGCAAGACCGATTCCCAGTGCGGTTACCAGTGGGACGGTCACTTCTGACGTTGTAACTCCACCCAAATCGTAGGCCAGTGCAACGATGTAGCGCGGAGCGATAAGTGTAAGGCCAATCACCAGAATGTAACTGCCAATAATGTAATAGTGGAGAGGGTCTCCATGGACCAGTCGCCACACACCCAGCGTGATGCCCACAGCGACACCCAGTGCCACCAGCAGGCGAATGGCGGCAGCGTTGATTTGGCCAACTGCCGCTTCTTCGGCCTGCTTGCCGATTGCCAGTAAGGCAGGTTCTGCCATGGTGGTGGCAAAACCGATCATGAAGGCAAAGAGGTAGATCAACAGATAACCCTCACGGGCGATCAGTTGTTCTGCCATGCTGGTGCCGATCGGGAACAGCCCCAGTTTCAGGCCGATCACAAAAGCGTACAGGCCGACAATGACCAGTATAAAACCCAATATGACCTGGCGAGGGTTGGCCAGAGGGCGTCGTAGAATCAGGTATTGAAAAAACAGAATGGTGATAATGATTGGTAGTACATCGCGCACCATGGTGGCGAGGTCCAACAGGCCTTTGAGTACTGGGTGAGTGTTGCCGTCGCCGCTTTCGCTTGAAGGCGTCAATAGTTCGGCTTCGGAGGTGGGTTGCGAATACACCCATGTACCGTACAGCTGTACGCTGATCATCGGAACCATTACAGCCATGGCTACCAGCCCAAAGCCATCCCTGAGCGGGCTGCGACCACGAATAGAGGATGCGAGGCCAATGCCAAGAGCGGCAATCAGAGGGACAGTGACTACATTGGTTGTTACACCGCCGGAATCGTAGGCAAGGCCAACAATCTCTTCCGGTGCGAAGAAGGTGACAATTACCACTACAATATAACCAACGATCATGTAGTGATGGATCGGGTGGCCGAAAATGATTCTGAACACCCCTAATGCGGTAACGGCACCCACTGAGGCAGCAACCAGTACTCTCAACGTAAGAGCATCAATGCGCCCATTGCTGATCTGCTGTGCCTGATCGGCAACTGCAATCAGTGCAGGTTCCGCGACCACAGCGGAAAAGCCCAGACAGAAGCCGAATCCCAGCAGTATCGGTAAAGACCCCTGACGGGCAAACTGGTTGGAAAGGCTTTTGCCGACCGGAAAAATACCCAGTTCCAGTCCCTGTAGAAAGAGCGCCACACCAACGGCAACAATCAGCAAGCCCCCAGCCATGGCGAGGCTGTTTTCTGGGACTTGCTGTAGAATAATCAGCTGAAACAGCAGTACCACTGCAACGATGGGCAGCAGGTTTTTTAACGCGTGGAGAAAGCTGTGACCAAGTTCACTCAGGTAATTCACAGACTAGTCTCCTCGAGTTGTTTTTCCCTGTTCTGATGTGACATCAACGGGCCGGTTTTGTGCCGACTCAAGTAGAATCAGAGCGCGCTCAAGCTTTCCTTCAATGCGTTCCAATCTGTTTTCCAAGTGGTGGATGCGTTCCAGATTTTGCTGTTCCTTGATGGCGATCTCGCCCTCATCCTTTTCGATGAAGAATACTGAAAAACTGGCCGTCAGCAGTGAAAACATGCAAATCCCGATCAGAATCAGGATCGCGCCAAACAGTCTGCCCTCGTTTGTGGCGGGTACGATATCACCATAGCCTACGGTGGTAATTGTGACCCAGGCCCACCAGATACCATCCCAGGGGGTATCGAATGCAGGATCAAGGGTGGATATCACCAGGCCTGAAATGATCAGAAATATGAAGCAGATCAGCAGTGTCGTGCCGAGATTGTGCCGCGCCAGAATGGAGCGTAGATCGCGTGACACCTTGAACAGAATGCCAACTACAACCATCAGGCGCAGCATGCGGATGGCACCGGCATAGAAAGAGTGGGCGCCCCATATGGCAGGCAGGCCGCCGACAATGATAACCAAAGTCATCCAGTTCTGGCGCAGATATCGTCCTCGGTCCTGTACGACCAGCAACATGATTGTAAGCTCGGCCACAAATCCGAGCCAAATCAGCCAGTCTGTAAACAGGTTTGAACGCTCAGTGCCCAGGTTCTGGGAGCGCATGTACCAATCTACCATGATCCAGAGAGCAAGAAACAGCATGGGCCATTCAAGCCGTTTGCCCCAGCGTTTGGCCCTGGGGCTTTCGGAGGGGTCTACACCACCAAAGCCGATGCGGAACAGAAAGTTGTCATGTTTCTCGTAAGCCATGAATTGAGGTCCATGTTTGGGTGTCGGCTCAGTGCAGCGTGCAGAGGGTCTTGTCCAACTGCTCGATCAGCTCGAGCAGTTGGTCTGTGTCTGCCTGTATCTGCTTGAACACCTCTTCCGCCATGGGATGGATTTGACTGCTGTGAGGCAGCGAAACCTCCTGGCGGATCATCTCCTGCAGCCGGGGTATCAGCAGCCACTGCAGCCACTCGGTGAAGTGCAGGGTGTCAACACAGAAGGGCTGGGTGCTGGCCAGCGCCTGCGCACTGGGAGGGCTGGACTGCCAAAGTTCCAGTTCCTCCATCTCGGTTCTGATCTTGAGCAACAGGACGGATACCTGTTCAGTACGTTGCATGTTTACTCCTTGCGTGCGGCCTTGAGTGTATCGGCGATCAGGAATGCCAGTTCCAGTGACTGATCGGCATTAAGGCGCGGATCACACTGGGTATGATAGCGATCGGCCAGTCCCTCTTCGGTGATCTGATAAGCGCCGCCGATGCATTCGGTAACATCGTTGCCGGTCATCTCGAAGTGAACGCCGCCGGCATGGGTGCCTTCGGCATTGTGCACTTCGAAGAAGCCCTTCATCTCGGTCAGAATTGAATTTACGCTACGGGTCTTGTAGCCACTGGAGGCCTTGATGGTATTGCCGTGCATTGGGTCGGAGCTCCACACCACGTGGTGACCACTGGCCTTCACTGCGCGCACAAGCGGTGGCAAAAGCTCAGTGATCTTGTCGGCGCCCATGCGCGCAATCAGGGTGATGCGGCCCGGAATCTGACTTGGGTTAAGAATATCAAGCAGACGCAGCAGATCGTCCGGCTGCGTGCTCGGTCCGACCTTGATGCCGACCGGGTTGCGCACGCCTCGCAGGAACTCCACATGAGCATGATCCGGCTGACGGGTACGGTCACCGATCCAAAGCATATGTGCAGAGCAGTCATACCAGTCGCCGGTCAGGCTGTCCTGACGTGTCAGGGCTTCTTCGTAGCCCAGCAGCAGCGCCTCATGCGAGGTGTACAGGCTGGTTTCCTTCAGCTGCGGGGTATTGGCCGAGCTGATGCCGCAGGCTTCGATGAACGCCATGGTCTGGTCGATCTGGTCGGCCAGATGTTGAAATTTCTCACTCTGTGGGCTTTGCTGCACGAAGCCCTGCGTCCACTGATGCACCCGGTGCAGGTCGGCAAAACCACCGGTTGCGAATGCCCGCAGCAGGTTCAGTGTGGCCGCCGACTGGTGGTAGGCGGACAGCAGGCGCTGCGGATCGGGAGTACGGGCTTCGGCGGTGAATTCGA
The DNA here is from genome assembly GCF_017310015.1 of Marinobacterium iners. Classification (NCBI taxonomy): domain Bacteria; kingdom Pseudomonadati; phylum Pseudomonadota; class Gammaproteobacteria; order Oceanospirillales; family Oceanospirillaceae; genus Marinobacterium; species Marinobacterium iners. The sequence continues at coordinate 768,092 of NZ_CP022297.1, forward strand.
TGCCGTTGATGATATCGCCACGATAGCTGGGCAGTTCAATACCGTTGATGGTTTCGGTATCGGCCGAGCGAGGCTTGGCAAACTGACCGGCCATGCGACCGATCTTGACCACCGGGCAACTGCCGGCAAAGGTCATGACGACCGACATCTGCAGCAGCACCTTGAAGGTATCGCGAATTTTGTTGGCGTTGAATTCGGTAAAGCTTTCGGCACAGTCCCCGCCTTGCAGCAGGAACGCCTTGCCTTCGGCCACCTGAGCCAGGTCCTGAGTCAGAGAGCGGATCTCCCCGGCAAACACCAGCGGCGGATATTCGCTCAGCGTGCGCTCGACCTGATACAGGGCTGCTTGATCAGGGTAGGTCGGGTGCTGCTTGATCGGTTTGCTGCGCCAGCTTTCGGGTGTCCAGGGTTCCATTTACTCTCTCACTGAAAATCGATTAAACAAGAACTTCGATCTTACCACAATGCAGGCACGGCGCATCTTGGCAAGTGCTTGCCAGGCAACCCGTTTCGGTCAGTTGTTCAGAAGGGCATGAGTGGGTCTGAGTGTCCCTATAGGGACTAAAATTGATATTTGTATATGTGTAGACTATATTGGGCTTAATGAAAATGGCTTGAGGTGTTCATTGTGTTGGCTAAATCAGGACATGCCGCGAAAACGGATGAGCGACGCAGATCCGAGGTCGCACTCAAGACGTTCTTTCGTATTACGGAAGGTTGGGGGCTCGGTAATCAGGAACAGCAGGTATTGTTGGGAAGTCCGCCACGCAGTACTTTTTATAAGTGGAAAAAAGGCGAAGGCCCAGCTATCAGCGGGGATACACTGGAGCGCATCTCCTATATTTTGGGCATCTACAAGGCGTTGCGCATATTGTTTCCCACCGAGGAACAGGCCAACGCTTGGCCACGCAAGGCAAACCGGGAGTTTGATGGCGAGTCGGCCATCTCCGTGATGCTCAAGGGCAGGGTGATCAATCTGGCTGATGTCAGGCGTTACCTTGATGCAGTGCGAGGCTGACCATGCAGCAGCTGATGCCTGAATGGGAGCGAGCGCATCGACTGGTGCCCAGCCACTTTCCGCCAATCAATCTGTTCGAAAGCGTTGCTGATCCCGAGGATTTGGACATAATCTTCGAGATCGAGGGACTCACCAATGATCGCCTGATGGATGATGTGGGGGACCTGAGACGAGTGCCTGCTTCGGAACGAATATCCGGTTCCGGTTCGACCCCAGTGATGGCGGCATTCACTCACGTTGGATATGCCAGCCGGTTTACCGACGGGAGCGATGGTGTTTACTACGCCGGAAATTCCTTGGATGTGGCAATCGCCGAAACGCGGTATCACCGTGAGCGTTTTTTGTCCGCGACTCAAGAGCCCGATACGGAAATCACCATGCGTGAATACATCAGCATGATTCAGCTGCCGCTGTTGGATATTCGCGGTGATAAGTACGTGGCACTTCAGCATCCTACGGATTACTCGGCTGCTCAGCGGTTTGCACATGATCAGCGCAAGGCGGGAGTCAAGGGACTGTTGTATTCCAGTGTGCGCTGTGCCGGTGGGGAGTGTGCTGCGCTATTCACTCCGAGGGCGACCTCTATCCCCATACAGGGAGGCCACTATCGATACGTGTGGAGCGGTGCTGCGCAACGAATTGTATCGGTTCTATCGGTCAGTCTGGTCAAGTAACGGTCGATTTGCTGCAATGCTGTGAGCAGCTGATCGCTGTGGATTGACGTTGATACAGCGCCAGGTTCATACTCGAACTTCTAATCAGGAGTATTCCGGTTGTCCCACGTCTCCGGTGCTGTCCCACGTCTCCGGTGCTGTCGCACCTCTTCCCGCCTTGAATCAGCGTTACAGCCTGTCTGTCATGTTGATGCTGCTGGCCGCCCTGCTGCTGGGGTTCGGCATGCTCAACGCTGGGGTGAAGCAGAGTGGTTACGTGGGCACCTCCGATGCTAGAGTGGCGTTGATTCAGCCGAGCAGCCTGTTGGCGACGGACGAACAACAGTCACTGACGCCGTTAGACAGCGGTGACGAACCACAATGGCTGCTGGCACTGTTGTCTGGTCTGGTACTGCTGCTCGTTGCCCGTCAGATTATTCCGACCCCGGTATCATCGCCTGCCGCCAAAGCCTGGACGGCGGTCAGTCTGCCTCCCCTGCGTGCCCCACCCGTCCGCTGATCTCTCAGTATTCGCCGCTTAACGGCGGTTCAGTTCTGTTTGTTTGATCAGTTGTTGATGAGATCCGGGGATCATAATGAAAGTATTCTCCTGGCGGACCCTTGCCTGTGGTCTGCTGATTCTGTGTGGCCTGCTCAGCGCCACACCCAATATTCTGCCGCCCAGTGCCAGCCAATCACTGCCGCAGTGGTACACCGATAACACCCTGTCATTGGGGCTTGACCTGCAGGGCGGCTCACATCTGCTGTTACAGGCCGATCTGAGCGAAGTACCCGATCAGGCGCAGTTGCGTCAGGATGTGATGGCTGCGAGTTTGGAGGTGGTGCGTCGGCGCCTGAACGAAACCGGGCTGGTGGAGCCCTTGGTGGCGCGCCAGGGGGATGATGCTATTCTGGTGCAGATGCCCGGAGTAGCTGATCCGCGCGAGGTGCGCGAACTGCTGGGCACGACCGCCAAAATGACCTTTCACTGGGTGCTGATGGGTGGGGAAGCGGTGGCGGAGATGACACTGCCGACTGTCGAGGGTGATCAGTACTATCGACTGGATAAGGCGGTGGCGTTGGAGGGCAAGCATATCCGTGATGCTCAGTTGGCCTTCAATCCGCAAACCGGTGCTGCCGTGGTCAACTTTACGCTCGACACCGATGGGGGGCGTGAGTTTGCCCGCATGACCGCCGATAACATCGGCCGCCCGCTGGCAATCGTGCTGGATGGTCGGGTGCTGATGGCACCGGTGATCCGCAGCGTGATCGCTGGTGGCAGTGGCGAGATCAGCGGCGACTTTACCCCGCAGGAGGCCGGAAAACTGGCGCTGCTGCTCAGAGCCGGGGCGTTGCCGGTGCCCCTTGAGGTTGTCGAAGAGCGCTCGGTTGGTCCTGATCTGGGGCGTGACGCCATCAACATGGGCCTGACAACCGGCCTGATCGGCTTCGTGCTGGTGGTGGCGTTCATGCTGGTGGTCTATCGTGGTCGGGGGCTTATCGCCTGTCTGGGGTTGGCCGTTAACCTGGTTCTGATGCTGGGAGTGCTCAGCCTGTTTCGGGCGACACTGACGCTGCCCGGCATTGCCGGAATCATCCTGACACTGGGGATGGCGGTGGATGCCAATATTCTGATCAACGAGCGCATCCGGGAGGAGAGTCGGCGCGGGCGCAGTGCAGCCATGGCCGTTAAGGAAGGTTTTTCCCGGGCCTATGCCACTATTCTGGATTCCAATCTCACCACTCTGATTGCGGTCAGCCTTCTGTTTTTGATGGGCAGCGGGCCAGTGAAGGGGTTTGCCATCACCATCGGTATCGGCCTTGTCACTTCACTGTTTACCGCCATTACGCTGACGCGGCTGCTGACCGAGTGGCAGATTCGGGGTCGTGAGCGTCAACCGATCCGCTGGGGTGGCTCGGGCTGGCTGGACCGACTCAGTGCCCGAGTACCTAATGTGATGAAAGGGCGTGTAGTGGGCCTGATCGCCTCGGCAGTACTGTCATTGGCGGCGGTTACGCTGTACCTGCAGCCGGGTTTGAAATATGGCATCGACTTTACTGGCGGCACGCTGGTTGAAGTATCGGCACCGGGACTGGCGGCAGAATCGCTGCGATCGGTATTGCCGCAGCAGGCCAGTCTGCAGGAGATGGGAGTGGATGGGCACTATTTGGTACGCCTGCCGGTAGCGGCAGAACCGGCAATCACGGCCGAGCAGATGGAACAGCTAAAGCAGACCATACAGGAGCAGAGCCCGGCTGCCAGCTTCCCCAGAACCGAACTGGTGGGGCCCAAAGTCAGTGGTGACTTCAGTGATCTGAGCATCCTGGCAGTATTGCTGGCAGGCAGTGGTGTGCTGGCCTATCTTTGGTGGCGGTTTGAGTCGCACTTTGCGCTGGCGGCAACCCTGACCATTGCGTTGGATCTGACCAAAACGATCGGCTTTTTCGTATTGGCGGGGGTAGAGTTCAATCTGACAGCGGTGGCCGCTCTGTTGGCGCTGATCGGCTATTCGGTCAATGACAAAGTGGTGGTATTTGACCGTGTGCGTGAAAGTCTGCGTGCTACACCGGACAAACCGTTGCTGACGCTGCTCAATGAGAGCATTGCTGCCACACTGACGCGTACGGTGTATACATCCGTCACGACATTGCTGGCGTTGTTGCCAATGGCGTTGGCTGGTGGCACTGCCGTGGCCAGCTTCGCACAGCCGATGCTGCTTGGGGTGGTGATAGGCACCAGTTCATCGGTGTTCATTGCCGCACCCTTGTTGTATTGGCTGGCGCAGCGTCGTGCGTGCCGTGGCGAAGCACAGCTGCGCCTGACCACAGAGGAAATCCGCCGGGAGTTGGCGCAGATGCCTTAAGCTCAGGCCGAGCGGATGCCGTTCAGGTTGCGGAAAGTGACATCGCGGGCGGTGCTCAGGAAGTCGACCATAAAGTCGGCGTCTTTCTGGTCCTCCCGCATGGCGGCATAGAGCGTGCACCAAAGCCCCTTTTCGCCCAGTGGGCGGGCAGCAATGTACTCCCGCTCCAGATACTCATGCGCCGCCCAGTTGGGCAGGGCTGCCACGCCGCGGCCGCTGGCGACCAACTGCATGATCATCACGGTCAGCTCGGCGGTACGAATCTCGGCGGGCTCCACATCCGCAGGGTCGAGAAAGCGCGAGAAAACATCGAGTCGATCCTGTTCAACCGGGTAGGTGATCAGGGTTTCCTGGGCCAGGTCCTGAGGTTGTATGTGGCGTCTTGCTACCAGTCGGTGCTGCCGGCCCATGACGAGCACGGACTCATAGCTGAACAGGGGAGCATAGTGAATCCCGCTGCGCTCTTCCGGATCGGAGGTGATCACCAGATCCAGATCACCCCGTGCAAGTGCCGGCAATGGTTGAAAACTGAAACCGGTAGACAGATCGAGCTCCACCTCAGGCCAGTGTTGGCGGAAATAGTCTATGGTCGGCATCAGCCAGTCAAAGCAGCTGTGACATTCAATACAGATGTTAAGGCGTCCGGTTTCACCGCCAGCAAGGCGCATGACGTCACGCTCAGTGCTGCGAACCATCGGCAGCAGCTCGTCAGCCAGTGTCAGCAAGCGCTGGCCTGCGCTGGTAAAGCAGATCGGTCGGGTCTTGCGGATAAACAGTGAGCAGTTGAGACGCTCCTCCAGGTCCTTGATCTGATGAGAGAGTGCAGACTGGGTCAGGTGTATCCGTTCGGCAGCCTCGACCAGACTGCCGGCATCGCGCAGCGCGGTCAGTGTTTTAAGATGACGTATCTCGATCATACCCGGTTCCCGTAATCAGAATCACAGCCAGTATAGTATCGAATGTGGGAGTCTGGCGAGGTAAGGACAGCCCTGTCGGGCTGTCGGAGGATCACTTGTGGTTGACCAGCAGAAACTCGAGCAGCGCCTTTTGGGCGTGAAGGCGGTTTTCGGCTTCTTCAAACACCACTGAGCGCGGGTCATCGAGCATGTCTTCACTGACCTCTTCGCCGCGGTGGGCGGGCAGGCAGTGCATGAACAGGGCGTCAGGTGAAGCCAGGTCCATCAGCGCTGGGCTGACCTGGTAACCACGGAACTCGCGTACACGCTCACGCTGCTCCGCTTCCTGTCCCATGGATGCCCAAACATCAGTTACGACAAGGTGAGCGCCTTTGACAGCCAACTCTGGGCTTTCAAACACGCTCACCCGGTCACTGTTGCGGGCGACCAGATCCGCGTTGGGGGCAAACTCTTCCGGGCAGGCAATGTTCAGGTGGAAATCGAATTGGCGCGCTGCGTTGATATAGGAGTTGCACATGTTGTTGCCATCGCCGACCCAGGCTACGGTTTTTCCCTTGATGGAGCCGCGCTGTTCGATGAAGGTCTGCATGTCGGCCAGCAGCTGGCAAGGGTGGTATTCGTCCGTCAGGGCGTTGATAACCGGGACGCGTGAATAACGCGCGAAGGTTTCAACCAGTTCGTGGCTGAACGTGCGTATCATCACTACATCGACCATGCTGGAGATGACGCGCGCGCTGTCTTCCACTGGCTCGCCACGACCCAGTTGGGTATCCCGGGGTGACAGAAACATGGCGTGACCGCCGAACTGGGCCATACCGGCCTCGAAGGAAACGCGTGTGCGGGTGGATGCCTTCTCGAAGATCATCGCCATGACCTTGTTTTTCAAAGGCTCGTAGGTTTCACCGGCATTGCGCATCTGCTTGAGTATGATGGCCCGCTGCACGATCTGCTGCAGCTCTTCTGGCGTCATGTCGAGCAGGGTCAGAAAATGTCGTGTACTCATAGGTCAGTTGTCAGTCGGCGGCCGAAGCCGCCGGCTCCTGAGGTCAGTTAAAGGGGGTCTTGCTCATTCTGCGCTGTCGCGCTCTTCACCTGTATATACCTTGATCAGCTGCGATACAGTGCTGACCAGAAGGTCAGCTTCGCTGTCACTCATGATCAGAGGGGGCAGCAGGCGCACGACCTTGCCGCCACCGGTCACATTCAGCAGTATGCCTTTTACCTTGGCCAGTACGACCAATTCAGAACCGGCCTCTGTCAATTCGATGCCGATCATCAGGCCCTTGTTGCGTATCTCTTTTACGTACTGGCTGTGGCCAAGCTGTGCACGGAAGCCGTTAGCAATGCGCTCACCCAGTTCAGTAGCACGGGCACAGAGGTTGTCCTGTTCAATGGTATCGACCACGGCGATTCCGGTAGCGCAGGCCAGCGGGTTGCCACCATAGGTGGTGCCGTGCGTACCGGGCGTTAGAACATCGGCTGCGATGCCCTGTGCCAGACAAACGCCGATCGGGAAGCCGTTACCCAGGCCCTTGGCAGTGGTCACTACATCGGGCAGGATGCCGTTCTGCTGGAAGCAGAAATAGGTTCCGGTACGACCATTGCCGGTTTGAACTTCGTCCAGCATCAGCAGCCACTGGTGTTGATCACATATGTCGCGCAGCTGGTTCAGGTAGTCAGGTGCCGGAATGTGAATGCCGCCTTCGCCCTGCACGGGCTCAACCAGCACCGCCACTACGTTGGGGTTGTTGCGGGCAACCTGGCGCACCGCCTCAACATCATCGTAGGGAACACGTACAAAACCGCTTACCAGTGGTTCAAAGCCTTGCTGGGTGGCGCGGTTGCCGGTGGCGCTCAGAGTGGCCAGCGTACGTCCGTGGAAGGACTGATCCATTACAATGATGGCCGGGTTGTCGATGCCGCGGTTGTGACCGTAACGACGAGCCAGCTTGATGGCGGCCTCGTTGGCTTCAGCGCCTGAATTGGCAAAAAACGCGTTTTCCATACCGGAGATACGGGTCAGCTTGGCGCCCAGTTCAGTCTGCTGTGGAATGGTATAAATATTGGAACAGTGAATCAGCTTTGCAGCCTGTTCACTGATCGCGCGGGTGATGGCCGGATGTGCGTGGCCAAGCCCCGTGACTGCAATGCCGCTAAGGGCGTCCAGGTACTTGTTACCGTCAGTATCGTAAAGCCAGGCACCCTCGCCGTGATCGAAGGCAACTGAGAGCCGGTTGAATACATTCATCAGTGGCTGCGTGGCCATGGGGGACTCTCCCTACAACGCAAAAAGGCAGCCAGAGCTGCCGAAAAAACGACCATTCTATGAGTAGCTACCGCGTTTGGCAATTTAATCCTGCTGCCACAAGGTAACAAAATGGTCTCCAACGACTTGAAAAAGTATGGTCTTTCCTCGATAAACAGTAAACAGATTTCCGCCGGGTTGTGATGGCTAAGTTGAGTGATTTGGTGGGTTATATGGTAGACTGTTGCTCACCGGCACAGTCCGACAAGTGTTAACCAAAGGTGTTTCTAAATGAGTGTAGTCGACACAATCAAAGAACAGATCGAAAACAATGCCATCCTGCTGTACATGAAAGGTACGCCGAGGTTCCCGCAGTGTGGTTTTTCTTCGCGTGCGGTTGAAGCCATCATGTCCTGCGGTGAGCGCTTTGCCTTCGTTAATATCCTCGAAAATCAGGATATCCGTGCCGAGCTGCCCAAGTATGCCAACTGGCCGACATTTCCGCAGTTGTGGATCAACGGTGAGCTGGTTGGGGGTTGTGACATCATTTGCGAGATGGCTGAAAGTGGCGAGCTGAAAGAGATGATTCAGGCGGCGGCCAAGGATGCAGAGGCCTGATCGCGCCGCATTGCATCGGTAGTCCCGGTTCTGACTGGAAAGCCCGCAGTTCTTACGGAGTGCGGGCTTTTTGGTTCAGTCGCGGGTGGCCAGTACCATGTCCCAGCCGCCCATGTCTTTCCAAGTGTTAACAATGGCGCAGAACAGCTCTGCGGTCTTGACGGTGTCATATAGCGCTGAGTGCGCCTGTTTGCCGTCAAAGTCGATGCCGGCCATGTTGCAGGCCTTTGCCAAAACGGTCTGGCCGTAGGCCAGTCCTGCCAGTGAGACGGTATCGAAGGTGGAAAACGGGTGAAAAGGGTTGCGCTTGATACCGGCTCGATCAGCTGCGTTGGTAACAAAACCGTGGTCGAACGATGCATTGTGGCCCACAAGAACGGCCCGCTTGCATCCGTGTGACTTGATCGATTTTCGGATCGGCTTGAAAATTTGCTCAAGTGCCTCCTCTTCAGGCAGGGCATTACGCTCCGGGTCGTGAGGGTCGATTCCGGTAAAGTCCAGAGCGGACTGCTCCAGATTGGCACCCGGAAATGGATGTACGTTCGCATCGTAGCTCTGATCGATCATCAGGTAGCCGTTCTCATCCATCGTAAGCGTGACGGCCGCGATTTCCAGCAGAGCATCGGTACGCGGGTTGAAGCCGGCGGTTTCGACGTCAATGACGACCGGCAGAAAACCGCGAAAGCGATCTGCCATTGGATGAGGGGCTGAATTGCGTTGAGTCAACGAAAGTCCTTATTGCAGCAGGCGATTGGCCGCAGGCATTCTAACAGTCTGGGTAGTGGGGTCAAAATGAGAGTTAAAGTGCCCGCGGCTGGTGCCGATACTTGAATGCTGACCTGATTGTCGGGAGAGACCGAATTGAAATATCCCAGTATGGCTTTGCTATTGCTCCTGTTGCTGCCGGGATGTGCGCAGGCCGTTGTGTTTCGGGCATCAATCGATCAGTCTGTGTGGGAGATGGAAACTTCGCGTTTTTTTTGTCGCTTGAGTCAGTCTGTACCTGCGTTCGGCCGAGCCGTGTTCGAGCATGAGGCGGGTGAACCGTTGCGTTTCAGGCTGCAGCCCACGCAAACCTTTCAGCTAAGCGGGTCCGCCATGCTGGTGGCGCAGGCATCGCCCTGGCAGCCGGGGGAGGCTCCGTTCAACATTGCGGAAGTTGAAGTGGATCAGCAATCGGGTGTGCTCGAGTTGGATAGTGAGGCGGCCAGTCAGATGCTGGTTGCGTTGCATCGTGGCATGACCCCAACCTTTTCCAGCGAGCGCTGGTATGAGAGTGATGAGCCGGTTCAGATTGGTATTTCGGCAGCCAATTTCAAATCAGCCTATGATGACTACTTGGGCTGTCTTGATACGTTGCTGCCGGTAAATTATCGTCAGGTAGCACGTACGGCATTGCTGTTCCCCTCTGCTGCCTGGCAGTTGTCCGATGCAACGCGTGAGCGACTCGACTTGATTGCCCTTTATATCAAGACCGATGACAGTGTGCATTCAGTGTATGTGGATGGCCACTCAGACAATTACGGTCGGCGTCTGTTGAACCGTGACCTGTCCAAGCGCAGGGCCGAAGAAGTGACGCGTTATCTGGTCAGTCAAGGAGTGTCGGAAGATATGATCACCACTCGCTATCACGGTGAACGCTATCCGGTCGTGCCCAACAATACGGCAGAAAATCGGGCACGGAACCGGCGTGTGGCGATCCGGCTTGAGCGCGAATAGAGGCTGTTCAGCGCCTTTGTGCTTTCTGGTATGATACTCGCCTTTGTGCCGAGTGATTTGTTTCCGTGTGCCGGTCGTGGTGACCGGCACACTCAGTTTCTGGAGCAGCAACATGTCCGATATAAAAAAGGTCGTACTGGCGTATTCGGGTGGGCTTGATACCTCCGTCATCGTGCGCTGGTTGCAGGATACCTATAACTGCGAAGTGGTGACCTTTACTGCCGATCTGGGGCAGGGTGAAGAGGTAGAACCTGCACGTGCAAAAGCCGAAGCGCTGGGCGTGAAAGAGATCTACATTGAAGACCTGCGTGAAGAGTTTGTGCGTGACTTCGTATTCCCGATGTTTCGTGCCAATGCCATCTACGAAGGTGAATACCTGCTCGGTACGTCGATTGCGCGTCCGTTGATCGCCAAGCGGTTGATTGAAATTGCCAATGAGACCGGTGCTGATGCGATCTCCCATGGCGCTACTGGCAAGGGTAACGACCAGGTGCGTTTTGAGCTGGGTGCATATGCGCTGAAGCCGGGTGTGAAAGTGATTGCACCTTGGCGCGAGTGGGATCTGACGTCCCGTGAAACGCTGATGGCGTACTGCGAAGAGCGTAACATTCCGGTGGACTTCAGCAAGAACAAGAAGAAGTCGCCTTACTCCATGGATGCCAACCTGCTGCATATTTCCTACGAAGGCGGCATTCTGGAAGATCCCTGGGCTGAAGCCGAGGAAGATATGTGGCGCTGGAGCGTCAGCCCCGAGCAGGCACCGGATGAGCCGACCTACCTGGTACTGACCTACCGCAATGGCGACATCGTGGCTATCGATGGCAAGGAGATGAGTCCGGCAACTGTGCTGGAATATCTGAACAAGGTGGGTGGTGCCAACGGTGTTGGCCGTCTCGACATCGTTGAAAACCGCTTTGTCGGTATGAAATCCCGTGGCTGCTACGAGACGCCGGGGGGCACCATCATGATGAAGGCTCACCGTGCCATCGAGTCGATTACTCTGGACCGCGAAGCGGCCCACCTGAAAGACGAACTGATGCCGCGTTACGCCGAGATTATCTACAACGGCTTCTGGTGGTCGGAAGAGCGCAAGATGATGCAGCAAATGATCGACTACAGTCAGCGCAACGTGAATGGCGAGGTGCGTATCAAGCTGTACAAGGGCAGTGTAAGCGCTGTCGGTCGTCGCTCTGAAGATAGCCTGTTTGATGAAAGCATCGCGACCTTTGAAGATGATGCCGGTTCCTACAATCAGAAAGACGCCGAAGGCTTCATCAAGCTGAACGCGTTGCGCATGCGCATTGCAGCCAGTAAGGGGCGCAACCTGCTTGAAGACTGATTTCCTGTTGAAGGAAATCTATAGGGGGCGATGCCGGCACATGTCGGCATCGCCCCTTTGTTTTTGTGCTGTGCTAAAGCCCTGTGTGGAAAAGGGTTTTGCCTGCAGTCAGACCCTCATGCTATTTTTTCGGTAGTCTTGGTTGCTGTAGGCCTATGGATACTTTTTTTTCAGGCAAAAAGGTGCTGATCCTCGATAAGCAGCTGGAAGACCTCCGGACGTTGCGTGATCTGCTCACCGGCCTGGGGTTCGGGCACATCGAGGTCGCGTCGTCCGTCAATATGGCGCTGTCGATTCTGCGTGAGCAGAATGTCGATGTCTGCTTTATGTCCTATGATCTGGGTAAAGGTGAAAAAAGTGGCCTGCAGGTGATGCATGAGGCTCAGGCTGAAGGCATTCGTCATTACGGAACCGGTTTCGTGCTGGTGGCCGCCCCTGAAACATCCGAGCTTTTATTTGGCTCTCTCGAGTACTCCCCTGATCTTTGCATCAACAAGCCTTATAACGGTGTCCAGTTACGCCAGGTCCTTGAGAAGCTATTGCGTTTGAAGCAGTCGCTTAAGCCCTTGTCTGAGCTGATGGATCAGCAGAAATGGCTTGAGGCGCTGATGCTTTGTGATCAAAAGATTCGAGAATTTCCGGCGCTTAAGATATTTCTGCTGCGCTTCAAGGGGATTATTCTACTGAGGCTGGAACGTTACCCGGAAGCGCGGACGCTGTTTGAGCGCATGCTTGAAGCACGTGACCAGCACTGGATGCGAGTGGGGGCAGGTGTTGCAGCGTACCGTGAAGGGCGTTTCAATCTGGCCTATGACTGTCTTAGTACGGTGATTAATCAGCAGCAGGTTAGTGTGGATGCGTTCAATTGGTTGGCGCGATTGCATCGTTTGCGCGGAGATCTTAGTCAATCGATGACATTGCTGCGCAAGTCTGTCTTGCTTCAGCCCTCAGTCGCGGCACTGCAAGGAGAGCTTGGCAATGTGGCAGCCCGGTTGCAGGACTGGCGCTTGGCAACTGATTCCTTTCGTGCAGCCATTCGCTTTGGTCGCTATTCGGCCTTTCAATTGCCGGACTATTATTTTGCTCTGGCGCGTTCGCTCAGCGACCGTGTCGAAGGGCAGCAGGGGGGGCTGGCCGCTGAGTCCGAGGCTGAAGCGATTCAAGTGCTGGAGCAGGTCATTTCCGACTTCGATCAGGATCGGGTGGCACTTTTCAAATCTCGCCTTCTGTTATCAGATGTTTTGCGCCGTAGCGGAGATGTGCCGAGGGCGGAGCAGGCAGCAAGGTCGGCACTGGATCTTTTTCTGGCACTGCCGCTGGATGATCAGGCGCAGTGGATTGATCAGCTTAGCGACGGGTTGGAGCTGTCGGAAGCCTCACGCAGTGTGGCAGTGTTGCGTCAGGAGTTGACCCGTAAAATGGTCAATATTGACTGGGCCAGAGCTAATCTCAAGGGCATGATGCACTTTCGCAAGGCCGAGCTCGCGCAGGCCTGTGACGCGTTTGCCTTTGCTTTGCAGGTGCAGCCTGATAACCCCAGTATTGGCTTGAATCTGGTACAGACCGAGCTGGAATTGATCAAGCGAAGTCTATCGTCGGACTTGGTGGCATCGATCCGATGCTGTGATGATGTGCTCTATGGAATCCAGTATGCGGCGCTCAGCGGCCGCCAACAGCAGCGTCATGCGGCGCTGGCTGAACGACTGGCTGCCCAGGTGCAACTACTGTCACAGCAGGATCAGAATAACTGATCCTCATCCTTGAGAAACATCTCTGAGTCCATATCGTCGCTGTCGGCTGCCACATATTCATCAGGGTGGACGATGGAGCGTGCGACCTTACGACTGAGCAGCTTGCGCTGGGCGGCGTCTGGCAGGTCAGTGAAGCGTATCACCTGACGGTCGATAAGGGTGTCGATCAAGTCTTCCAGGATGCGGATGGTAGATAGATCCGAATCTTCCAGAAACTCGTTGGCGGTAAAAGCAGAAGAATCCAGAGACAGGAAGCGTAATACCTCTGGATTGGCGGCATCCACTGCTTGGGAGTCAGGGATCTGACGATCGGTCAGGGCGGTGATATTGCCCGCTTCGTCTCTGAGTGCGTAGAGCATTACAATAAACCTGATCTAAGCTAAGTACAGGTTCGAGTGTAGCCTCAGAATCGGCAGCTGTAACCTGTGGTGAGGCTTTATGTTGATTTAAACAACTGTTAGAATTTTGTTGTCTGTTTTAAACCACCATCATGAGACGTGGTGGTTTAGCGGCGTAGTAAATCTGGCAGGTACAGGAGATCAGCTCGAAGCAATCAATATGCCTCTGCTGGAAGTGGGTGATCAGACACAGCAGGAGGTTGCTGACAGCGGGCAGTAATTGCATCCATCTGCGCGGGTGGCTTAAAATCCCGCGCAGCCTGAGGTCTTTCAAGAGGGTTGCCACAGTTGCAGCCCTTTTTTGTTTTCAGAGGATGCGTTGAGCATGAAGTCACATAAAATACTGGAAGCTCCCATCCCGATGCGCTGGGTCGGGCCAATCAAGATCGGCGGCGATGTGCTGAATGAAAAGCTCAGTGTGCCCCTGGCGACCTATGAGACGCCACTGTGGCCATCCGTTGGCCGCGGAGCACGCGTGTCCACCTTGACCGAAAAGGGCATTGTCACCACAGTGGTGGACGAGCGCATGACGCGCTCAATTCTTTTGGAAGCGGATGATGCGCTGGCGGCACATCAGGCGCTGCAGTCAATTAAGGCACGCAAGGACGATCTCAATGCCGTGGTGGCCACCAGCAGTCGCTTTGCCAACCTGATTGACATGCACAGCCAGATCGTGGGCAACCTGATCTATCTGAGGCTGGAGTTCACGACCGGTGATGCATCCGGTCACAATATGGTCACCAACGCCGCTGACAAGCTGATTCCATGGATTCTGCAGCAGTATCCTCAACTGCGTTACTGCTCCATCTCGGCCAACTATTGCTCTGACAAGAAGGCCACGGCCGTCAACGGAATACTGGGGCGTGGCAAGTACGTGGTCAGCGAGATTCTGATTCCACGTGATATCTGCGAACGCCGCCTGAAAACCACGCCGGAAAAAGTGGTTGATCTGAATATCAAAAAGAACCTTATAGGGACCTTGATGGCGGGTGGGCTGCGAAGTGCCAACGCCCACTATGCCAACATGCTGCTGGCATTCTATCTGGCCACCGGTCAGGATGCCGCCAACATCATCGAGGGCTCACAGGGGGTTGTGCACGCCGAAGTGCGTGATGGCGACCTCTATTTTTCCTGTACGCTTCCGAACCTGATCGTTGGCTCGGTAGGCAACGGCAAGGGAATCGATTTTGTCGAGGACAATCTGCGCCAGCTGGGCTGCAAGGAGGCGCGCGAGCCCGGCGCAAACGCCCGCAGGCTGGCGGCGATCTGTGCTGCCACCGTGCTGTGTGGCGAGCTGTCGCTGATGGCGGCCCAGACCAACCCCGGTGAGCTGATGGAAGCCCATATCAAGCTGGAGCGGTAATGACCGACCCCACCAACGAGCGCAAGATAGAGCATATCCGGGCGATTGAGCAGGACCCGCTGACCGATCGGCAGGGGCATTGGTTTGATCGGATTCGACTGATGCACCGAGCTTTGCCCGAACTGGCATTCGATGAGGTTGATCCATCGGTTGAGTTTCTTGGCAAACGACTCTCGTTTCCGCTGCTGATCTCTTCCATGACCGGTGGTGATCATGAGTTGGTGCGACGTATCAATATGAACCTGGCGCTGGCGGCTGAGCAGTGTCAGGTGGCCATGGCGGTCGGATCGCAGCGGGTAATGTTTACCCACCCGGAAGCGCGTGCAAGTTTTGAGTTGCGTCAATTCGCCCCAACTACTGTACTCATAGGTAATGTAGGTGGTGTACAGCTCAATTATGGCTTCGATCTCCAGCGTTGTCAGGAGGCAGTGGACTGTGTCGGGGCCGATGCGCTCTACTTCCACCTCAACCCGCTGCAGGAAGCGGTGCAGCCCGAGGGTGACACTAACTTCAGTAATCTGGCGCAGCAGATGGGTGCAGTGGCGGCAGGGCTATCGGTTCCCGTGATGCTCAAGGAGGTGGGGTCTGGCCTGTCCCCGGCGGATATAGAGTTGGGGCTCAGGCAGGGCATTCGTCACTTTGATATTGCCGGCACTGGCGGCACTTCGTGGAGCCGGATAGAGCATCATAGACGCCATGATGGCAGCGATATTGGGCTCAGATTTCAGGACTGGGGGTTGCCAACCCCTCTGGCACTGCAGCAGGCAGAGCCCTATCTGGATCGGGCTACCCTGATCGCCAGTGGCGGGCTCAGAGATGGGATTGATATGGCCAAATCTGTTATACTCGGCGCCTCGCTGTGCGGTATGGCTGCGCCCCTGCTGCAGCCGGCGATGGAATCTGCCGAAGCGGTTGTAGACGCCATTGAGCGTTTGCGCCGCGAATTTGTTACTGCGATGTTTCTGCTCGGTACGCCTGATGTGGCGGCGCTGTTCCGGAACAGGACGCTTATTGTCCAAGAGCGTTGAGGACCCTGGTCGAGTATGTCCGTTGGTATAGACGAAATCAGCTTTTACACCTCCAACTATTACCTGGACCTGCGCACGCTGGCACAGGTGCAGGGCACCGATCCGGAGAAGTACTATACCGGCATTGGTCAGGAGAAAATGGGTATGGCCGCGCCGGACGAAGACATCGTCACCATGGCAGCCAATGCGGCCTTGCCACTGGTAGAGCGCATTGGGCCTGAAACAATCGGGACGTTGCTGTTTGCCACTGAAACCGGCATTGATCAGTCCAAGGCTGCAGGTGTGTACGTGCATCGTCTGCTTGGCCTGAGCGCCAATTGCCGGGTTGTAGAATTGAAACAGGCCTGCTACAGCGCGACCGCCGCCATTCAGATGGCCTGTGCACTGGTGGCGCGCAAGCCGGACAGCAAGGTGCTGGTGATCGCTTCTGACATTGCTCGCTACGATCTGGATACGCCCGGCGAGGCGACTCAGGGCTGCGGTGCCGTGGCTCTGCTGATCAGTGCCAATCCGCGTCTGGTCACCATCGACCCGGAAGTTGGCAATTATACTGAAGACGTGATGGACTTCTGGCGGCCGAACTATCGCTCGACCGCACTGGTGGATGGCAAGTACTCCACCAAAATTTATCTCAAGGCCCTCAAAAAAGCCTGGGAGCATTTCCGTGAGGCCAGCTCATTGGCGTTTGCCGACTTCAGTCATTTCTGTTACCACCTGCCGTTCAGTCGCATGGCTCAAAAAGCGCATCAGCAGTTGGTCAAGCTGAACAGGGCTGGCCTGTCTTCAGCCGAGCAGGAGGCGCAGATCAGCAATACCCTGCTGTACAACCGCATCATCGGTAACAGCTATACCGCTTCCATGTATATCGGCCTGACCTCGCTGCTGGAAAATACGCTGGAAGATTTGGCCGGCAAGCGGATCGGTTTTTTCAGTTATGGCTCCGGTTGTGTAGCTGAGTTTTTTTCCGGCACCGTGGTGGAAGGCTATAAACAGGCACTGCATACCGAACTGCATCGAGAGATGCTAAACGCCCGGCGCGAAATCAGCCATGATGAATACCTGAAACTGTATCAGCATCAGGTGCCGACTGATGGCGGCGAATACACCTTCCCTGAAGGCACCACCGGCCGCTTCCGTCTGGCGGGCATTATCCATCACAAACGCGAATATATTCCCTGCTGATGCCGACCGCCTGCGCTCCGGGCAAGATCATTCTCAGTGGTGAACATGCTGTGGTGTATGGCGCGCCGGCGCTGGCACTGGCGGTGGATCGGCACATGCGGATCCACTACCGCCCTGATCAATTGCCGCGTTTGAGCTGGCATACCCGCGAGCGCACCCATGAGCTGGGGCTGGACAAGCTGGCCGGCCTGCGGCGTCGCCTCGACAATCACTTCGAGCGCTATCTGCGCGGCGAACTGCCAATTACCCGTATCCTGAAAAAACCCGCTGAGTTGGCTTTCTATGCCATTGATATGGCGCGAGTGCTGTCCGGACTTGATATTCAGCCGCGAGGCAGCCTCAGTATCGACTCGGATATACCCATTGGTGCTGGCATGGGCTCTTCCGCGGCGTTGATTGCGGCACTGTTGAAACTGTTTGGGCATTTTGACAGCCTTGAACAACTGATTCAGCAGGTGCGTTACTGTGAGCGTTTGCAGCATGGGCGCGGCAGCATGATCGATGCAGCGGCTGTGTGCAGTGGAGGGCTGGTCAAGTTGCAGGGTGAGCAGGTGTCACGGCTTCCGCTGGCTGATGAGGGGCTGGGGGCCGGGTGGTTTTGGCTGTTTACCGGTACTCCGGCCAGCAGCACAGGCGCTTGCGTGGATGAGGTGAGGCATCACTTCGGTCAGTCTGAAATCTGGAGTGAATTTGCCGACATCACCGAGCAGGTGGCAACGGCGCTGCTCAAGGGTGATACACCGCTGGAACAGGTGCGTGCCAACCATCGATTGCTGAGCCGTATCGGTGTTGTACCTGCCTCGTTGCAACGCTTTGCCGAGCGTGTCGAACAGCGAGGTGGTGCCGCCAAAATCTGTGGCGCGGGTGCGGTCTCCGGGGATCAGGGTGGGCTGATGCTGCTCTGGCTGCCGCAGGGAACCCCGGCCCAGTTGCCGCTGCAGTCGCATTGGCACTGGGGTGTTCTGAAAGAGGATCGACAAGGTGTCCGCATACTCGAAGATTAACACCCGCGCCCCCGGCAGCATCATGCTGATGGGTGAGCATGCGGTACTGTTTGGCGAACCGGCACTGGCCTGTGCGCTGGAGCACTGGCTTGAAGTCGAGCTGACACCATTGGCATCACAACGGGTAGAAATTGACAGCGCACTAGCACGCTACCGAAGTGATCTGAGTCAGCTGCAACCGGAACCTGCGCTGAGCTTTGTGCTGGCCGTGATTGAGGCGTACCGACCTTACTTGAAACAGGGCTTTCGCCTGCAGATACGCTCCGGTTTTTCACATACCGTAGGGCTTGGCTCTTCGGCGGCAGTCACGGCAGCGGTCACAGCAGCACTGGCCGAATTTTGTGGCACGGATACAACGCCTGAAGCCTTGTTTGAGGTGGCCTTGCATGCCGTGCATCAAGCCCAGAACGGACGCGGCTCCGGAACTGATCTGGCGGCCAGTATATATGGCGGTGTCGTTCAATACCGTGTGAGTCCGCGGACGGTGGAACGCCTGAATGGCCTGCCGCCACTGGCGCTGATGTATTGCGGTTACAAGATGAAAACCCCTGAGGTGCTGGCGCTTGTGGAATCCCGTGCGGCCTCTCAATCCTCACTCTATGCCGGGCTGTATCGTCTCATGGGTCAGACCTGTGAGGCGGGTCGAAGTGCGGTGGACAGCGCCGACTGGTCGCAGCTGGGTCAGCTGATGAATCTGTATCAGGGCCTGATGGATGCGCTGGGGGTGAATGATGCCACCCTGTCCGAGATGATTTGGCGCTTGAGAGCGCAACCGGGCATTCTGGGTGCCAAAATATCGGGCTCGGGCCTGGGTGACTGTGTACTGGCACTGGGACACATGACCGAAACGCTGCCCTGGGAGTCGATCCCGGTCTCGGTAGCCGCTACTGGAGTGGAGATTAGCCATGACACCTGCTGAAGTGATTGATCGTTTATTACCCTCGCACCTGCAGGCAAAGGCGTCATCGGAGCTGTTTGCCCCCAGTAATATTGCGTTATGCAAATACTGGGGCAAGCGTGACCGAAGCTTTAATTTGCCGGTCAACGCATCCCTGTCCGTTTCGCTGGATTATCTGGGGACCCATACCCGGCTCACCCCGATTGATGCTGAAGTGGATGAAGTCTGGCTCAATGGGCAGCAGCTTTTGCCCAGCGCAAAATTCAGCCAGAAGGTATCAGCCTTCATCGACCTGTTTCGTCGGCAGCAGGATCTGTACTTCCGGGTGGAAACCCGCAACAACATCCCCACCGCCGCCGGGCTGGCGTCTTCGGCCTCGGGCTTTGCTGCACTGACGCTGGCACTGAATGATGCGCTTGGGCTGGATTTGGAGCCCCAGCTGCTGTCGGTGTTGGCCCGCCATGGCAGTGGCAGCGCCTGCCGTTCAGTGTTTGATGGCTTCGTCGAATGGCGTATGGGGCAGCGTGAAGATGGGCTCGACAGCCACGGTATTGCACTGGATGCAGAATGGCCGGGCCTGTGTATTGGCCTTGCCAAGGTGGATGCCGGAGAAAAGGCGGTAGATTCCCGCTCTGGCATGCAGCGCACGGTGGAAACCGCCCATCTCTACCAGAGCTGGCCTCTGCAGGCGGCGGCTGATCTGGAAAAGCTGCATCAGGCTATCGCACGACAGGATTTTGAGTTGTTGGGGCAAACTGCCGAACAGAACGCGCTGTCGATGCATGCCACCATGATTGCCAGCTGGCCACCACTGCTGTACTGGCAACCGGAATCGGTGGCGGCGATGCAGACGGTGTGGACGCTTCGTCGACGCGGGGTGCCTGTATATTTCACCATGGATGCAGGCCCCAACTTAAAGCTGCTGTTTGAACAGCAGTGCCGTGATGAAGTGTTGCGTCACTTCCCTGATCTGGAAACCGTGGAACCTTTCGGCAGCCGCTGATGTCCGCCTTGATCGGTTTCCCGCTGACCCGTCGACAGCGGGATCACAACGGTCGACTGCAACTGAGTTATTGGCTCAGAACCGCTACCGGTGCCCATGAGGTGGTCATTGAGGGAGAGGCGGCTGTCGCCTTTATACTGCAGTCGGATGGGGCTCATGTCGCTGAGCTCCTCTCAGACCTGCCCGGCTGTCAGTTGCGACCGCTGTCATTATCAAGCCTGAATCATGAGCCGGTCAGTGCCCTGTATGCAGACAGCCTGCGTGAATGGCATGAAGCGCTTGGTCGTTTGCAGCAGGCGGGTGTCGCGCTCATGGAAGAAGATATTCGCCCGGCTGACCGGTATCTGATTGAGCGCGGTATCTTTGCATCCGCCAGGGTCATTGATGATGCTTCAGGGCCTCGCCTGCAACGCGCCGAGTTTGAACCGCCACTGCGCATCCTGTCACTGGATATCGAAACCACTCTCCGGGCCGACCGAATCCTGTCCGTTGCACTGCAGTCACAAAGCTATGAACGAGTGCTGTTCAACGGCAACATCACCAACTCGCCTGCCGTTGTGCGCTGTCATAACGAGCGTGATCTGCTGCAGCAGCTGATGGCCGAAGTGCGTCGCTTCGATCCAGACCTGATTATCGGCTGGAATGTGATCGGCTTTGATCTGAGGGTGCTGCAGCAGCGTGCCGAGGCACAGCGCTTGCCGCTCTGTTTGGGTCGTGATCAGGAACCGGTACGGGTTGAGCAGACACGAACGGGGCGTTGGTATGCCCGTCTCAATGGTCGTGTGGTACTGGACGGGATCGATACTCTTAAAGGTGCGACTTGGCAGTTCGAGCGCTACAGTCTGGAATTTGTGGCGCGTGAGCTGCTGGGTCGTGGCAAACTGATCGAAACCCCGGACGACCGCGGAGAAGAAATCCAGCGTCTGTATCGTGAAGATCCGCAGGCGCTGGTGCGCTATAACCTTGAAGACTGCCGCCTGGTCAGCGAGATTTTTGAACATACGGAATTGATCCCTTACCTCCTGGCACGGGCACGCCTGACCGGGCTGCCGCTGGACAAGGTCGGTGGCTCATCGCAGGCGTTTGATAACCTCTACCTGCCACGTTTGCACCGCGCCGGATATGTGGCACCCCAGTATGCCTCCGGTGTGGATGGGCTGGATGTTCCGGGCGGATTCGTGATGGAATCGTGTCCCGGGTTGTATCGTCATGTGCTCGTGCTGGACTTCAAGAGCCTGTACCCCAGCATCATCCGCAGCTTTCGGATTGATCCGCTGGGGCTGGCGCTGGGTACTCACGGTGATGCGCCGCCCGATGCATTGGTGCCGGGTTTCCATCACGCCATTTTTGACCGCCGCCATGCGCTGCTGCCCGATATAATCGAACGTCTTTGGCAAGCGCGAGATGAAGCCAAGCGGCAGGGTAACTCGGCCCTGTCGCAGGCGATCAAGATTCAGATGAACGCCTGCTATGGCGTATTGGGCTCGCGGGTGTGCCGTTTTTTCGATCAGCGCCTGTCCGGTTCCATTACCCTGCGTGGCCATCAAATTCTGCAGCAGACCGCCGAGCGGATCGAGCAGGCCTTTGGTCATCAGGTGATCTACGGTGATACCGACTCGGTGTTCGTCTGGCTCGGGGATGACTGGCCGGATCGGGATACGGACCGATATGGGCATCAGCTTGCCAGTGAGCTGAACGCTTGGTGGCAGAAGCAGCTGCGGGAGCGTTTTGATATCGACTGCTCGCTTGAGCTGCAATATGAAGCGCACTATCGGCGTTTTTTGATGCCGCGCATGCGTCACTCAGAAAAGGGCAGCAAGAAACGGTATGCCGGTCTCAAGGTGCAGCCGGACGGCAGCGATCAGCTGGTGTTTCGCGGGCTCGAATCGGTCCGGACCGACTGGACGCCTCTGGCACGCCAGTTCCAGCAGGCGTTGTATGAGCGCATCTTCCGCGACCAGCCTTGGCAGGTCTTGTTGCAGGAAACCGTGCGTGCCGTTCGGGCCGGTGAACGGGATGGTGATCTGGTGTACCGCCGTCGTATTCGCCAACCGCTTGCTGCGTACCAGCGCAATCGGCCGCCTCATGCGCGTGCGGCTCAAATGTTGGATGATGATCGTCGGCACCGTGGTTTGCCACCGGTCGTACGGGTTGGTGACAGCATCGCCTATCTGATGACGGTCAACGGCCCGGAACCGCAGGAATTGCTGCGCTCACCGCTGGACTACCAGCACTATATCGACCGGCAGCTGCTGCCGGTCGCTGACACTTTGTTGCCGTTCGTAGGCGAATCTTTTGAACGGCTGATCGCTCCTCAGCAGGAGCTGTTTTGAGAGGGCAGGGATAGTCCTGTCGTTTTTGAGGTCAGAACAATAAGAGGAAACGGAGAGTGCCATGACCGAACATCACCATCAGTCAGACCCTGACCGCACCCGTCGCGGGCTGGCGCGCTGGATGCATCATTTGACTTGGGTAGCACTGCTGTTCCTGCTGACGCTGTTCTTCACGGACTTTGTTGAGGATAAGCGCAACCCCAATCGTAACTTGAACCTGGTCAGCCATGATGCGGGCGAGGTGGTGCTGCAGCGTAACCGTGGTGGCCACTATGTTGCTCCGGGACGTATCAACGGTGAGCCGGTCACCTTCTTGCTGGATACCGGCGCGACCCAAGTCAGCGTGCCCGAGGCACTGGCGGACAAAATAGGACTGGAAAAGGGGCGTCGACAACAGACCATGACCGCCAATGGTGTGATCAGTGTACACACCACGCAGCTGGACTCGGTGCGGCTGGGCGGAATTGAGCTGAGGGATGTGACCGCCAGCATCAACCCCTATATGCCCGATGATACGGTGTTGCTGGGCATGAGCTTTATGCAGCATCTGGACATGGTGCAGCGGGGAAATGAGCTGACTCTAAGCCTGCCTCAATGATCGCGATAAGGCTGAGCTAAAAGGCTACTCCATATAATCCAAAGATAGAAACAGTCTGGCCTGGTGGTCGCTAACGGGTGGTGACCGGTGCACGATGCCATAACCTTCATTCCCGTGCCAGCCATCACCCTTGAGCAGTGCTACATCACCAGCGGTAAGTTGCAACACGCTTTCCGGTTCATTCGCAGGAATGCGGGCAGTGTCGCCTTCAGGTTCAGGCAGGTATTGGGTACCGGTGCCTGAATAGCTGGTAACGAGTCTTACAGGAAGCCGGTCAACATGAAACTTCGGACACATGGCGGCTTTCAGCAATGTCATTCGCAAACCGATGTGTGAGGGGCCAAGCAGGCATTCATACATTTGTAGCAGCTCTACGATGTCGGCAACAATAGACGCCTGGCCATCACCTGCAGGCAATTGCGCCTGCAGCAGTTCAGATGCGTTTTTCTCCAAATCTTCATCACACTGAATCACTGTTCTTATATTCAAACTCGATTGCTGCGCGCAAAGCCTGCTTACATAGCGCTCAATGGAATCATCGAGACTTCGCTGCCAAACAGTCAGGTTGCACTCAGGAGCATAAATGTCCCCCATGATAACGGGGTGGTCGCTGACATGTGCTGCGGGTTTTGGTCTGTGGTGCAACATGGACTTGGTAGGCATATCGGCAAGGTTCATGTCAGGGTTGTCCGGTAAGTTTTTCAGAGTTGGATCAAGTTTTCGTGTTATAATATAACACTTGATTTTAGAGAGTGTCACTCTGTGTCATGCCGGTATGAAACTGGTTTTGCGCATGGTCCCTCATTGGTTGATATGTGGTCCTATGAGAAAGAGTTTTTTTGAAGAGCTGGAGCTCAGTCCCGAAGGTTATGCTGTTGATTTAGAGCCGTTTATGGAAAGTCTGAGCTGGAATGATCAGGGCCTGATACCCGTCATTACTCAGCAATATGATTCCGGTGAGGTGTTGATGATGGCGTGGATGAACCGTGAGTCGCTGGCGATGACCCTCAAGGAAAAGAGGGTTACCTATTGGTCACGTTCACGCCAACAGTTGTGGGAAAAAGGGAAAGTCAGTGGTAACACACAGCGGCTGATAGAGCTGCGAGCGGATTGTGATGGCGATACCCTGCTGTGCTTGGCGGACCAGCAGGGGCCAGCGTGCCACACAGGGCGTGCAAACTGCTTCTATTTCAGGTTTTGTCCGGAAGAGTCTCAGGTTGTAGTAAGCGCCGGAATCCCTGATCCAGAAGACGGTCATTCACAGGTATGACACCCTATCAAGCCACGCTACAAATGTGGGCGATCACCATTTTGATGGACAGATGTTCAGGGCCAAGACAGGAAGTACTTGGGTGAGTGGTGTACAGGTGTACGATGTTCAAAAAGTACCGGGCTACCGGAAAGCAGCCCAGCAACTTTGGCTTGCAAGAAGCCTCTGATATCAGACGTCATTCAATCAAATAGATCACCAGCTGACGTGGGCCATGGGCTCCCATCTGCAGTTTTTGCTCAATGTCGGCACTGCGGGAAGGGCCCGTGATCAGGTTGACTGTCCTGGGCAGGCGGCCGCTGCAGAGGCTGCGCAACCGATCCCATCCATCCTCATAAACCCCTACGATATCCTTGCGCTGCAATACAACCAAGTGCGTATCCGGCAAGAAGTTGAGCGTGGTGGGGCTGTCCGGGCGGGAGTAGAGCATCAGGGTGCCGGTCTCGGCAATACCGACCAGGGCCAGCGTCAGGCTCGCCTCGTCTCCCACCTGTCCCACTCGCTGATGACAGCGGATACGCTCATGTACTGCGGCCCAGCCCAGAGCAGTGAGGGTCTCGTCGCTGGCCAGTATCAGTTCATGCTGGCCCTTTGATTCCAGGGTGTCCGCCACCGCCTCTGGCAGTTGCTCGATATTTTCAAGTGTAACCACTTCGGCGGCTGCTTCCTGTGCCATGCGGATAAACAGCTCAACCTGTGCCTCAGGCGCCTGCTGGCCGCGGGCGGGGATCAGATTACGAGGGTGTTGCTGCAAGCGGTGCTGCACCGCTTCGCGCTGGGCATCCGTTGCTTCGCTGCGGCGCAGGCCATGGCGAATGTTGGCAAAAATCTCGGCACGGCTGCTCATGACTTGTTCTCCTGTTTCTGGCGCGCTTGCCACTGCTGCATGAAAGTCTTGCCGGTTGGGACCGGCATGTCGCGGTGGTCGGTCCAGCCGGAGGCCAGCGGCAGTTTGCTGATCCTGCCTTTTTGGCCGCCCAGCAAACGCATGAGCCGGGATGCACTGGACGAGAACAGTCGGTACAGCATCGGGCGGGTGGCGAAAAAGGCCCAGCTTCCCAGTCCCCAGCGGACAGCGCGAGGCGTCAGGTGCTGTTCAAACTCTTTCTCGCGCCAGTGACGCATCAACTTGGGCAGCGGAATGCGCACAGGGCAGACCTCTTCGCATTTGCCGCAGGCCGTTGAGGCATTGGGCAACAGCGCCGACCGCTCGATGCCGATCATTTGCGGAGTCAGTACCGATCCCATGGGGCCGGGGTAAACCCAACCATAGCTGTGACCACCGACAGCGCCGTATACCGGGCAGTGGTTCATGCAGGCGGAGCAGCGAATGCAGCGCAGCATCTCCTGAAACTCGGTGCCAACCATGTCGCTGCGACCGTTGTCGACCAGCACGACATGGAAATTTTCCGGTCCGTCCTGGTCGTCCGGGCGGCGGTTGCCGGATGACAGCGTGTTATACACGGAAAATTCCTGCCCCGTGGCCGAGCGCGCCAACAGGCGCAGGAACAGCGTCATGTCCTCCAGCGTGGGTACAACCTTTTCAATTGATGACACCACGATATGAGTTTTGGGCAGGGTCTGGGTCAGGTCGCCATTGCCCTCGTTGGTGACAATAATGGTCGACCCGGTTTCGGCAACCAGAAAATTGGCACCGGTGATGCCCACATCCGCGGCCACGAATTGCTTGCGCAGCATTTCACGGGCCTCGGCCATCAGCGCGGCCGGATCGGTCAATTTCGGGCGCTTGTGGTGTTCATGGAAGGCTTCGGATACATCTTCCAGATTGAGGTGAATCGCCGGGGCGATGATATGGCTTGGGTGGTCACCGCGCAGTTGCAGGATATATTCCCCCAGGTCGGTTTCCACCGGGTGGATGCCGTTCTCCTCCAGATATTCGTTGAGGTTGATCTCCTCGGTCACCATCGACTTGCCCTTGGTGACGGTTTTGGCATTCTGCTCACGGCAAATCTGCAGGATGGTCTGGCGTGCATCATCAGCGGTGCGACACCAGTGTACCTGGCCGCCGTTCTCGACCACGCGAGCTTCAAACTCTTCCAGGTACAGGTCCAGGTGTTCAAGGATATGGTTCTTCAGGTCGCGAGCTTCATCGCGCAGCCGATCGAACTCCGGCATGCGGGCGACAGCTGCGGCGCGCTTGCCGGGAAAACCGGCCTTCAGGTTGCCCAGCGCCTTTTGCAGGTTGACATCCTGTAGCGCGATGCGAGCACTTTGCTTGAATTCGGGGCTTTTGATCTGCATGGGGGGGGCTCCGCTTAAAGTGGCTGACCAAGGTCGTAATCGGCTTCGCCGATTGCCGGAGTTCCAGTCATGTCGGCGAGCAGCTCGACCACATGACGTACCTGTACTTCACGGCCTTCACGTTTGAGCTTGCCGGCCATGTTGAGCAGGCAGCCCAGGTCTCCACCCACCAGCGTGCTGGCGCCGCTGTCGGCAGCAAAGCCGGTCTTGTTGCTGACCATGCGGTTGGATATGTCGGGGTACTTGACACAAAAGGTGCCGCCAAAACCGCAGCAGGTCTCCGCTTCCTGCATCTCGGCCAGTTCAACTCCGTCGATTTCGCTGAGCAACTGTCGTGGCTGCTGCTTGATGCCAAGCTCTCGCAGCCCGGAGCAGGAGTCGTGATAGGTGATCTTGCCGTTGAATTCGCTCTGGATGCCGCTGAAATTCAATACGTCTACCAGAAAAGATGTGACCTCAAAGGCGCGAGCCTTGAGTGCTTCCGCACGTGCTTTCCAGGGATCGTCCTCGGTAAAGAGTTCAGGGTAGTGGTGCAGCATGCCGATGCAGGAGCCGGATGGACCCACCACATAGCGGTAGCCCTCCAGAGCTTCGATGGTCTGACGCGCGATGGTACGACTGTTGTGTTTGTCCCCGGAGTTGAATGCCGGTTGTCCACAGCAGGTCTGATTACGGGGTACTTCCACTTCGCAGCCAGCCTGTTCCAGCAGCTTGACGGTGGCAAAGGCTACCTCGGGGCGGAACATGTCGGCCAGGCAGGTAACGAACAGACCGACCTTGATCGGCATGGTTTGGGTGTCGGACATGGTGTCGGCAACCTCGGATTATTATCGGTGCGGTTTCATGGCGGTATAGCTATCAAGATAGGTGATCAGGGCCTAAGCGTGAATGCTATACTTCCAACTGGTCTTACCAGAATGATCACCGGGGGCGATGGTGACACTACAATATGAGCTGGAACGCCTGTTGCTGGAAGGCGAATGGGTGCCGGGGCACCCGGTGCCTTCAGAGCGCAGATTAATGCAAATATATGGAGTTTCGCGGGGAACTGTTCGTGAAGCACTGGCTGGCATGAAAGCCAACGGGGTTATCGAAACCCGTCAGGGCGGGCGCAGCCACTGCATTAATCTGTTGGCACAACACCTTGAGCTGCCGCTGGAAGGGCGGGGGGACGATATTGATTTCCAGATGAAGGTGCTGGAAGCGCGCGCCGTGCTGGAGGCTGAAGCGGCCTGGTATGCGGCGCAGCGTGCCAGTGATGAGGAGCTGTTCGCTCTGGCGCAGGAGTATCAGCGGATGTGCGAGCGTAACCGCCGCCCAGTTGGCCGTGGTGACAGTACGCTGGAAAAAGCCAAGGCGGATCTGCAGTTTCACATGCTGATAGCTCAGTCCAGTCATCACCTGCTGGTATGTTCCTTCAGTCAGATGTTTTATCACCGTTACTTCAATGCGATCTACAGTGTGCTGTCACGCACATTGGGGCGTTTTGGACGTTATCCCGATGGCATCGGCAGGCAGCACGAGAGCATCCACCGTGCACTGCAGGCTCGTGATGCCCCTGCGGCTCGTGAAGCGGCAAGCCAACATATCCTGTATACCCGTGACCTGCTGCAACGATGCCGCTGATTTTTGCGCTTACGGATCGCGCTTTCCAGACTGGGCCGTTATAATCGCCACCCGGACTGGCCGGCACCTCGTACCTGTCGCAGCCACAAGTCCGTTTTCATTTACCGTGTATTAATCAGGATGTGGCCTCTCGTATGGGTACATCCGTCAATCAGGGAACAGAACATGCCTGTCATTACGCTTCCGGATGCGAGTACTCGCACCTTCAATGAGCCCGTTACCGTTCACGATGTGGCCGCCGATATCGGTACTGGCCTGGCCAAGGCTGCCCTCGCCGGCAAGATTAACGGTGAGCTGGTGGATACCAGCTATCTGATCGAAAACGATGTCAATCTGGCGATCGTCACCGCACGTGATGAAGAAGGGCTGGACGTGATTCGTCACTCCTGTGCGCATCTGATGGCGATGGCTGTACAGGATCTGTTCCCGGGTGCTCAGGTGACCATCGGTCCGGTGATCGACGATGGTTTCTATTACGATTTTGCCTATGAGCGCCCGTTCACGCCGGAAGATCTGGAAAAGATCGAGTCGCGCATGAATCAGCTGGCCAAGGAAAATCTGCCAGTCAGCCGCTCCGTGATGTCGCGCGATGAGGCTATCAAGCTGTTTGAGCAGATGGGCGAGAAGTATAAGGTCGAGATTATCGATTCCATTCCGGGCGATCAGCCGCTCTCTTTCTACAAACAGGGCGACTTTATCGACCTGTGTCGAGGCCCGCATGTGCCTTCAACTGGCCATATCAAGGCATTCAAGGTGATGAAGGTGGCCGGTGCCTATTGGCGCGGTGATGCCAAGAACGAGATGCTGCAGCGTATTTACGGTACCGCCTGGAGCGACAAGAAAGAGCTCAAGGCCTATCTGCACCGTCTTGAAGAGGCTGAAAAGCGTGACCACCGCAAGCTGGGCAAACAGCTGAACCTGTTTCACATGCAGGAAGAAGCACCGGGCATGGTGTTCTGGCATCCGCATGGCTGGACGCTGTATCAGCAGATCGAGCAGTACATGCGTGCCAAGCAGCGCCGTCACGGTTACCAGGAGATCAAAACACCGCAGGTGGTGGAGCGTACTCTGTGGGAAAAGTCCGGCCACTGGGGCAAGTTTCAGGAGCAGATGTTCACTACGCACTCCGAGAGCCGTGATTTCGCCATCAAGCCGATGAACTGCCCATGCCACGTGCAGGTGTTCAACCAGGGGCTTCGTTCTTACCGCGACCTGCCGCTGCGTCTGGCCGAATTTGGCTCCTGTCACCGCAATGAACCCTCGGGCTCGTTGCATGGCATCATGCGTGTGCGCGGTTTCGTGCAGGATGATGCGCACATTTTCTGTGCCGAAAACTCGATCCAGACCGAAGTGGCAGACTTTATCGACTTCCTGCATGAGGTCTACGCTGACTTTGGCTTCAGTGACATTCTGTACAAGCTGTCCACCCGTCCGGAAGAACGCGTGGGTTCAGACGAAAGTTGGGACAAGGCGGAGAAGGCGCTGGCTGATGCATTGAACACAGCAGGACTCGACTGGGAGGAACTGCCGGGTGAGGGGGCTTTCTATGGCCCGAAAATAGAATTCTCCCTGCGTGACTGCCTTGGTCGTGTTTGGCAGTGCGGCACCATTCAGGTCGACTTCTCCATGCCGGGACGTCTTGGCGCCCAGTTTGTTAACGAGCATGGCGAGCGTGAAACACCGGTAATGTTGCATCGTGCCATTCTTGGATCGTTTGAGCGCTTTATCGGTATTTTGATTGAGCATTATGCTGGCGCCTTGCCGTTGTGGCTGTCGCCGCTGCAGGCCGTCGTGATGAATATTACCGACAATCAAGCGGATTATTGCCGCGATCTTGCAGAAAAACTCGAAAAATCAGGCCTGCGAGCCACTGCGGACTTGAGAAACGAGAAGATCGGCTTTAAAATCCGCGAGCGTACTCTACAAAAAGTGCCCTACCTGTTGGTAGTAGGTGACAAAGAGGTCGAGTCCGGAACCGTTGCAGTGCGTACGCGCTCCGGTGAGGATTTGGGTACGATGACCGTCGATGCGCTGATTGAACAGCTGGTTCAGGAAACCGAGCGCAAAGGCCGTCAGGCAAAATAAAATCGTCAGGAGATATAGCTATCAGGCGTGATAACAGACGCGGGGGCCGTGCGCCTCTGCCGCCAATCAATGAAAATATCCGTGCCACCGAATGCCGTCTGATCGGCGCGGATGGAAACCAGATTGGTGTTGTTTCGATTCCAGAGGCTCTTGAGAAAGCTCAGGAAGCCGAACTTGACCTGGTTCAGATCTCGGAGTCTGATCCCATTGTCTGCAAGATCATGGACTATGGTAAGCATCAGTACGAGGCCAAGAAGAAAGCAAATGAGGCTAAGAAGAAACAGTCTCAAATGCAGGTCAAGGAAGTGAAATTCCGTCCGGGTACGGAAGAAGGGGATTATCAGGTAAAACTGCGCAACCTGATACGTTTCCTTGAAAGCGGAGACAAGGGCAAGGTTACCTTGCGCTTCCGTGGTCGTGAGATGGCTCACCAGGAGCTGGGCATGCAGCTGATGGAGCGGATCGAAAAGGATCTGACCGAAATCAGTACTGTTGAACAGCGTCCGAAAATGGAAGGTCGTCAAATGGTCATGGTGTTGGCTCCGAAAAAGAAATAGTCACCCGACTGCAGGACCCGCCTGCCTGAAATCTTCGGAAATCAGGTAACGGGTCCTGCTGTTTGTTCGGGTTGGCTGACTAACAAACGAATGCGTGGAGAAAGTTAATGCCTAAGATCAAAACTGTCCGCGGTGCGGCAAAGCGTTTCAAGAAAACCGCTAACGGCGTGAAGCACAAGCAGGCCTTCAAAAGCCACATTCTGACCAAGAAAAGCACCAAGCGTAAGCGTCAGCTTCGCCCAATGCTGCAGGTTCATGCTGCTGACCAGGCTCTGGTTAAGCGCATGCTGCCTTACCTCTGAGTTTTTTCGGTCATTATTAGTTTTTATAGGAAGGAATTGCCATGCCTCGCGTAAAACGTGGTGTACAGGCTCGCGCCCGTCACAAAAAGATTCTGAAACAGGCCAAAGGTTACTACGGTGCCCGCAGCCGTGTGTTCCGTGTAGCCAAACAGGCTGTCATCAAAGCTGGTCAGTATGCGTACCGTGACCGTCGTCAGCGTAAGCGTCAGTTCCGCGCTCTGTGGATTGCACGTATCAACGCTGCTGCCCGTATCAACGGTCTGTCCTACAGCCGCTTTATTGCTGGTCTGAAAAAGGCCAACATCGAAATCGACCGTAAGGTTCTGGCTGACCTGGCTGTATACGAGCAGGGTGCCTTTACTGCGGTTGTCGAGAAAGCCAAAGCTGCACTGGCGTAACATACGCCCGCCTATTGGTAGGTAAATGATCGAATCGAATAGGGGAAGGGTGCAAGCTCTTCCCCTATTTTTGTCTGGAGCCGGAAATGGAAAATCTTGAGACCCTGTTGGCGCAAGGCAAACAGGCTGTTGCTGAAACTGATACGCTGGCTGCGCTGGACGAAATCCGGGTGCAGTATCTTGGCAAAAAAGGTGAGCTGACACAGCTGCTCAAAGGACTGGGCAAATTGTCGGCAGACGAACGTCCTGCTGCGGGTGCTCGCATCAATGAAGCCAAAGAAGCTTTGCAGGCTGAGATTACGGCGCGTCGTGATGCACTGGAAAGTGCTGCGATGGAGGCAAAATTGGCGGCGGAAACCGTTGATGTGACCCTGCCCGGTCGCAGCCAGTCCGTCGGTGGTCTGCACCCCGTGACCCGCACCCTGGAGCGTATCGAGGCCTTTTTCGGCAGTATCGGTTACAGTGTTGCAGAAGGTCCCGAGATTGAAGACGACTATCATAACTTCGAGGCGCTGAATATTCCGGCTCACCATCCGGCGCGGGCGATGCATGATACCTTCTACTTCGATGCCCACACACTGCTGCGGACCCATACCTCGCCGGTGCAGGTGCGGACCATGGAAGCGCAACAGCCACCGATCCGCATCATCTGCCCCGGTCGCGTGTATCGCTGTGACTACGATCAGACCCACTCGCCCATGTTCCATCAGGTGGAAGGTCTGCTGGTTGACCGCAACATCACCTTCGCCGATCTCAAGGGCACGTTGGAGCAGTTCCTGCGTGAGTTCTTTGAAGAAGACGTGAAGGTCCGCTTCCGTCCGTCCTATTTTCCGTTCACAGAGCCTTCAATCGAAGTCGATATCGACCGTGGTGACGGCAAGTGGCTGGAAGTACTCGGCTGCGGCATGGTGCATCCGAAGGTATTTGAATACTCCGGCATCGACCCGGAAGAGTTTACCGGGTTTGCGTTCGGCATGGGCGTTGAGCGTCTGGCGATGCTCCGCTACGGCGTGGACGATCTGCGTCTGTTCTTTGAAAATGATCTGCGCTTCCTCGGCCAGTTCAAGTAAGACGTCAACGCACACCAACAGATTTTTCAGGAAAGCAGCATGAAATTCAGTGAACAGTGGTTGCGCGAGCTGGTTCAGCCGCAGATCGGAACACAGGAACTGGCGGATCAGCTGAGTCTGTCCGGCCTTGAAGTGGATGATATTGAAAGCGTTGCCGGTGATTTCAGCGGCGTCGTTGTTGGCGAAATCGTCAGTGCCGAACAGCACCCCAACGCCGACAAGCTTCAGGTATGTCAGGTCAATGACGGCGAGCAGATCGTACATGTGGTATGCGGAGCGCCGAACGCTCGTGCCGGCCTGAACACCGCGTTTGCCCGTGTCGGAGCTGTTCTGCCGGGTGACTTCAAGATCAAGAAGGCTAAACTGCGTCAGGTCGAGTCCTTTGGCATGCTCTGTGCGGAAGACGAGCTGGGGCTGTCCGAAGACCATGGCGGCATCATGGAACTGGCGGACGATGCACCGGTCGGTCAGGATATTCGTGAATTCCTGAACCTCAACGACAAGATCATCGATGTTGATCTGACGCCGAACCGGGGCGACTGTCTCAGCATTGCCGGTATGGCACGTGAGGTTGGCGTACTGAACAAGGCAGCAGTGGCTCCGATTGAAGCAGCACCGGTTGCGCCGCAGAATGACGATCGCTTCGGTGTTGAACTGGTCCATGCTGAGGGCTGTCCGCGCTATCTGGGCCGCGTCATTCGCAATATCAACCCGGGGGTTGCTACACCGCAGTGGATGCAGGAAAAACTGCGTCGTTCCGGTGTACGCAGCATCGATCCGGTTGTGGATGTCACCAACTACGTGCTGCTGGAGCTTGGCCAGCCGATGCACGCCTTTGACCTGAGCAAGCTCGAAGGCGGCATTCGCGTGCGCCTGGCTGAGCAGGGCGAAAAGCTGCAGCTGCTGGATGGGCAGGAGGTCGAGGTGAACGCCGACACTCTGGTGATCGCCGATGCCAGGGGCCCAGTGGCCATGGCCGGTATCATGGGCGGTGAGCCGACATCGGTTACCGACTCGACCCGCGACATCTTCCTGGAAAGCGCCTTTTTTGCGCCGCTGGCCATTGCCGGCCGTGCCCGCAGTTACGGCCTGCATACGGATTCCTCGCATCGCTTCGAACGTGGCGTCGACTGGCAGCTACAGCGCAAGGCGATCGAACGCGCCACCGCGCTGCTGCTGGACATCGTTGGCGGTGAGCCGGGTCCGGTGGTTGAGGCCGTATCCGAGGCTGACCTGCCCGAAGTGCAGCAGGTCCTCCTGCGTCGCAGCAAGCTGGCGGCGTTGCTGGCACTGGAAATCCCGGATGCCGAAGTTGAAGAGATTCTGAACCGCCTGGGCATGCTGCTGGTTGAAGTGAACGATGGCTGGCAGGTAACGGTGCCGAGCTATCGCTTTGATCTCACCATCGAAGTCGATCTGATTGAAGAGATTGCGCGGGTATACGGCTATAACAATCTGCCGGTCCACACGCCGACGGCACAGCTGCCGATCCCGCCGATCGCCGAAGCACGTCTGACGTTGCAGCAACTGCGTCGTCATCTGGTTGCACGTGGCTATCAGGAGGCGATCACCTACAGCTTCATCGAAGCCGAGCTGCAAAAGGCCTTTGATGACCAGCATACGGCACTGGCGCTGGCCAACCCCATTTCGGCTGAGATGGCGGTGATGCGCACAACGCTGTGGCCGGGACTGGCCAAGGCGCTGCAGTACAACCAACATCGCCAGCAAAGCCGCGTGCGCCTGTTTGAAACCGGTCAGCGCTTTGTGCCCAAGGCGGAAGGTCTGGTGCAGGAGAATGTCATTGCTGGTCTGATCGCGGGCAACCGTGATGCGGAAGGCTGGACAGCCGGGAAGGACAAGCTGGACTTCTTCGATGCCAAGGGGGATCTGGAATCGCTGCTGGCGCTGGGTGGTTGTGGCGAGCAGTTCAGCTTTGTGGCGGATCGCCACGTGGCACTGCATCCGGGTCAGGCTGCCCGCATTGAGCGAAATGGCGAGGCGGTGGGCTTCCTGGGAGCCCTGCATCCGTCACTGGTGAAGAAATTGGACCTGAACGGCCCCGTCTATCTGTTTGAAGTCACGCTGGATGCGGTGACCGGTGGCAAGCTGCCCCGTTTCAGCTCACTGTCAAAGTTCCCCGAGTCACGCCGTGATCTGGCTCTGCTCGTGGACCAGGCAACCGCATTTGCCGACATCCGCAATACAGCGACCGAAGCAGCTGGCGAGTTCATCAAGCAGGTGACACTGTTTGACGTCTACCAGGGCCAAGGTATTGAACCGGGACGAAAAAGTCTGGCACTGGGCTTGACCTGGCAGCACCCATCGCGCACTCTTAATGACGAAGAGATCAACAGTGCGGTAAGTGCCGTTGTATCCGCACTCCGCGATCGTTGTGCTGCAACGTTACGAGAGTAAACACAGGGTGACCGACATGAGCTCGTTGACCAAAGCTGACATGGCCGAACGCCTCTATGAGGAGCTGGGCCTGAACAAACGCGAAGCCAAGGATATGGTGGACTCGTTTTTCGATGAGATCCGTACCAGTCTGGCGCACAACGAGCAGGTAAAACTCTCCGGCTTCGGCAATTTTGATCTGCGTGACAAGCGTGAGCGCCCAGGTCGAAATCCGAAAACCGGGGAGGAAGTCCCCATCTCTGCCCGCCGGGTGGTCACATTCCGCCCGGGGCAGAAACTCAAGGAGCGCGTGGAGATCCATGCCGGAAACCAGCCAGACAGCGTCTGAACTGGGGCCCATCCCTTCCAAACGCTATTTCACCATCGGCGAAGCCGCCGAGCTGTGTCAACTCAAGCCCCATGTACTGCGCTACTGGGAGCAGGAGTTCAAACAGGTACAGCCGGTCAAGCGCAACAACCGCCGCTATTACCAGCACAAGGACCTGTTGCTGCTGCGCCAGATCCGAAGTCTTCTGCATGAGCAGGGCTATACCATCGCCGGTGCACGCCAATGGTTGGCCGGGGAAAGTGCCGGGGATGACGCTGAGCGTTATCGCCAGTTGCTGCGTCAGACCATTACCGAGCTGGAAGAGATCCGCGCACTGCTGAAGTCGGTTTGAGTGCGCGCCTGTGTCTCCACCTTCCTTTTTCGATGTGTATTCAACTCTGTTTCAGTCAGGCCGCCTGTGAGGTTGACACCCCGGCCGGGGGGTGTCTTGTCAACGACTGCCTTCAGAGACGTTCAAAGATAACCGCGATGCCCTGACCGCCACCAATACACATGGTGACCAGCGCATATTGTCCTTGAGTTCGCTGCAGTTCGTGCAGCGCCTTGGTGGCAATATAGGCACCTGAACAGCCTACCGGATGACCTAGTGCAATGGCGCCACCGTTGGGGTTGGTCTTGGCAAGATCCAGTTCAAGCCCTTTGGCTACCGCCAGCGCTTGTGCAGCAAAGGCTTCGTTGGATTCAATGACGTCCATTTGGGCCAGACTCAAGCCGGCTTTCTTGAGTGCCAGGCGTGTAGCCGGGATGGGGCCTTCGCCCATGACTTCATTGGAAACGCCCGCAACCGCGTACGAGACCAGCCTGGCCATCGGTTTGTGGCCATCCCGTGCAGCTGCCTGGGCAGACGCCAGCACCAGATAGGATGCGCCGTCGTTGATGCCTGAAGCGTTACCGGCAGTCACCGTGCCATCCTTTTTGAACGCGGGTCGCATGGCGGCCAGCGTGTCGACGGTTGTGCCGGCTTTCACATGTTCATCGGTATCGACAATCAGCTCACCCTTGCGCGTTTTGATGCTGATCGGGACGATCTGATCCTTGAAATGACCCGCCTCAATCGCTGCAACGGCGCGACGATGGGATTCAGCGGCGAATGCATCCTGCTCTTCCCGAGTGATCCCCCATTTCTCGGCCAGATTTTCTGCAGTAATTCCCATGTGGCCGACACCGAACGGGTCACTCAGGGTTGCGACCATCATGTCGATCATGGTGCTGTCACCCATGCGTGCACCGCTGCGCAGGGCGGTCGACAGGTAGCCTGAGCGCGACATGACTTCTACGCCACCGCCAATACCGTATTCGTAATCATCCAGCATGATGCCTTGAGCCGTGGTCACCACGGCCTGTAAACCGGAACTGCAAAGGCGGTTTACCGACATCGCCACCGAGTCCATGGGCAGCCCCGCCTGAATGGAAGCCACACGTGCAACGTAGGCAAAGCGTGAGTCAGTCGGTATGCAATGGCCTGAGGTCACGTAGCGGATCAGTTCAGGGTCTACTCCTGAACGCTCAATGGACGACTTCATTACCTGTCCGGCCAGTTCAGAAGGCTCCAGTTGGCTCAAACCACCGCCGAAAGAGCCGATAGCCGAGCGCGCAGCGCTCAGCACGACAACGTCATTATTGTTCATACATGTCTCCATTGTTCTGATTGTTTTCTCAACGGTATATATTCCGAGGTTGGTTGTCTTGCCCTCAATCAGCGTAGACAAAAAACCATTGTGAAAGCTTTATTTTTTCAAAACCTTAAGGTAATATTCGCGTCCTCTTCGGAACTGATCAGTCAGTTCCCGCCTAGTCGGGGCGTAGCGCAGTCTGGTAGCGCACTTGCATGGGGTGCAAGGGGTCGCAGGTTCAAATCCTGCCGTCCCGACCATTTAAATCAAGCAGTTACATGAATCGCCACGTGGCGATTTTTTTGTTTCTGGCTTCAAGTTGTGTTCTGGTTGCCACTCGGTTGCCATTTGCAAATCCCTATACTCTGTTAAGGCTGGTCTGCTATGTTTGCTGTGGTGGCTACACCATGACAAACGATAACAGGGAGGTTGCTCAATGGCAGCTCAAGGAAGAGAACTCGCAACAGCCAGGCTGAACGATCAGCGGCTTGATGATCTGCGCCAGTGGGTTGAACTGGATCAGCAACAAAAGGCACTTACCGAACGTCTACACACCCGAAGCATACCCGGCCATGAAGCCAGTCAGCAACTGGAAATCCTGTGGCATGAGAAGGCTCTGATTGCAGATCGGCTGCTGTCGGTGCTGGCACCTCAATGGGTCGGTGATGATGGTGACGTGTACCTGCCGTTACCCTCTCACGTTGCCATACCAAAGGCCAAGCCTGCGGATCACTCCGAGTTGCCCCCGGCAGTCTGTTACCTGAAGGCCCAGACTGAGCCTGAGCGGCTGGATGATGGTTCACCCTGTCAGCAGTGCGGTACTGTTGATGAGGACAAGCCCCGGCAATGGGTACACAACCAGCTTACCGGCCACCAATACCTATGCCCGTCCTGTGAAGCCAGTCAGCCAGACATTAACCAGCCCGGCGTACTTGAACGGTTCCTGAAGCGATTGCATCTGTAGCGGCCTGATCGCCTTGCGTGTAGGGGTGTTGCGTTTGCCTGCAACGGCGTTGCGTAGTCATCCCTTGCCTGCTGCTGGTGACTTTCTGTCACTACCTGCTGTTTACCAGTGGGTCGGAAATATATCCGAGCATGGTAGCCCGTGCGCCTGGGGGTGTTTCCTTTGCTGGCAACAGTGTTTCCTTCACGCGCATAGGGCTGTTAACTCCGGTGTTAACTTCAACTGTTAACGCTGCGGTGCGCACCTGAATGCGTACCAATTTTGTGCGCACTTCCCTGCGTACCTTCGTGCGTACCTTGCCCGATTGGTTTGCACTCTACTGCGAACCAGAAGCCGCGAACTTCAATGCGAACCTAGCTCACAGTGCTGGCCGGTACGAACTCCAACTCGTACGAAACTTGTTCGAACTTCTGTTCGTACTTTGATACTTATTGCTTTCGTTGGGGCCCTTGGGTATGTGCTTTTCGATGGCGCAGTCTGTGTTTTGATGGAGTTATATCTGCCTTGTCAGTACCAACCCACATTAGCCGTTAGGAAGCAACCAATGCACGCGATCAGGTGTGCGATAAAATCTATCTGAGGCCAGCTTTTTGCCCCATTTACACAGTAAGTCTTGTCATTTTCTGATATAAACGGATAGACATCGAGCAGATATCAAAGGAGTGATCACCATGAAGAAAGCCTGGGTCGCTGCAGTGCTTTTTATCAGTGCAGCAGGGCCTGTGTATTCAAACGATGCGCAGGTCGAGGAATATGCACGAATGGCTGCAGCGGGCGCAAATGAATTTTTCAAGAAATCGCCACCTAGCGACGGTGTAACTGTTTCAAGTCGCGCTTACTCAGCTGGAAAAGCAGTTGTGTACGAAAACGTGCTTGCTATTAGGTCAAACGTAACGGATGCAGAGCTCGCTATATGGCGTTCAGGCACTCGTAGCGAAGTTGTTCCAGCTACTTGTTCAATGCTAAAGCGAGATCCTTTCTTTAAAAAAGGCCTGTACTTCCGCTACATCTACTTAAGTCGACGCGGCGAAGTTCTTGATGACTTCGTGGTCAATAGGCCTGCGTGCAGCGGCTTATAATTCCAAAAATGAACCCGACTCCATGAGCGGGTTCCCTGTATGTTCTGAACCACATCAATTTGTAGCTGTGAGCTGCACAGCCGGCGTATCAATTTAGGAAAGTTTCTCCGCCGATGTATGTCCACCAATTTCATTTATTTAACTGCAAAGATTACTGTTTATATATACTCGGTGCACCCTGAAAAGAGCGCGCCTGATAGCAGTTCAGTTTGCTTCTGCAATTCCTTCTGCTATTCTTCTTATCTCTTGGGCGAAACGAATTCTATCATCGAACTCATACCTGTTTTTTTCTCCAGTTATCACAACCTGTTTTCCTTTTTCGACTACATCATATCCTACAGATGAAAGCTGTTTCGAAATAAATAAATACAAAATCGTTTGGTTGTTTTCATTAAGTATGCGGCTGTAGAAAGAATCGTTATACGCCATGATTCTCTTTATTGCATCGATTAAATCAGAAGGTTGAAAAAACTTATCTTCTATTTTTTCAATAATTTCTCTTGGCGAAACTTGATCGCCTACAATATTTATATGCTGTTTGAGATATTCTAGAGCGTCATGCCTTTCATCTCTGATAAGGTTAAGTGCAAAGTTTTGTATGTCCTCACTTTTGCCATAGTGCTTTTCCAGATAAAGACTGAGTATCCTTTTCATCAGCCTTCCATCTTTATCAAGATAGTTTTTTTTACAGGCTACTGCCATATACCTATCTGCAAGGTTTCTGGATAACTGATTTAGTCTTTGGTGATATTCACTCATCATTGGGCAGTACTCTGTAAGTACTTCCCACTTTTCTTGGCTTTCAAAATTGCTAGTTGTGATTGTTTTTGGAGGGGTTTCTTTTTTAGAGTGTTCAGTCTTTTCATTCTGATTCGTTGATATCGGGTTTTCACTATTAGATTGCTGTATTGATTCTTTTTTCTTATAAAAAATAAGGCCTAAAATAAAAGCAATAGGGCTAAAAATAACTAATCCACCAATAAATCTTAAAATGGCCATTGCAAACTCGCCTGAAAAATCAGGACCATTAATTGCGTAAAGTACTTTAAAAAAATTATAAGCAAAATATAAAAAGTTTATTGTCCAAACATATCTAAATCCATTTTTAGTTCTTTCACTCATTTTAAGTCCCTCTTTATAAAATATAGTGCCATGCGAGTGTATTCTTTATAACTTCAGATATTAAAATCCTTCTCCACCAGCCGCCCAGTCGTATTATCCATCCGATACCGGATAATGCTGCCGTCTATAATACGCTTCACGACTTCCCGTGCGGTATCCAGCTCTACATCGAACCACTCACGGGGGCGATAGGTGCCACCGTCACGGCTGTGCAGTGTCACGTTCACTCGCTGGTTATGTAGCATGGCATGGATCAGTCGTTCAAAGCGGTGCGGGTCCAGGTTGTAGCAGTCGAATGACGCCACCACCTTTACCGGTGCTTCAAGGTAGGTCTGCTGGCGCTCGGCACCGGCCAGACGCTTGTCCAAGTCCTTTTCGGTGTAGCCTATTTTGTGCAGGTGCCGTACCTGCCGCAATACCGGGTCATGGCTCAGCGAGCGCAGAATATAGATGATGCCGGTTTGCTGGTCTTTGTGGGTCAGTCCTGCAAGGCCATTCAGGGCTTTATCCTGCTGCAGGATGCGGCGACCGGTTTCGTCCTTGTACAGTGCCCGAGCCAGCGAGCGCAATAGCAGGTTGGATTCAGTCCCGTTGTCGAATACTACGCGCAGCCTAGGGTTAAACTTGGTGCCGGCGCCTACACTTTCCTTGCCGACCTGATCGGCGATACAGATCATGCCATTGAGGATGAACATATCGCCTTCATCAATCTGCGACTCTTTTTTGAAGGGTACGGTTTCAGCACCGCCGTTGCGTATGGCGTCACGGACTTCATCAAACAGGCGCTCGAAGCGGTAGAAGTCGTCACAGACTGTGCGCTTGGCAATCTCGTCCGGGCGCTCCTTTTCTTCAGCCTCGCTCACATGCGCCATATCAAAGATGGATTCAGCTTCAGCATCCACTGACAGCAGGCCCAAGGGGTCGCTCTCGAGTATGTCATCCAGTGAACTTACATCGTCTAACCCGGCTGCTTCAGTCACGCAGGCAGGCGGGTGTGTGCCAATCTGTCCGTCAGTGTCTGTGCTGGCGCTCAATAACCTGAGACTGTCATGTTGCGCCAGTCTGTCCAGGTGTTCAGGATTGGCTCTGATGGCGGCCAAGCGCACGGCTAGGGTGGCTTCCTGCAAATCTTCAGCGTCTTGGTCAGGCTCCCGCCCGTTTTCACTCACAAATACTTCAACAGCCTTAAAACCACTCAAAAGGCGCTCATCCGCCGTGGGTGCTGATGCCCGTGAAGCCGTTACATTGAGCAGGCCCAAGGGATCATCACCGGAAAAAATATCATCCAAGGTGCGCCTGGCCGGTCGCTCACGGCGGGTGCGAATCATGCGGTGGCTCCTTTCATCCGCTCACGTTTCTTCTGTTGAATATAGGCCAATGCTTCGGCATAGCGTACTTCCATTTGATCGTCACTGGTCACGGAAGGTGGTCGGCCCTTCTGCTGAACAAAGGCATTGATGCGGGGCCAGAGAATCACCGCTTCCTCTTCAGTCATCTGGGTACGCTTGCTGACAACGACATCCTGAATGGTCTTGAGTACCGGTGCGGTCAGCGCCTTGGACAGAATCTCGTAGGCGCCCTGGAAGGGGTTGATCTGATTGATAAGGTCGATGTTCAAGTGTTCAATGTTGACGAACTTGTCACCTATTTTGAGGAACTGACGTCCGCCACCAGCACTGCCGGTATCGATGTTATCTTCATCAGCCGATTCACCTGGTCGCTGATCGGGATTGACGGCTTCACCGGCGGGCTGCGTGTCGTAGCGACCGTCTGGTTCCAATATCTGTGCGCCGTCTGGCAAGTCCTCTTCATTGAACAGGCCACCGGTGGCGCGTGCCTGCATAGTGGTCAGTACGGTTTCACGCAGCAGTTCCCGTTCGCCTTCATCTAAATCAGGGTGCAGTCGCTCTATGACCTTGGGTATCTCGGTCTGATTAATCACTTCAGGTTCAGTGGACTCAGTGACGGCCGCAGCGGCTACTTTGGGTTCCTGCAACAGGGCGGCAATAATGTCCTCCTGCCCACCGGACTGCAGAATATCCATCACCTTTTGAGAAACCGGTGCGGCCGTGTCTTCGATTACGACTGTGCCTGGCTCAACCGTTTCGTCGGGCTTCATACGAGAGCGGGGCTTGAAGTTGATGCTGGGCGCCAGCACTTGTTCCATCAGCAGGGAAACAGTAATCGCCTTGAGCAGGTTGTTGACGCTGTTCTGCACGTCTTCATCTTCGGCATCAGGCTGGGCGATCAGGTTGGTGAATTGAGCGTGTGTTTTACCTTCGCTGTCACGTGTTGCACGGCCGATGATCTGGATAATCTCGGTCATCGAGTTGCGGTAGCCGATGGTCAGCACATGCTCACAGTAGGGCCAGTCAAACCCCTCTTTGGCCATGCCCAGGGCGATAATCACATCCACATCATCCCGATGGTTTACTTGGCGCAGGTATTCCTGAATGTGGGTGCGGACAAGGGTATCCGTTACCAGGTCGGCAACCTTCAGCAGGCGACCAGATGAGTGACGTACAGTGATAATGCCTGTTTTGGCATCCTGATCTTCGACCTTGCCCAGCGCATCCAGAATGTAATCCACTTCACTGTACTTATCAGTGGTGCTCTCGCCGCTGTTGCGATGGGGAATGTGAACAATGGTTTTGCGTTCCGGGTCCAGCACTTCATGGATGGCATCCAGATAGCTGCCCTGATAGAAGTGATAGCCGATCCCCAATGACTTCAGGTAACGGTAGCCATTGAGCTGTTCATAGTAGGTATAGGTCACTTTATCGAACAGGGCTTCATCGTCCGGCAGCAGGATAGGGGCTGCATCACCTCGGAAGTAAGAGCCGGTCATGGCAATAATATGGGCGCTGGATGATCGTATCAGGTCATCAATCAGGGCGCCCAGCCGGTTGTTTTCGTCAGCGGACACATGATGGAATTCATCAATCGCCACCAGACAGTCGTTGAAGTCGACAGGGGTGAGTTTGTCGAAGGCAAAGCGCAGGGTCGCGTGAGTGCAGACCAGTGTCTTGGCAGCGGGGTCTTTCATAAAAGCACGGAAAGCGTCTACCTTGCCGCTGTCATTGCCGGCACGGCAAAGGTCATGCCGGCTTTCAACGTGCCAATCCCATTCAAAGCCATGTGTGGTAAGGTCGGTGTCCTTGAAGCTGGCGCCGATGGATTTTTCCGGCACGGCAACAATCACCTTGCGTAGCCCCTGGCGATTCAGCTTGTGCAACGCCAGGAACATCAGCGCCCGTGATTTACCTGATGCCGGTGGTGCCTTGATCAGCAGGTACTGGCTGTCTCGCTTGGCATAGGCGCGGGCCTGCATCTCCCGCATTCCTTGTGCGTTACTGCTGGCGCTTTTACCGTTGCGTGCGTACTCGACCTTGATCAACTCGGCCATTGTTCAGCCCTCCCTGGTTCAGTGTTTGGTTAGTGTGATGCCGCCTGTGTCAGGTCGTGGAAGTGGATTCCGGTCGCTCGCATTACGGCCGTCATGGTACGCAGTGTGGGGTTACCCTTAGGTGACAGGGCACGGTACAGGCTTTCCCGAGACACCTTGGCCCGTTCAGCAATTACGGTCATGCCGCCCTGTGCCTCAACCACATGGCGCAGGGCGATCAGAAAGGCAGATTCGCCGCCTTCTTCGTCCAGTTCGTCAAACGCTGCACGCAGGTACTCAACCGCCATGTTGGGGTCGGAACGCAGCATCTCGATTACAGCATCGTCATGGTTTTTCATGATTCTATTCTCTCTCGATAATCCGCCAGAAACGCTTTAGCCTGGGTGATATCCTGCTGTTGGCGTTTTTTGCTGCCACCAATCAGCAGTAACACCCGGCGTTCGCCAATATCGGCGTAATACACTCGATAGCCGGGGCCATAGGTAATACGCAGCTCCATCACGCCTTCACCAACGGCTTTGGTATCGCCGGCATTGCCCAGCGCCAGTCGGTTGAGGCGGGTCAGCACGCGCATGGCCGCCTGAATATCCTTTTTCTTGGTGGCATCGAGCCATGCCTGAAAAGGGTCATGGCCATCGCTGGTCAGGTAGTGCTTTAGCTCAATCATATCAATCATTGTAGCTTGAAAGCTACGTCAGTGCCTATGCAGGTGAGGCTATTCAGTCGCTGGATGTGCGCCGCCTTGCGCGGGTCTTGGCGTTACGCTGTTCCGCTTCAATTAAAGCTTCATAGCGTGCCAGCAAGAACTCCTGCCGCTCGGC
This sequence comes from Marinobacterium iners, assembly GCF_017310015.1. Classification (NCBI taxonomy): domain Bacteria; kingdom Pseudomonadati; phylum Pseudomonadota; class Gammaproteobacteria; order Oceanospirillales; family Oceanospirillaceae; genus Marinobacterium; species Marinobacterium iners. The sequence goes on from NZ_CP022297.1 coordinate 812,341, forward strand.
CGTATCACGGAAAGGGCGCTCTCGGTACAGGTGCTCTACTGCACGGTCGAGTGCCTGGTGTGCCTGCAGTAGATCGTCCGGCATTTTGTCGGGATCGTACATCTGCGCCAGCGTTTTGTCAGGGTGCGCACCACGGGCGAGGATTATCTGCCTGCCCAACTTTTCAATGGCGCTGCGCTGGGTATTGCTGGCGTCAGGCCAAGGGAAGGTGTTGTAAACCAGCGTGGCCGAATAGCGGTAGTCGCTTTTGAGCCGGCCGCCGACCAGCCGCAACCAGTCCATGTGCATCTGGGTGGACAAGATTGCTAACTCGTAGAGAGTGCCATTGGGGATGGTTTGTACGAGGTCAGTGACTATTGTTGTTCCATCAAAAATGCCTACAGGGCTGTAAACCCTTCTCTCTGAGGTAACACGGGGAACGAGGATAAAGGTGTCTGGATTATTAATATCACGGAACTGGTGTGGTCTTTCAGCCAGTTTATGGGCGCCAGCATCGCGGCTGGCAAGGCGCATCTCCTTGACATCTTCAACACGCTTTTTCACCAGAGGCATGGCGTCAATGTCGGATTGGTCTGCACCCACTAACCATAGACACCAGCGCTCTTTGCCCTGCAGAAACTCTTGGGCACCAAGGAGTTGTCTGATCCACTTCGCGGCTTCAGGCTCAGTCAGCAACAACTGATTTTTTTCCTCTGTAGAAAGAATCAGGTGTCCGCCATCAAGTGGCTTATTGCCATAAACCATAGCTGCACAGGGTAATAACGGATGGCGGCGACTGCCCACTACAACGTTACCAGCTTCAAGCAGGTATGGACTGATATTAACAACCTCCCGCAGACGCCACTGGCTATCCAACTGCTGATAAAGGCGCTTGGACTCAGGTTTGGAACAAAGGCCAATGATCACCACATGAACACCGGCATTGCCTTGGGCGCTGTTCTTCCAACTGAAGGTTTGGTACGCAAAGGCTATCTGAACCTGCAGATCCAGTATGGCTGGCCAGAGCATGGCCACCTGCTCGCCCTGGCAGATTGAGTTGGTTGCCACCAAGGCGATTTGACCGCGTTGGCGGATATACTGTGCGCCTTTCCAGAAAAAGCTTGCCACATAATCCAGATAACGGTGTTTCTTGAACCCGGCAAATACCAGATCCATATCGGCGTTTTGTACTGCAGAGCGATAGGTGGCCCCTCGGAATGGTGGATTGCCGCATACAAACACCTCGGCCTCGCCATCATTCGGGCATACCGCATTCCAGTCCATACGCAGGCTGTTACCCAGTACCAGATGGCCGTAGTCCTTCAAGGGCAGCAGAGGTTCCGCATGGCCGAACTCCTTGGCAAACAGGGTATTCATCTGGTGCTCAGCCAGCCATAACGAAAGCTGTGCGATCTCATGGGCTGCGTCATCAATTTCGATGCCGTAGAACTGGCTCAGACGGATACCGCTCATGAAGAACTCATTTTGCTGCATCTGCATTGCGTTCTTCAGGTTGACGGCCTGCAGCTCACGTAAAACCGCCATCTCCAATCGGCGCAGCTCCTTGTAGGCGATGATCAGAAAGTTGCCTGATCCCATTGCCGGGTCGAATACCCGAATTCGGGTCAGACGCCCCAGCAGGGATTCCAGTTTCTTGCGCTGGCCTTTGGCGCTGTCCAGGCTGGCATAGAGGTCATCCAGAAACAGTGGTCGTATCACCTTCATGATGTTGGGCACGGAGGTATAGTGCTGGCCCAGGCTGTCACGACTTTCCTCATCCACAACCGCTTGGAACATCGAGCCGAAGATATCCGGGTTTACTGCTTCCCAGTTGAGCTGGCCGCACTCGATCATCATGCGCCGTGCTCTGGCGCCAATGGTGGGCATTGGCAGGTCATCGCTGAACAGGCCGCCATTAACGTATGGGAACTGGCTGATGTGCGCCGGCAGGTCGGCAGGGCGGTCTGACTCAGGCTGGTTCATAATTGTGAATAGCTGCGCCAGCAAGGCTGGCAGGTCGTCGCCGCTGTCGCTGCTGGCCTCAGTGATTACACGCGTGAAGGCGCCAGATTTGAAAATGCCGGTGTCTTCGGCGAAGTAGCAGAACAGCAGACGAGTCAGAAAAACGTTGAGCGCATGGCGCTGTTCAGTGGTTTCAAAGGCATTGTGTTCCTTGAGGCGATCAAACAACCGGCCCATCTTGGCGGCTGCCTTGAGGTCCGCTGATGCCTCCTCAAAGTGCTTGGTGCGCTCCAGCCCCGCCATTGGTGCAAAGAACAGGTACTGAGTGGCCAGCTTGTCGAAGTCCACCTCGAGCCGTTCATCTGTGCGGGTATCCAGAGCCGTGATTTCACGGTGGTCCGTGACCAACAGAAAGCGGCATTTGTGCCGGCGTGGTTCGTCATCGTCGGCGAGTGCCTGTTGGGCTTCATGGATGCTTTCACCATCACGCACCGGCATGAAGTACAGCCAATTCTTCAGCGCCACATGGCCGTCTTCCTTACGAGATGCCACATTGCGCTGCCCATTGTTGCGCACCTGGGTGATCGTTGCTTTGGGGAAACCGTAAGCGTCAAGAAAGGCGAATATGAACTCACCGGGATCAGCGCCTGCAGCGGTGGCAGCCGTGAGGGTGTTCATACAGTAGGTCTGGTCGAAAGCCATGAAGCGTGCGTCCTGCGTGTAGCGTATATATGACAGACAACTATAGCCGCTTGGGCAGAGAGGGGGTAGGGGTGGTGCCATCCTTGGCACCGTAATCAGTGCAGTCTTGTCCTCAGCCAGGTGTTGGCAGCAAAGCGACCTGCATTGTCACGCTGGCGCTTTGTGCCGGTGGTGAATGTCATAAGCGGCCACCAATGCTTATGCCCGTCTTGTGACACTAGTCAGTCAGATATTAACCAGCTCGGTGTATTTGAACGCTTCCTGAAGCGGTTGCATCTGTAGTGGCCTGATCGTCTTGCGCGTAGGGGTGTTTCCTTCGCTGGTAACAGTGTTTCCTTCGTGCGCGTGAGCCTGTTAACTTCGGTGTTAACCACTACCTGTTAACGCTGCGGTGCGCACCTGAATGCGTACCAATTTTGTGCGCACTTCCCTGCGTACCTTGGTGCGTACCTTGCCCGGTTGGTTTGCACTCTACTGCGAACCTGAAGCCGCGAACCTCAATGCGAACCTTGCTCGCTGTGCCGGTCGGTACGAACTCCAATTCGTACCAAACTTGTTCGAACCTCTGTTCGTACTTTCAGCCCTTATCGTTTTCGCTGGGGCCACAACCTTTCGATAGCTGGCGCTGATCTGTACTCGACCAGCCTTCGGATTGTTCATCCTCCATTGGAGGTTAGGGTCAGCAGGGTGGACGTTTTGTCCACCCCTCGATCATGGTTGGAGTCGGTCAAGCTGTCGGTGGGGTGTCACGTTTCGTTACCCCCTTCGAGGTCTGGTGTCGTGCTTTGCGACTCCAGCCTGAATCTACCCAATATCGGGATCGTTCGATGGGGTATCGCATTTCGCTACCCCCTTCGTTGCCTGATCCAGCGCCAGCAGGTCGATAGCGGGATTCCGCTACCGGGGCAGCCATTACGGGGCGGGCAACAGCTCCGGCGGTCAACGGTGCGCCAGTGGGTACGATTCAGCGCCAGCGAATTACAGGTTGATAGCTAATAACAATGACGATTCTTGCAACCTGATTTCAGGCATGGTTTTTGATATACCCTGTTCGCCTCGCTATACGGTTGCATTGCCCTGCAACAATCAAGTAATAAGCAAAAGCCGTGCCCATGATATTTTTCTATCAATGTGCCGGTCGCCTGCAACGCTCAGTATTGTTCATGGCAGGTATGGCTGTGGTGATTGGTGCGAGCCTTTCATTCTGGCCCTGTGCGGTGCGTTCGTCTTTGATCCATGCGCCAGCATACCCGCAACAGAACGGCGCTCTGGTCGCTTCCTGATACCGCTCCCCATTGGTGGTTAGGCATTTGGTAACTCCCTGCGGCGTAGGAGGTTAATCGGCTGCTGAATGATGGCCTGATTAACTTCCCCCATTGGGGGGAGTTGGTATGCGCAAGCATCTACGCTCCCGAAATATCGGTAACGTCCTCAATCTGAGGAAGTTGGTTCCGGGCTTTTACCCCATTGGGGGGGAAAGGCACTGCTGAATAATCAGCAGTCGAGATCGGCAGCAGGTGTGTTGCTGGTGTGTTAGAAGGTGTGTTGCAGTATCGCTCAATGCGGAATGGCTACAGGCTTCCGGCATGTTGATTGGTGTGTTGGCTGAAGTGTTACCGGAATCCCGGCATCGGTAACTCTGGAAGCTGGCGCAATATCGGCGCTGGCTCCGGGTATCCCCAAATCTGGGGAAGCCCATTCGGATTTCAAATCTTTGTGGGATCACTCATGAAAACTCAGGAACGTGGCTCACCCGAAAAACCGGGTCAGTCATTCACCTGAAAAATCAGGTCAATGGATCACTACCCTTTTTGTGTAGTGATCTGCTGCGGCGCTGTTCAAAAGTAACGATTCGTTACCTTTGCGCCCAAAACTACTGTTTCGGTAGTTTTGCCTGAGTGGTAACGGTGGCGGCGTTACCTGATCGTTACCGGCTGATCCGCTGGTTGATCGGCAGGTGAAAGTTCCGGATTCACGGAACAAAGGTTCCGGCTACGCGGAACTATCCGGCAGCGCCAGCAGGTTTGTGACACGGTGTCTCAAACTACCGGGATGCCGGTATTATGAAGGCAACATCAAGGGTTAGAGGTTCTGATTATGTTCAGCAGGGATAGAGCAATGGGCGCACTGGTTGGGTTAGCGGTTGGTGACGCTCTGGGCGCACCGGTGGAGTTCTGCCAAAGGGGGCGTTTTACTCCGGTCACTACCATGGCAGCAGGTGGCAAGTTCAAGATGAGCCTGGGTGAATGGACCGATGATACCGCCATGGCTCTGTGTTTGGCTGATAGCCTGATTGAATGCCGTGGCTTTGATGCTCGAGACCAGATGGAACGGTATTGGCGCTGGGGTAACGAAGGCTACAACTCGACCCGTGAAAGAGCCTTTGGCGTTGGCAAGACGGTGGCCAAGGCCATGAGCCGATACCGGCGTACCGGTGATCCTTTTGCGGGCTCTGATGATCCTTTGTCGGCAGGGAATGGATCCATCATGCGTCTGGCTCCGGTCGTTCTGTACTACCTTTCCCGGCCAGATGAGGCAACCCGTTTTGCTGCTGAGTCTTCACGAACAACACACCAGGCAGAGGAGTCGATACAAGCCTGTCAGCTGATGGCGCATGTGATGTGTAAGGCGATTCACGGCGCAGAAGAAAAGGCCGAGCTGTTTCAAAACGCTTCCCACTTGGGCTGCTCTGGGCTGATTACTGGCATTGCAAACCGGTCATACCTCGATAAGCAGGAAGGCCAGATTCAAGGCAGCGGGTATGTTGTGGAGTCCTTGGAGGCGGCACTCTGGTGCTTTGAAACTACGGACAGTTTCCATGATGCGGTGCTGAAAGCAGTGAACCTGGGGGATGATGCCGATACTACTGGCGCTGTATGCGGGCAGATAGCTGGCGCTTATTACGGCTTTGACTCAATACCACCAGAGTGGGTTGGCGATCTCATGGAAGGACAGAGAATCATTGAAGCAGCAGAGTCTCTAATCAATCAGGGAATGGAAGTTATCCAGCCCAGTGACCACAAGGGCAGCATTTGAAATGTAACCCCTGGGCTTTTACGCAGTCTGTGGAAAAGGGGAGGCGTCATCCAGTGTTCGGTGAATGTTCGCCTGGTAATCGGTGAATCAGCGCCAGCAGTGCCGCTCAGTCGCTGTCCTTTCGGGTGTATCGAATCTCCATGTAGCGGTCTGTTTCCCTGTCGTAGGTATCGAATGCCGGGAGGGTCACCGACTCCGGCTCTGGTGGCTTCTTGTGCGGCTTCAGCTTCGATTTGATCCGGCTCCAGATACCGGCCTTTGCTGATCTGTCTGTGGCTGTCATAGTGTCCTGATTCCGTTCAGTGGGTGAATGGACAGAATGCGCGAAGGCTGGCGGCAGAGCAATATCGGATTTTAAATCCAGATGGGGTAAACGGAATGAGCAATCCAACAGATAAGACGCAAGGCAAGCAGCAGGAACGGCAAGGCGGCGTGCGGTGCTTAACGCTCATGCTTCAGGATGAGGATCAGCAGCCGGTGATGAGGGAGGCCCAGATACAGGGCACCCCTGACCAGCCGCCAGAATCTGAAGCGCCAGCTCGGTAAGCAATGGAATCTAGCCATTACCGGCTTGGTCGGATTTGAGATGCGGGTAAGATCAGCAGGTCACTCTAAGCCCTGTGGCGGGCTTTCGTGTATCCGGCAGGGCCAACGATGGGGCCAACATTAGGGCCAACTGAAAGTGTTGCTCCTGCTGGTGCTGGTCAAGGAGGCGGTGATTTGCAGCCCCTCTGGAGCTGTTCCTGATTTAGTGCTGGCTGCGGTGCCTGGGGGTCTGATTCGGGGCACCCTTCAGACCGTTAAGCGGGTTCCATGCTGGAGCTGGTTCCAGATCGGAGCCAGTTGCTACAGATCAGGCGATGGTGCTCGCTTCAGCTTCGGATCAAGTGCTGTACGCCAGTCGCTGCCTCGCTGCCTGCGCTTCTGTACCGTGCGCCACTTCAAGCCCAGTAGTCGGGCGAGGATACCGGCAGTCTCTTTGCCCTTCAGGGCGGTCTGTTCACGCCCATTGATCTTGATAACAACCTCAATGTCGAGCTGCTTGTTCCGTGACGCCACACACTGATCCGCGTTATCTCGCATTGTGAAGCCGCTCCCGTTCGCTGGATGGTCGGTGGATATTCTATGCGGGGTGAGCTGCGTCAGCCAGTGATCCAGCGCCAGCATACCCGGAAGGTTTGGCAGCAGCCGGGTAATGATCTGGTCATACCCAAACATGCTGCCTGTGCTCATCGTCATTACCTCATACGTTCGGGGAAGGATAGGGCCACCAGATCGGCAGCCCTGATTGGGTTAGTGCAGCCGCGTCCGCAGCCACGTGTTAGCAGCAAACCGTCCTGCATTGTCACGCTGGTACGATTTCAACTCAGGTGCGCCAGCAGTGGCCAGCCAGTGCGCCCGGTACTCTGTCAGCAACGCCTGCCTTTCATGCTCTGATCGGTACTGAATCAGTCCATCGATCCAAACCTGATCGTCCCATAGCAGGGGCAGATCAAGATCAGCCGCGCAGTACAGCATCATGCTTGTGTCGTTGGCAGCAGGGATGCCGCGCAGCTCATCCAGTAGTTGCTGCTTGTGTCGAGATAGCCAGTTGAGTTGATCCGGTGATAGCGGCTCCGGTGCCTGTACCTGCAAGTTATCGCCATCGGCTTGCAGGATCAGTCCGCGTTGAGCCAGGGTGTCAATCATGCTCATCTGCCAGACCTCACAGGGTATACTTTGCGGACTGAAGTCCTGAATGTCCTATGTCCTGCTGTTTTACCTCCTCATGCCAGGACTTAGGACTTGCAGGACTTTGATCCGGTAACTTTACCTTGATACACCAGTGGACAGCCCCGCCTATCTTGCCCATTGAGTCACACTCAATATCGAGCTGGCGCAGTGCAGGTGCTGATCGGCGCAGCGCATCGCCCAACCCCTTTGCAGACTTCGGCCAGGAATCGCAACGCTCAGGCCGGTACTGCTCCAGGATGCGCATGATCTCCTTCACCGGGGCGTTGATCTCTTTGCGGTGTTCCAGTGCCTCGATAATCGCGGTGCAGACGGGACTGCTGTCTATGGTGCGGGATATGCTTTCACGGCGGTTGCCTTTGAACAGATCGAGAAATAGCCTTTCGTCCTGGTGGCTGATCCGAGTGAGTGCCATCCCAAGGGCGCAATACTCGATCATCCGTGGCCGGTCGGCTGCATCAATCGAGATAGTCGGCAGCAGCGCCAGAGCAGCACTTGCCAGGTCAAACAGTCCACTCAGTATGGCCGGAAGGTCGCGCTCGAAATCGGCCCACTGGTCAGCCGAAGCGGTGCGGCTCTTAATCACGGGACACTCAATGCAAACCGTCCGGTCGAGCAAATCCTGTGCCGTAACCAATGCGCTGATCCCATTCACCAGCCAGGGGCGTTGAACGCTGATAACACTCTCATCTGCATCCGAGTACAGCTTGCGCTTGGCGAACCCGCCCCCGGTAGACAGCACGCACATGGCATCCTGCATCGGCCCGGTTAGGTGGCTCAGGTTTTCGTATGCAACCAAGTGGTTGACGCCTGCACAAACAAACACATCTTCGGTGGCCTTGGGTGCGCCTCGCAGATTGCAGCCGTTCGGGTCGATCAGTCGGCGCAGTGACTCGGACGCAGTGCTTTTGCCTGATCCTTGCTCACCGATAAGCTCCAGTCCGGGGAAGGGGGTATCCGGTCGCAGTGCATCGATCAGCCAAGCAATCACCAGTGGCCGGTCGGCAGCAGGGATATTACAGATACGCCATAACGGGTCGAGCGAGCCGTTTGCAGCAGGGACTGGCAGCGGCTGCATTGCCTCACCACGCACAAACAGGACGCCATGATTCTCAACCACGCGCCAGCCGGTACTGCTCCACTCAATCGCCCGACTTTTGCCTGGTTCACATAGGTCCAGGTAGTAGCGGCCACCCTGTTTGGCAACTCTCAGGTTAACGGTGCGCTCCTCACCTTCAAACCGCGCCAGGGCAGCCAAGGTGCCTAACGCTTCAGTCAAGGACTGGGACTTAACGGACTTCTGTTCTTCCTGGTAGAAGCCAGCGGCCAGCCAGTCCTTGAAGGCGCGGGAGTCAAGGCGGCGCGTTTCCTGAGTGTCCTGATCCAGTGCGTAGCAATCCCGGTTGCAGTCATGGAACAGCACAACCCTTGCCTTGGCGTATTCAACCAAGCGGTCAGCCTGGGAGCGGCGATCCTCATCCGGTTTCTGCTGTTCCGGCACCGGCATGGCATCGATCTCTTCCAGCACATCGAGATAATCACCCATTGCGCAGCACCTCCTTGATCTTGGCTACTCGTGCAACTGCCTGCTGATAGTCGGCTTGATCCTTATCGGACAGTGCTTGTCCGGCCTTTTGAGCGTTCTCCGTCATCAGGATCAGCAGCTTCAGGTGGGACATTGCATCCTCAAGACGGCGGCGCTTCCAGTCGGGCAGTCCGGCATAGTGCGGACGGTCGGTGCGCGGGTACAGATCGGCCACCTCAAGGCCAATGGCGGCGCAAATGTCGCTGATCTCACAACCCGCAAAACAGTGCATCAGCACACGGCCATCGGTGGTGTCGAAGCGGACAGACAGACTCGGGCTTTTGTCCTGGTGTGCAGGGCAACAGGCCATGTAACGATCTTTGCCGGTGGGCTTTACCCTGTCGAGCCGTCCCAGCAGATCGGCGGCGGTCAGCGGGTGACGCTGGTGTGGTTGTTTGAGCGGTGCGGTCATCGGATCAGCCCCCAGTGAATAGCGGTCACGAAAAGGATGGTCGCGGTTTCGATAGGCCAGCCGGTCAGTGCTATAATGAGCATCTGCTTGACGGCGGCGGCCTGTGTGGTGCGGGTCGCTGCTTCCTTTCTCATATCACACCCCCTCAGGCCACACGGCTGTCAGCAATACGCGCTTCGATCCACGCATAAATCTCGCTTGCCAGCCAACCAACACTGGTGCCATTGGGGTTCAGTTTGATGGGCTTCGGGAAGCGGTCGAGGGAAATTTCACGATAGATTGTGCTGCGGCCAAGGCCGGTCAGCTCTTCCACCTGACGGCGGCGCAGAATCTGGAGTTCACGCTGTTGCAGCATTTCGGGGGTTGCGGTCATATTGCGTCTCCTCAACCAAAGCCATCTTGCCCCTCACGTTTGGACGCTATGGGACAGCATGAGACCGATATGGCTACAAGCAAAGCTTGACTGAACCACAAGTTCACTGATAACTTTGGCAATGTAAGTTAGGTTACTTAACATCTCTGCCAAGCAGTTAGCGGCTGCTGTGGGGAGGAAAATCGGCTCTGAAGCGCAAGCTCCAGGGCTTTTCTTCGTCTCCTGCAAAGACTTGTTGGCATTATACATACCGATTGGGACTGTTTTTGCTATTTTTTTTGCTGCCCATCGAACCTGTGCTTTAAGAGTGAGGTTTTCTCAACCCAATAGAGGCGTTTGGAGTCGTTTCGCGTACTTACGGGTAGTTTTGCGCCCATGGGAATATTAGAAAGTATCAAGCTGGCACCTGCCTCTTAACGCCGCGAGACTGTCACCTGCTCATCAAATCGCGTCATCTGAAGTGTTCGTCAGGCTGATCGGCTGCCAAAGCTGGCCCCTCGATTTAAGGGGTCAGCCTGCCTGTTTGCCAAAGCTGGCGCTGATTACGTTGCTGCCCTCAGGCTGAGTCAGTACCGCCAGCCGTTGGCCTAGCGTCTGCCACGCGTGTTGCATCTCAGCAGCGTAGCTGTGGCGTTGGTATGTCCGCTTAACCCGGTTTTGCTCGGCATGGTTCAAGCAGCGTTCGGCCACTTCGGGCAGAATACCGGCCTCAACCATCATCGTTGCAGCGGTGCGCCTCAGATCGTGCGGTGTCCACTTGCCGCCCGGAAGCAACAGAGCCTGGCTGCTTTTGCTGCGGCCACTCATACGGTCTTGGTCTGGCTGACGCTGTCGATCCTGAAGCTGCTTGTTAACGGTTTTGGGACATACCGGAGCGGTGCCATTTCTGTTCGGATAACACCATTGGCCTGAACCAGTGTGCTGCTGCAACGCTCTGAACTGCTGTACTGCAAAGTCAGATAGGTAAACAGTATGCGGTTTACCATTCTTGGTGCTGGGCATGTACCAAGTGTGCTGCTCAATGTTGATATGCCCCCACTCAGCAGACAGTAGCTCTCCAATTCGACAGCCGGTGGATAGAGCGATCCATACAGCCAGCTCGGTTGTTGGCATCAGCCCAGCGTCTGGCATCTGTTTTACCAGTAAGCGAACTTCCTCCTCCGACAGTACCCGGTCACGCTCCATGTTTTTGCCACCAATGTTGGCTTTGGCAATGGCAGCGGTAGGGTCAGCCTCGATAATTTCACGCACCACAGCAAAGCGGAACATCTGCCGCATTTCGGACAGAGCTACCTTTGCCATACGGGGCGCACCCCTTGCCATGATTGAGTCTGTGATTTGGGTAACATGGCTGCGGCGAATATCCTCGGCTGCAAGCTGGCCTATCTTTGGCAGCACGTCAATCGTAAACAGGCGTAGGGTACTTTCACCTCGGTCTTTTCTGCGGATCAGATCAACCTTCATCCAGTGTTTAAACAGATCGTTGATCGTCATGCGGCTACGGTGAAGCTGGTTCTCTCTTTCCAGACGGATGCGCTCGGCTTCCTCCCTTGCCTGCCTGTGCTGTTCCTCCGCTTCAAGGTGTTCACGCAGATTGGTAATGCCGCTCTGGTGTAGACCGGCAAGCTCTTTGGCCCTGAGTCTGGCTTGTGTCAATGTCAGGCAGCCCAACTTCTCCTCTCGGCTGTAATTGCCGATAGGCATCGTTACCCGCTTGCCCTGGCTATCGATATACCGGAAGTAGAAAATGCGCTCGCCTTTGGGGGTGATCCTCACAGTCAGGGCGCCATGACCTCTGATAACGCTCTCACTCAGCCACCGGCTTCCTGTGCCGGGTTTCGCATTGATCTGACGGTCAGTAATTGAAGCCATGTTGTACCCATCCCAAAGCTGGTTGCCATTCGGTTGCCATTTGAGATTAGCTTAGCTAGGTACGAATGGGAACGATAAGGACGAGGAGTTTTTAATAATGCTTTAGTTTCAGATAGTTACGTATGTTCGGTGGAATGGCTTGGATTTGCTGGGAATGGTTTTTTCTTTTATGGGGTGCAAGGGGTAGCAGGTTCAAATCCTGCCGTCCCGACCATTTATTTGATTTATTTTCAATAGGTTAGCAGCATTCAGTGTGGGATTTGTCCCATCATTGTCCCACAGCCTTATATTTGCTAACCGTTCACGACCTCCGAATTATTAGTTTCGTTCATGTTATCACTGTCATTGAGTGCATCCAGCATCTTGCTTTGGCTGGTTGTCGTGACTCCGTTTATCCACTTAGAGTAGCGGGTTAGTGTCATCTGAGTTGTCGAATGCCCCATTTGCTTACTGACCCACATTACGTTTGCGCCTGCAATCAATGCCAGCGTGCAAAACGTGTGGCGCGTGTTGTAGGGAGGGCGGTGTCGAATCCCCAGTTTCCTCAAGGCCTTCTTGAAGAAAGTGCGTACTGCCTTGTTGGTCATGTAATGCTCACCGGTATTGGGGTTAATGAACACCTCCTTAGCCTGTAGTTCAGACCATCGCCTTTGGCGTTGAAGCGCCGCTTTGGCTCTGGCATTAAGCTCCACATCTCGAACTTCATAGGTCTTTGTCGGCTTCAAACCACCTCCAGACCGATCCCGGGCACGTTGTACTCTGACTGTAGACTGTTGCCAGTCAACATCAGACCACATCAGGCCTGAAAGCTCTGACGATCTCAGGCCGGTCCAAAAAGCAAACTCAATCAAATTTGCTTCGCATGGGTGGGCATTTTTGTCGAGCCAACCGGTGATCATATTGAGCTCTTGTAGGGTGAATGGATCTGGTTCTGGTTTGATATGCTTCTGGTTCTTCAAATACTCCGATGGATCGCGTTCGATCTGCATATCTTGTACTGCGAACTTGAAACATCCCCTCAGCGGAGTTAATGCGTTGTTCCGTGTTTTGGCTGAAGACCAGGGAATGCTGTTAACGACCTCGATTAAATCCGAAAACCGGATGTCGCGTATCAGCATACTCCCCAGTTCTGGCACCCAGTATTTTCGGAGGACCTTTTTGTACTCCATAATCGTAGAGTCTGCCAACATCAGACTACTCATATAGGTCTGTGCAACCTGTTCGAATGTGCTGTCAGTTTTTTTCTCCTTCTGTGCGTGTTTGCTATCAGGAAACCAGTTTGCAAATGTGAAGCTACCTAGCTCGATCTCCCTGAGAATCTCGGCACGCATCCGTGCTGCAGCTTTGATGTTTGCTTGTGTCGGCTTCATGCGGACCGTTTCCTCATACCGCTGCCCCTGGTACTGGAAGCGGACGAGGATAGATGTAGGCCTGATTTTCAGGCCTGTTTGCCGGATTGCACCCAATTTTCGTACTCCTCCAAATTGAAGTGCAGCCGGCCATCGGGCGACTTCACGTAGATTACCCCCTCTCGCCATACACCGTCACGGACTTTTGTTTCAATTGCTGCAACAGTGTAACCAGTGAGCTCTGCCAGCTTTTTCTTGGTTACAAAGCTGATTGGTTTTACCTTCATATGCGATGCTCTCTACCCTGATCTCTGACTTTAAATTGATTCTTAACCTTTTCAGTGAAAGTCACCCGGATGACTGGATGTAGATACTATTTCAAGAGAGTCTGATGTAGAGCGGTGAAATTGCCGAAAAAACGCAATAATTAGAGGGTCACTTATATTTTATGAGGTTATGGTTTTTTACTATTAACGATAAGCTTATGTGAGTTTGAAATCTAAATGTTCTATATTTTGAAAGCCAAAAAATTGGCAGTAGTCTGGTCGTGAAATCCCTCACTTGCGAGAAGTGATTCCGCCGTTTTCCATATGCCAGTTGTGCTGTCTAATTTCATGCAGCATAAGTTACTGTGTGACCGATAACGTCATCAGCTATAACTTCGATGAGCTCTGGTGCAGCAGGGTAGCACTGCAGAGCATCAAGCCTCGTGAGCATCTCATCCTTTAATGGTCCCGGCCCTGAGTTCTCAAGATGTGATAGGTAATTATGGATGAAGTGCTCGAATGTCTGAATTGGGTCCGGTATCTCTGGCAGAAATGTAAGTGCCTGAGATTGCCTCCGGATCCAATTTGGATTGAAGTGTCGAATCTTCGACACGGGCTTGAGACTGGTCAGGAACGAACGGCACCATGCTGGAGATTCGTGCCTGAAACGGCCCCCGGATCCAGTTTGGACTGAAGTGTCGATTCTTCGACACGGGCTTGGGACTGACGCATGAATGAACTGCACCGTGCTGAATGTCAGTGCCTGAGATTGCCCCCGGATCCAGTTTGGACTGAAGTGTCGAATCTTCGACACGGGCTTGAGACTGGTCAGGAACGAACGGCTCCATGCTGGAGATTCGTGCCTGAAACGGCCTACGGATCCAGTTGGGACTGAAGTGTCGATTCTTCTACACCAGCTTGGGACTGACGCATCAATGAACTGCACCATGCTGAATGTCAGTGCCTGAAACTGCCTCCGGAACCGGTTTGGGTTGAAGTGTCGATTCTTCGACACGGGCTTGAGACTGGTCAGGAACGAACGGCTCCATGCTGGAGATTCGTGCCTGAAACGGCCCCCGGATCCAGTTGGGACTGAAGTGTCGATTCTTCGACACGAGCTTGGGACTGGCGCAGGAATGAACTGCACCGTACCGAATGTCAGTGCCTGAAACTGCCCCCGGATCCAGTTTGGACTGAAGTGTCGATTCTTCGACACCAGCTTGGGACTGACGCATGAATGAACTGCACCATGCTGAATGTCAGTGCCTGAAACTGCCTCCGGAACCGGTTTGGGTTGAAGTGTCGATTCTTCGACACCAGCTTGGCACTGGCGCAGGAATAAACTGCACCGTACTGAATGTCAGTGCCTGAAACTGCCCCCGGATCCAGTTTGGACTGAAGTGTCGATTCTTCGACACCAGCTTGGGACTGGCGCAGGAATGAACTGCACCGTACCGAATGTACGTGCCTGAAACTGCCCCCGGATCCAGTTTGGACTGAAGTGTCGAATCTTCGACACGGGCTTGAGACTGGTCAGGAACGAACGGCACCATGCTGGAGGTTCGTGCCTGAGATCACCTTCGGCCCAGTGTGATTGAAGTGTCGAGTCTTCGACACCAGCTTGAGGCTGGCCAAGAATGAACTGCACCATGTTGAAGGTCAGTGCCTGAAACTGCCCCCGGATCCAGTTTGGGGTGAAGTGTCGAGTCTTCGACACGCGCTTGGCACTGGCGCAGGAATGAACGGCACCATGCTGGAAATTCGTGCCTGAGATCACCTCCGCTCAATGTGATTGAAGTGTCGAATCTTCGACACCAGCTTGGCACTGGCGCAGGAATGAACGGCACCATGCTGGAAATTCGTGCCTGAGATCACCTCCGGAACCAGTTTGGGGTGAAGTGTCGAGTCTTCGACACCAGCTTGGCACTGGCGCAGGAATGAACGGCACCATGCTGGAAATTCGTGCCTGAGATCACCTCCGCTCAATGTGATTGAAGTGTCGAATCTTCGACACCAGCTTGGGACTGACGCAGGAATGAACGGCACCGTACCGAATGTCAGTGCCTGAGATTGCCTCCGGCCCAGTGTGACTGAAGTGTCGAGTCTTCGACACCCGCTTGGCACTGGCACAGGAATGAACGGCACCATGTGAAGGTCAGTGCCTGAAATTGCCCCCGGCTCCAGTTTAGACTGAAGTGTCGATTCTTCGACATGAGCTTAGGACTGGCACAGGAATGAACGGCACCATGCTGGAGATTCGTGCCTGAGATCACTTCCGGAACCGGTTTGGGTTGAAGTGTCGAGTCTTCGACACCCGCTTGGCACTGGCGCAGGAATGAACGGCACCATGCTGGAGGTTCGTGCCTGAGATCAACTCCGGAACCGGTTTGGGTTGAAGTGTCGAGTATTCGACACAAGCTTGGCACTGGCGCAGGAATGAACGGCACCATGCTGGAGGTTCGTGCCTGAGATCGCCTCCGGCCCCAGTGTGATTGAAATGTCGAATTTTCGACACTTATCCAGTATCACAGCCACCAGTTTGGTAGCAGCTCCTGCACCTATGGGTTCCCAAAGCGATCATCCATCAGCTCCACGATACCCCGTCTTCTGGAGTCCGAATCAGACGCCAGCGGCGTGGATCACCTTGCGGATACGCGGGTATAGGTGTGTACAAGCGTATTCCTACCCAAAGTGTGCCAGCAGGCGTTGGGCCAACTGCTTATGTGAGTCAGAAATGCTTCAAAATCCTGGCGATGCCCGACGCTCATCCAGCGCAGCGACATGATCTGTCGTTTGGCTCTGTCATATTGCTCACAGGTGACCGCTGCGATGTCTGTGGTGACAGCACATCGGACGGAGGTGGATATACCCCTCAATTTGGCGTGCTCAAAGCTGATTGGGGGTATGGATCCCGCTATGATGGAGCCCGATACGAGCTGCACTTGTGCGAAAGCTGCTTTTTCTCTGCGCTGGCGACACTGAAGCAGGAGCGCCTAGCCTGCCGCATGTTTGACGAAAACGAGGGTGATCAGGCTGCAGAGTTTGGATTGGTGGTTAAAGGCTAACACGGATAAGGAGGGGGCTTACAACCCCGTTCAGGCTCTGGAGTCTGTGTGCAGGTATAGGTTATGTCAGTCTTGGAAACGAGGGTGTTTTTCATCCTCGATGAGATAAATTGTCGTTGGCTGGATAGTTGTGTAATCTGTAGGCGATAGGTAGCTGTTTGAAAAGGACGACACTAACTCATGGACTACCAGTTATCCCAGAGCGGGCAAACAGCTCATGTTGAAGTCACGCGGCTTCCAACAGGTGATCCTCTCCCCGCACTGATTGAATTAGAGAAAGAGCTGGCAGATCAAAATCTGAGACGGATTGAGCTGTTTTTCAGTGAAGGAGCATCCCCTCCGGTAGATCGCCTGACTCATGCCGGCTATCAGGAATCTGGCTCAGAACGCTTCTTCAAGTCGGTACACTATCAACCTTCTGTTCGTTTCTCGATCACTGAAAAGTGCAATTACGCATGCTTCTTCTGCCATGAAGAAGGCATGGAGATGGGCAAAGCACGTGCTGCTGCCCAACAGGAACAGCTATTTGACGTTCTGCGGCAATTCCATGAGTTGAATTATCAGGATTTTACCTTTACCGGCGGAGAGCCTTTGCTCAACCCGAATAAGATTGTTGCCTGTCTCGATTACATGGAATCAATAGGCTACCTGCCTGACATCACGTTTGTTTCCAATGGGCTGGCTCTGACCGAAAAACTTTTGGCCCGCCTGCAAGCCTATCCTGGCAAAATGCGCTTTAACATTTCGATGCATAGCCTTGAAGAGCATGCCTACAACCAGATTGTGCAGGATATACAAAAGCCGAACGCGCCACTTCGTCACAACGAGCACCGCCGCGTAAAAGAAAATTTGCTGAAGCTGCAAGCGGCAGGTATCCCTTTCAAGCTTAACTTTGTTCTATTAAAAGGTCTCAATACGTCAGATGAAGCCATCCAGGCTGTGTTGGATTACGCGTTACAGCTTGGCGCAACGCGGATCAAGTTTCTGGAGCTGCTGTTAACTAAAGAGCTGAATCATCTGTATGGATACTTCTACCGGCTGGATGCACTGCGCGAGCGTCTAAGTGACCAGCTGACTCTTACAGAGCGGAGTTTCAGGCGTGATGTGTATCGCTATGCAGACACACAGTTGGAGCTTGAATTCCAGCATTGTACCTGTGCCAGAGGCTGCAACACCTGCACCGTAAATCGTGACGCTAACTTTACTGCAGAGCTGAAATACTTTCCCTGTTTCCTGCATTCGGATGAAGACTTTGATTTGAAAACTGTGGCGCTTGAAGAGGCGATCACGCAAGGCGATCAAAAAATTCAACGCATGGCACAGTACTATGGTGATGACAGTCCCATCATTGTTCGTAATCACTATCTGACTCAAGAAGAGCAGTTTTATTACTATCTGGCCTCATCCAGCGCTATAGAGCAGCTCAAAAGAAAGCTTTCACTGGAGGAAAGGCTGGAGCGCAGACGGGACTTCAACGAGATCTACCTGACGTTGGTGGGTCAGGCAGGCGACGATTTTTCCACTGTGTACAAGCTAAGCCGCAATAGTTACGACCAGCACGCACTGGAAATCGAGCAGGCTTACAGTTTTGATCCGCTCAAGCCAGGATTGGTCACGACGCATTTTTCTGGCGAAAGCCAGAAGGTCATTGACCCGGACTTGTACCTGAAACAGCTGGCAGAGCAGGGGTATGAGCAGCGTTTAAACTTGAACTGGTCCATCTTTTTTTACCGTTTGCGGCGGTCCAGTTTTGTGCGGCAATCAGAGTTATCCATCAGCCATAACCTTGAGAGTGGGCTGTTCTTTGTAAGATCTGATACTCCCTTGGATGATGAGCAATTGAAGCCAATGACAGAACCCCTAGCTTCGTATATAAGCACCAGAATGCGGCTGGCATGAATACCAACAAATTTGTTTGCAACACAATGATACCCGGGTCTGTTCATAATACGGAGCTGATGGTAACGAGATGAAGGGGCAGGTTATGCCAACGACAATGAACGTCGCTAATTCAAATGGACCGGTCGAAAGTGACCATTGGCTGATCTGTGTCGCGGGATCATCTCCGGCCGTTGTGACCGAAACACTCTATTGCTTGAAAGACCGTGAAAATTTCCCGAATAAGGTCGTGATATTCACAACCCTACATGGTAAGGGCCAGATCGAAAAACAAGGCTTGAAACAGCAAGTTTCGAATCTGTGTCGGGACTATAACCTGCCGGTTATCAGTGGCGCTAAGATTGAGGTGCGTATTGTAACGAATTCAGCGGGCGTTGAGCTCGAGGATATACGGACTTCTGAGCATCAAGAAGCAATGGCTGATTTTTTGACACGACAGATTCGTGAAATAACCCACCCACGAGGCAAAGGCAAAAAGCGCCCTGATTCAATACATGCATCCTTAGCCGGTGGGCGAAAGAGTATGTCGTTTTATATGGGCAATATCTTCTCATTCTTCGCGAGTGCGAATGATGAGCTCAGTCATGTTCTGGTGGAACCGGGCTATGAGGTCCCAGGTTTTTGGTATCCGAAACCAGAGCCTTTTAATATCACAGTAAAAAGCTATGCAACCGGAGATGTCACCGGTGTGCTGGATGCGAGCAAAGCAGAAATTGAGTTGTCCACAATTCCGTTTGTGCAGCTCAGCAATGCATTAGTGAGTACAGATTCGGATGCTTTTCATAATCTGAGCTATCAACAGTTGGTGGATATTTATCAGGTTACCCTAGATCCAAGTCGGATCAAACTGACATTTAATATTAAAAATCTATCCGTTGACCTCAATGGCCGTGTATTGCCAATCCGGAATTTTGATAGTTATCTGTTGTATTACCTAGTCGCACGAGATAGCCATGAAAACTCATTCTCATATCAAAAAGAAGTTTTTGGTAATAAAGAGCATGCCTTGACGCAGGCACTATGGCAGCTAATGGGTGAAGTTACGGGTATAAGGGATTTCGAAAGCCTGATAGGTAACAGCTGGGAGGCGCCTGCAGAGTATGTCGAAAAGTATATTGCTAGGCTAAAACAAGAAAATCCAGACCTTATTCCTCTTCATCAGAGCCCCAAGCTCTTTAGTTCCCTCTCCAAAGACGGAGTCATCAGCGAGAAATCGATTGAGCGGATGATGACCGATATCCGCAAGGCATTAGAGCAGACTGAGGGCCGTCCAACCGTGAATGTATGTAAAGTGGCCACATTGAAAGAGGATGGCGAGGAACGCAAAGCAGCCAAGGGAGTAGATGCGTACTTGGGGCTTTTATTGCCTGCCCATCAAATTCAACTTATTTAGTCATTAACGCTATCGAGTTGGTTTAATGAGCTGATTTGATGATTAGGATAAAGACTTTAAAAGCGGTAAAAGCCGCAGCAATATTACAGGGAGCAATGGCATGACGCAGTTGCAAACATGGATTGACCTGCTGGATCAAACCAATGAAGAACCCAACCTGAAAGCCGAGTTTCAGGTTGTAACGCCGATGTTTATCGGTGACGGTGAACAGAAGGCCGACAGTATACGGCCTCCAGCGATCAAGGGCGCGCTCCGCTTCTGGTGGCGGGCGCTGAATTGGAGCCGTTGTCTGCAGCAGGCAGGCAATGAAGCCAGTGCGCTTAAACAGTTGCATGATGAAGAGGCAGTACTCTTCGGGCTTGCAGCAAAACAGGATGCGCAGGGTAACCAGACTGGAGGACAAGGGGTTTTCAGCTTGAAGCTAACCCAGAAGTTGGAGCTTTTAAAAGACTGGTCCCCGGGGGCAGGGATCCAGTACCTGCTTGGCCAAGGATTGTGGAATTACAAAGAGAAGCTGTTGAGAAATGCCATCGCTGATGGTAGCTGCTTTACGATTGAATTGCGTTGGCATCCCAATCGTCTTGATATTGCCGCTTCGAAACTTGTTCTGAATGTTTCATCGATAAAAGAAACAATAGACGATGCACTGATGGCCTTTGGTCTGCTGAGTGGACTGGGCAGTCGGGCTCGAAAAGGGCTGGGAGCAGTTTCGATAACAGCGTTATCTGGCAGTCGCTGGTCTGTCCCGACGTCAATGAAATCTTACAAGGAAACCTTGCAAAAGCTTTTGCAACCCAGGTTATCCACCCGAGTACTCCCTCCATTCACTGCTGTGAGTGCCAACACCCGACTAGACTTCTCCTCTACCGGCAAGGCTGCGAATGCCCTGTTGGAAGAGATGGGCGGGCAGATGCAGATGTACCGTAGCTGGGGTCGAGAGGGAAAAGTAAACGGTAAATCTGCTGAACAAAATTTCAGAGGAGATCACGATGAAGCTTTGTTCGCGACTCAAGGCGAGCAACCAAGGAAGCAACCTGAGCGCGCGGTGTTCGGTTTGCCGCATAATTATTTTTTCAGCAGTACAAAGGGTAAAGTTGATATACATGTGAAAAAGGATGCAGCCGGTGAGCGTCGAGCCAGCCCTCTTTTTCTCCATACCCACTTATTGCCTGATGGTAGTTTTGTAGCCGTACAGCTGCTAATGCCAGCAGTCTTTTTGCCCGGCAATAATCCCATGCTTGAGTATAAGAGCAAACGTAGTTTTACACTGCCGGCTTCTGATGCTGATTGGAGTGTTATTACCCGATATATGGATCGCTTTAAAAACAAAGAGACTGTAATAACGACTGATCTGCAGGGAGCACAATAACCGTGAATGAACTGAAAGCCTATTTCCACCTTACCCTGGGCCCGGTTCAGGGTTTTGTTGCACAGGCACGTCGTACGCGGGACTTCTGGGCGGGGTCTTTCCTGCTGTCCTGGCTCTCCAGCGTGGCGATGGCATCGGCTCAAAAGCAGGGTGGTGTGATCAATTTTCCGATTCCTGATGACCACTTCATGGCTGCGTTGAAAGGTGAAGCTAAAAACAATCCGCCCCAGCAGGGCAGCGTGCCCAACCGGTTTAAAACCCTTGAGGTCCAAGTCGATCAGCACTTTGACCCTCAACGGGTTGTCACTGATATGCAAGCGGCTTGGAGGGCACTTTGTGAGCACATCTGGCAGCGTGATATGGTGCCGACGCTTGGCAGCGATTCAAAGCAGGAGCAGATAACCAAACAGATCTGGCATCGTCAGTTGCACCACTACTGGGAGATCAACTGGTGTCTGGCTGATGAGGCTCATGTTAGCAATATGTTGGATCGCAGAAAAAACTGGCGCTCACATACATTACCGCCTGAGCCTGGGGTTAAGTGTATGATGATGGAAGGGTTTCAGGAGCTTTCCGGGCTTGAATACCCGGATCAGAAAAAGCTCGACAATTTCTGGCAGCGGATACGTCGTTCAGTTAAGTCTGGAACGAGCGACCTGCGCCCGGGTGAGTGTCTGAGTGCCCTTGGTTTTGTGAAACGCCGATTTGTGCGCCACTTTAAGGACTTTCAGGGTACCTTGCCATCCGGCCAAGCCATTTCGGGCTGGCCGCTGCCAGCTCAGGTGCCATCGGTGGCGCATATTGCCGCCGCTCCCTGGTATGCAGCGGTGCTTGAAAACGCTCAGTTAGACAAAGATGTCGATCAAGCACTGAACCGTTTTTATGATGTGGCCGAGCAGTTGGTCGATTTCAGTGAAACCGCCAACCCCATTCAGCGTGTGGACTCAGCCATAAAGAGGACGGGCTATCACAAGGAGTGGGCAGGTCTTGATGGCAATGTATTTCACGTCAGTCAATTAGAGAACAGCAAACTTTTTGATGACGATCCTGGCACTCAACGTAAGGCAAAGTCGATGCTGAGCGCGCTGAATGAGCTGCGCCAGAGCACAGGTCTGCCAGAGGCAAGTAGCTTCTATGCAGTGCTCATTATGGATGGCGACAGTCTGGGCAGTCAGATGAGTGACCCTGACAAGCAGGAGGCTATCTCCAAGGGGCTTAACAACTTCACGACCGGTGTACCATCCATTGTGCAGGATCAGGATGGCTTTCTGGTCTATGCCGGTGGTGATGATGTGTTGGCGCTGGTGTGCCTCGATAAAGCAGTAGAGCTGGCCTTGCAGTTGCGTAATTTCTACGCAGAGTGTTTTGCACAACAGAACAAGAATCTGAGCACTGACAAGCAGATCACTACCAGCCTGTCGGGGGCGATTGAGTTCTGCCATATGAAGACGCCGCTGACTTTTGTACTCGGTGACTCTCATAGCTTGCTGGATGATATCGCCAAGGATAGAACCGGACGTGATGCGCTGGCGGTTCGCGTCTGGAAACCCGGGGGCCTCCACCTTGAATGGTCACAACCTTGGCAATATTTGATAGATCAGGCGCAGCAGACCGGTAATCTGCTGTCTGATGTAGTCAAAATGTTTTCCGAGCGTGAGCAGAACAGCCCGTTCACCAATAAGTTCATTTTCAAGGCTGAGGAGATGTTGCAGCGTTTGCCGCAGCAGCTGTTGAAGGCAGAGCAGGATGAGGAGCTGCTGGCAAAAATGCTGCAGGCCGAACTGGTTCACTCAGGGCTTGATCTCAACCAGAATAGCCGTAATAAACAGCAGATTTTGGATGAGCTGTTGCAGCCTCTGATCGCACTAGCTACCCCTCATGTGCGTAAAACGGATGATCAGGGGCGCTTTAAAGAGCTGAAACCACAACACCGTTTTGACGCAGATGCACTCAAGCTGGTGCGTTTCTTGACCCAGGAGTCAATTTGTCAGCCTATGCAAGAAAACAAGGAGGTGCACGCATGACACTGCGTTGGTCATTGCAACCTGTTGATAGCTGGTTCTTCCGTGAGGCCCGCTCCCATGATGCGGTTGGTGTAGGGCAGTTGAATTCGATATTTCCGCCCCCTGCCACCACCCTTGCCGGTGCTATTCGCACCTCTATGGGCGATCATCTTGGCGTTGATTGGCATGAGTTTAATATCAACAATGGCAAACACCATGAGCTTTTGGGGGAAGGCAACAACCTGGGCTTACTGAATATTGCAGCGATACAGGTCGTTGTTGATGGGGAGCCTGTCTATCCGGCCCCTCAGGATCTTCTCAAAGGCGCAGATCAAAATGATCCGCTGTACCGACTTAAAATTGGTGCTCCGGTGCGCTGTGACCTCGGTTATGTCGCCATGCCTGAGATGGATGCCCCAGCTGGCAGTAAACCACTCGAAAACCACTGGATTACGGCCAAGGGGTTGCAGCAGTGGCTGACGGGTGGACTGCCGGATAAATCTGAGCTAATCGCGCAAAGTGAGTTGATTACCAGTGAGGCGCGTCTCGGTATCGGCCGAATCAATAAACTAGGGGTTGTTGATAAAGACAATGGGCTGCTTTACCAGACCCGACATTTACGTCCGACCGGTGAAAAACAGTTCAGCATTGATGTGTACCTGCAGGGGATCAGTGACGATCTGGCCCAGCAGTTACCAGAGTCAACCAGCCTGCGTTTGGGTGGGGAAGGGCGCGAAGCCGCTGTCGCCATTACAAGTGCCGATTTGCCTGCAGTCAAGCTGCCGGATATGCCAACCTGTAAAAAGGCCCGTGGAGTTGTGCTGTATCTGACAAGTCCCGCCAACCTCAATAGCGACGCGGCGAATGCTGCCTGGTGTCTGCCTGGTTTTACCCCGGTTAAAAATGAGCGCGGTGAGATAACACACTGGATCGGTGAACTGGCCGGTGTTGCACTGAAACTGGTTAGCTGTGTGCTGCCAAGGCCGGAACGTTTGGGTGGCTGGGATCAAAAACTGCGTAAACCCAAACCCCTGATCTCGCTGGCTGCCGCTGGCAGTCTCTACTACTGCGAGTTGCAGCACCCTGACCTGCAGCCACTGACGCCCGAGTTGCTGCTAACGCTGCAGCAACAACCGATCGGCACTGATACCAGTTTGGGCTATGGCCGTCTGTTGGCCGGCCTCTGGTTGAACTGATCAACAGCTACCCAGTATTACACAGTCTTACATAAGGATATAAACATGACCGCGATTGCCCATCAGATTGTTGGTTTGACCTGCGAAACCCCCATGCATGCCGGTGGCGGCAGCAAGGAAGAGGTGATCGACCTGCCGATTCAGAAAGAAGCACATACTAACTGGCCCTGCGTTTATGGCTCATCGATGAAGGGGGCGCTGCGTGCACGCGCAGAAACGCAGGTGAAGATGGATGCTTCATTGATCGCACAAGCGTTCGGCCCTGATACCCTCAACGCCAGCGAACACGCCGGTGCATTGCTGGTCAGTGATGCCCGTTTGCTGTTGTTGCCAGTGCGTTCGTTGACCAGCCATTTCAAACTGGTGACGTGCCCGGCCTTACTGGCCCGCCTGCTGGCTGATCTGGCACGCACGGGCAACGCACAAATGTTTAAGGTACCTGCTGTGGCGGCCGATCGGGCGATCAGTCCTGATTGCCAGGGGAGAGATGAGATCTACCTGGAAGAATTTAGCTTCGCGCTATCTGACTGGGCTGATGCAGATGGTTGGATTGAACTGTTGCTGAATCTGATTGCCGCCGTGCCAGGTGTGAGCCGTGGCGATCAGAAAGCCGAGTTACAAAAACAGCTGGTAGTGATCGACAACGACAGCTTTCGACACCTAAGTCAGGCCGCCCTGCCGGTGCTGCCGCATATCGCCATCAATAGTGAGACCAAAACCGTGCGTAACGGCGCACTTTGGTATGAAGAAAATCTGCCGGCTGAAACCCTGCTGTACACGGTGCTTGGCTGCCAGCCTTCGCGCAAAAAAGGTGCTAACACCAGCGCCGCTGAGCTCTTGAAAGCGGTAACAGGACAGCTGTTCGGTCAGCCCTACATTCAGATTGGCGGTAACGAAACCACCGGCATGGGCTGGTGCCGTGTTGCACTGCCACAGCTGGCACAAGGAGGTGAGTAATGGCCAAGTATAAGAAAAATATTAAACAGCCTGCACCTGTTGTTGTATCGACTGCGAGTATTTCATCGGATCAAAGGCCTTTACCCCAACTGCTTGAGCAGCACCGAGCCGAATTTGCGCTCAAACAGATTCAGGCCGCTGTAAATCGTCCGGAAGAGGGCAAATACAAACACAGTCAGGTGAAAAGTTTTTGTCGTCGTTTTCCCGGTATGGTGCAGAGCAACGGCTTTGGACAGGCAGTCGCGTTTTTCTACTCAAAGCGTAATGACTACCCTGCGTATGGCGTGATCTATCAACTGGTTGAAGACTGGCTGTGCCAGGACAGCAAGGTTTACGCTGCCTTTGCTGAAGCCCAGGCACCACGGCTGTTGAAAGCGATTACCGAAAGCGACCAGCACGCCTATCGCTTGGCCACCGCTGAAACGCAGGCATTGATGATCTGGGTGAAGAAGTTTGCCGAGGGATTGATCCTGAAAGATGAGGAGGCCTACTGATGCTACCCCTCTATAATTGGCAGACGCATGCGATTCCTTCGGGTGAGGATGCTCAGCGCCAGATTCAGCATAGGGGCTGTCATCCCGGCCTCTGGTTTGAGCGGTTTTTTAATCAGTATGATGATGAATTCGCGATTAGGGATACGGCAAAAAGCAGTTTCATTAAGGGATTAGCTGGTGGCTGTGGCAATGCTCAGGCCTTGCAGCAAGCGTACCTGCGGCAGTCCGCGCTGGTGAAGGCGTGCAGTGGGGTAACAATTACCCTGCAGGCAGACTGGCATTTTGCCACCGGGCTGGGTAACCCGCATCCGGTGGAGAATGGATTTCTACTTCACCCAACACTGGCCGCGCCTTATTTGCCTGGCAGCAGTGTCAAGGGACTAGTACGCAGCTGGCTGGAGCAGAATCTCGGTGACAAGGCAGGCATGCTGTTTCACTGTCTGTTTGGCAGCGAAGATAAGGACCCCACTAAATGTCAGCAGGATTTTCAGGCTGGTGATGTGATTTTTTTTGATGCACTACCGGTACTGCCGGCCACGCTGCTCTTAGATACTATGACCCCGCACATGGGAGGTTGGTACGAAAAGGGCGGTACAGAGGATGTATCCATGGCTGCCAACCAGCCTGCCGACTGGCATGATCCCGTACCTGTGCCCTTTTTGGCGGCCAAAGAGCTGGTGCTGATGTTCAGTTTTGCACCTAGGAAAAGGGATGCTGATTCTGACCAGTTGATGCGACTTGTCGGCAAGGCGTTGCAGGATGCTTTGTTCCATGCTGGAGCCGGAGCCAAGACGGCAGCGGGTTATGGTGGTTTTAGCACGCTGGATGAGAAAAAACAGCGTGAGTTGCAACAGCTCGATGCCCGTCTGGCAGAGCAGCTTGAGGAACAGCGAAAGGCTGCGCAATTGGCGCAACTTTCACCAGAAGCCCAGGTGGTTGAGGGGCTTAAAGAGGACGCTAAGAAAAAAGAAAATCAAACGCCCGGTCAGTCCAACGATTTCCTTGTCAGGCTGAAGCAGGCACTTGAGTTGGCACAGCACTGGCCTGATGATGAGCGTGATGCACTATTGATTTTTTATAATGATTATAAAAAATTCATCAGTAAAAAACGAGAGAAAGAGTTTAAAGCGCTTGCCAATGCACTCAAAAATATATAGATATTTTTAACTAAGATAAGCCTCAGCTCATATTCCCAATGTATATGAGCTGAGCCGATCTGAGCTATAGGATCCTTGGGTCATACTTATTCTCAGCTTCCTTAATATTGTCCTTTTAAAAGCATCTGAAATAAAGCCATAATCTGTGCTTGTCCGCCCCACGCCTGGCGCACATTATTGGGATCCAGAATGCGGCAATGGCCCGTAACGCTGTTGCGCTGTACACGCCACCCATCACAGCTTGCGAGGTCATTCCACCAGAACTCGCCACCCATTGTCGGTGTTTTAACGTTTGGCAAAAGGCCCAGGCGGTTGATCAGGTGGGACAGGCTGCCAGAATTCCCAGTGCAATTGTAAGAGTCTTTGGGTTCCTGAGCCATCTCCTCGGTGTGTGCTCAAACAGTTTGAGTCGTGTTGTGTGCTTTAATCGGTTCAAGATAGGCCTGAAAAAATTGTGTGTATCACGCTGATTCACACAGTAACGCGGCCTGCAGCTCTGCAAGATCAACTTCTCGTTCATGCATTTGGCTGACGAGAAACTGAATGTCGGCTTGATGTTTTTCATCAAGCAGTTGTTGGCAGTCTGCCATCAGCTGGCGAATATCCCGCTTTGTCATATCGGCCAGTTCGTGTGCGAAGCTGTAGCGCTGTGTACTGGCGGCAGACTCAGAAATGCACGGCTTCGTATCGATGACAGTATCCGGTATCTTGATTGGATCGGAGGCTGCATTTAAATCGTCATTAGCGGCTTTATCTGGGGCCGGATTTTTTTCCTTCTGCGAATCGTTTGATGCAACATCAGCCTTGTTATCCTCTGCAGTCTCCGGTTGAGTTGAGCCTTCCGGCATATCTATGGCTTTAACCGAAGCGCCGGATTTTAACGACAGTATACGGTCGTACTCGAGCACAGTGGGCAGCATGAAGTTAAGATTTTCAGCAATCTGCTTTTGAGTCTGTTTGATCAGCCCGGGTGGTATAAAGATTCCTGTACCAAAAGATTCAATGGCGCGATCAATCTCGGCCCGAATTTTCTTTTTCCGGAATGCCTGTATATTTTCACCCAAAAGCTCAGTTTGGCTGGATTCGACCATTCTCATTTCCTCTTCCTTGAAACTATCCAGTGAATTTCGAAAGACTTTAATCAGTCGCTCAGTCACTTTTGCCATGGCCTCTATACTGGCTTTCTTGGCATTTGCCTTGCGGACAGAGCGGGGTATTTCTGTCTGTATGCCCGGTTCAGCCCGGTTTTTTTGTTTATACGCGCAGCGGATTTCAGCCAGAAAATTCTCTAAGCTCCGGTGATCTGAAGGTGTAGACGAAGTAAAAAACACCTGATCTATTCCTTCGATCGTGACCTTCAAATGATTGTTGGAAGACTTTTCGTAGCGAAACGGAGTCTCCCCTACAATTTTTGCAATCCCTTTTATCGCCGAACGCTGGTAGGGCGTGTAGCTTCGCTTGTTGCACATATCAATTATCCCTCTTGAAATGGCTCAATGGTGTCCCCCAGCGTGCAGGCGCACAGCGCAATACTGGCATCATCGCCGGTTGTGCCCTTGGTAAATGCCTCGGAGTTCAACAGCCGGGTTAGCTCCCTGCGCTTCAATGTCTGCTGGCGCAGTGCATGCAGCCAGCTACCCACCTGTCCAGAAACCCTGCGTCCATCATTGGAGACCAGGCGGTCAGCCGCGCCGTCACTCATGGCAGCAAAGCCGGTAATATAGATGCCGCTACACATGCCGGTTTGAACATCGGTGGGCTGAAGGCTGTTATCAATAAACGTAGTAGAGTTGGCAAACTCGCCTTTGCCTACTTCGCCAAGAGTACTCAAGGTAGATTGTAAAGCATCATCCTGGTGACTCATGGATTCGGTTATCAGCGCGCCGTCACCCACCTTGACCCATAACAAGCGTTTTTGTCCACGCACCATCAGCAACAACGTACAGCGAAAGTCCTTCAGTGCGCGGCGGTGCTGTACCGCCAAATCATCCAGGATCCCTTTTGCATGCTTCACCAGCAGCAAACCAAAATTGCGAGCTTCACTTTCCTGTGGCGTATTCGGCTGATCCAACAGTAATGCGACTTGCTGTTCCAGAGTGTGTAGCAAACGTATCAGCCCAGTAGTAACGGCCTGAGAGCCAATCTCGGACACGGCAGAACTGCCGGCGCCATCCGCAACGATCGCAACTGGTCGCGGGTTGCTAACGGCAATCGCACTATCCTGACAGGGTAGGGGTGGGTTTGCATCTCGGTGTGCAAGCCCAGTCACCATTTCAAAACAGCCATGCCATTGCTGACCTGATTGTATCGGCTGAGTTTGTTTGGTTTTTTCTTCAGGCGCGTCATTGCAGTTCTGCGGGTCGGAGGTGCCCCTGGGGTTAACCTCCGAAGATTCGGTATCACCTCCCTTTGCCGAAAGGGGTGATTTGCGACGAAGGCTGGCAGCACTTATGACCGGATTGGTTCCAGTAACGCGTTGTTTGGACACAGGTGCTGTCTCAGTATGCACGGCTGCTACTTCGGTTTCTGTTACTGTTGGTTTTACAGGCATGCGACGGGCCTTTTTCTTTCGGACTGGGTGTTTACTCATCGTATTTGCTTCGCGTCTCAACTCAACTCGGCTCTGCTTAATCTAAGCGGTGATCATGACTCGGTTAAGCTGGCACTTGTGCCTCGGTACTGCTTTGATTTGGGTTCCGCTGGCTGAATGGCAGTATCGTGCCAGCCTTTATCCATCTCCTTTCGGTACAGCAACATTGTTTCCAGCCATTCATCCAAGCTGGTGCGCTTTGATGGATTATCTGCACCTTCGGTAAATGTGCTGATAAACTGCGTTTTCAGCCGATGGGGCATGTGGCTCCAGATGTTGTACCAAGGGCCTCGAGGGATACCCCGGTTGCCGATTCCGTACGCAAAATTGCCCCGTTTAAGGTTGGTAACCGGGTCATCACCGCCAACAATATCGTAGGGGTGACGTCCCAACATCAGGCACTTGAACAAGATAATTGCCAGGGAAAAGGCTTCACTTTCACGTGTGCGCTTAAGCTTGGAGAACTGTTGACCATGCTGCTCTTTAGGCGTCATATCAGGTGTGCCGACTGGACAGGGATAAAGCGTGCCCTGAGCCTGCAACTGGTAACTGTCACAATCAATCAGGGTTATCCTGTCACTGGCAGGATCGCAGAGAATGTTGTGCAGGTTATAGTCACCGATCATGACACCAAGGCTTTGCAGTTCCTTTAGCCGTTGCAAAAGGTTGATGAGGTAGGCGGTAATACCTCGGCGATCCACGCCCGGAAAGTGACGCTTATAAAGCACAGCGTGCGCCAGATTGAACATGGGTTTGCCATCCGCTTTATACATGGCATAGCCGACCCAGCGCTTATCCGCATCAAATACACTGATTAATGGCCAGCTAACTCCGGTCTGCTGGCTGAAGCCAGGGATAGCACGCATAGCCTCGACTTTTTGCTGCAGTTTGTCGCCACGTTTGGACAGCTCTTTCAGGTGATATAGCTTCACCAGTACCTCATCGCGGTTGGCCAATGGGTAGATGACCCCTTCCCCACCTTCAGCGAGCTGGGGAGCAAGTGTCTGTGGCTTGCCCAGAGCATCAAAGACAGTTGTTACTCGTTTCATAAGCACCTCATGCTGCTGTTGGTGGGTAATGACCCTGTCAGCAGATAAGTCTACTGACAGGTGAAAGGGGTCAGATGCTGGCCCAGCCATCCATGGGAGGCAGGTCAACCGATGATGTCGTCGATGCAGATTGAGACACCCGACTCATACTGGCGGAGAGCCACTGGAAGAACTCACTGAACTTGAGCCCATCCAGCATGACAGCAGGCCGATGTGAGAACTCACCCAGTGCCGCAAGGCTTGCACCCTCAACTCCAACCGCCAAGGAAACCAGCTTACCTTCCGCTGAAAGCTGCTTTGCCCTCGCCGCGGCAGCACGCCATTGATCAGTAGGTACTCCATCGCTGATCATCACCAGCCATGGCTGGTAGTAGGGCACGCCGTTTTGCTTGTACTGCTTTTTGCGCTCGGCCAAGTTATCCAGTGCCAAGTCAACGGCTGCGCCCAGTGGAGTCGCCCCTCCGGCGGAAAAGTGCCCGCAACCCTCGACATTAAGAGCGTTGGTAAACGGCAGTTCCTCGCAAATCTGGCCGCCTGCCGTGATGACACTAATGTCGACACTGCAAGCTGCAACCTCATCCGCGTGCACAGCCTGCAAAAAGTGCTGCAACCCAGCGTTAAGCTGCTGGATTGGAGCACCGCTCATGGATGCCGAAGTATCCAGCACAACCGTGCAAGCACAGCGTGGCGACGGGTTCTCGATCAGATCGTTTTGGATGGCGAGTTCGTTGCGGGCCATGGTGTTACCTCGTGTTGTGGTTGAAAAACAGGACTGTGGCTGACTCACGCATGTGACCGACTGACTCAGCGTGTCGGCCAAAAAATCCAGTAAACTCATCTGTCCTCCTTGTTCATGCCAAAGGTTGATAACGCTTTCGACATACAGTCGCACGCCTGCAGTGGCAAAGGGCGGCTGGCAAGCTTGCTAGCTACCTAGATTGCAGTGTTGGTCGTGTCGTTGCTGGTGACGGCAACTATCCCACATGCCATTTGCCAATGGTCGCAAACAAATTTGTGAGACAAGAGAACAGAGGAGTGAGCCCAAAAGGGGCTCGCCCTTGGTTACTGCAAGGATGAACAGAAAGAGAGTTAGCCCTGAAACAGGCAAAATGGTGGTAGAAAAGGAAGGTCGCCCTGGCTATTGGAGGCTGACCTTTAATGCTCCCAGGCCAAACGATGTTTTGCCGCCACCATGCAGGGCGAGGCCATTAGCGATTAATGCCCCAAACCAGTCTGGAAACGCATCTTCGCTGCGAATACGAAAATGCCCGATGACTCCTGTCAGCGGATGGCGAGTATGTTGGCGGTTGGAGTGGCGTATCCAGGATGAGTCCTCAAGCTGAGTTTTAACATGCAAGCTATCGGCAAAGGCCAAAATTTCCCTATTAGCGGGTAGAGACAGTTCAAGATCAAAGTGCTCACAGATGATTCGCTGCCGGTGTGCCAGTCCGATCAACACGTCATGAATACTGAATGTTTTGGATGTAAGCGCTTTTCCCTTGCGTTTAATCAGCCACGGCGTTGCCAGCTTCAATTCCAGGTGTGTCAGTCCTGAAGGTAGTGCAAGCTTTTCGGCCGACCACGACTTCAGCACACAAGGAGTCAGGGGCGTGCCCAGTCCGTGCTCCAGCCCTTGTGCGAGCGCCTGTTGTACTCCACTCTGCACGACAGGGGACAAGCCGATAAAATGGAGCAGGAAGGAGAAGTATTCGGTATGTGCTAAACGTCTTGAATGATCAAGCGGCGTCAGTAATACCGCCGGAATACCATCCTGGCCGTTGCGGCGGTAACCCTCAAACAGGTGAGCATACAAACAGTCAGGACGATGAGCAGTAGCGTTTTTACACAGGCAAAAACGTGATAGCAATGCATGCCCCAGAACCCCGCGAAGCATGCTGCCTGGGTGTTCAGGCAGTTCCAGCGTAGTTGATGGCTGCACATCGATTTTCAGGCTCGTAATTGCAGGGTGGGGGAAATAGTAGTGCGGTTGATTTCGTGCATCCATACAACTTGATCCTGAGCTCCATTGCAGCTGTGAATCTACCTTTTCCATCATGGTGTGTAAATCCAGTATCGCTTTGCATACAACAACGGAGATTCAAAGCTGCGTTAGGGCGCATAGCTATTGAATCCTCATCAGAATACGGGGTAACCTACATGTGCTCTCGGACTGGGAGGCCCGCAATGCTCAAGGTTACATCTGGTCAAATATTGGCCAACTTTTTGGTTAAAAAACAATCAGTAAAAAGCAGGTCTTATCTGCCTGATTTGATTGGAAAAAATATTTGGTTGGAGTCCGAGAGCTACCCCGACACCGGAGGGGATTAAGACGCGTATTCATCATAACGATAAAGTATTGTTTGAAGTCCGAGAGCTACCCCGACACCGGAGGGGATTAAGACGATCGTCACGCCCTCCAGTCCTTCTGCAACTATGTCCGAGAGCTACCCCGACACCGGAGGGGATTAAGACATTGTCGCAAGTGTCACAACGCCAAGAATATCCGTCCGAGAGCTACCCCGACACCGGAGGGGATTAAGACGGGTTGATGTAGACCGGAGGCTGGGTATGCCCGTCCGAGAGCTACCCCGACACCGGAGGGGATTAAGACACCACTCTACACTCGGAACATCGGCTTTAATAGTCCGAGAGCTACCCCGACACCGGAGGGGATTAAGACCTGAGCTGCGCCAGTCGCCCTCGCCAGTAGGACGTCCGAGAGCTACCCCGACACCGGAGGGGATTAAGACAGCTCTAAGTCAGCTAAGAATTCCTTTTCATATGTCCGAGAGCTACCCCGACACCGGAGGGGATTAAGACGGAAGGTGCGACGGCCGTCCTTGCTGTGCTGGGTCCGAGAGCTACCCCGACACCGGAGGGGATTAAGACTCCATCATGTCGTCGATGGTGATGGTGGTGGTGGTCCGAGAGCTACCCCGACACCGGAGGGGATTAAGACGACTCATCGATCTCTAACAGCTCCATCTCTTCGTCCGAGAGCTACCCCGACACCGGAGGGGATTAAGACAGTTCTAAGTCGGCAAGGAACTCTTTCTCGTAGGTCCGAGAGCTACCCCGACACCGGAGGGGATTAAGACCCATGAGGCTACTGCACAAGGGTCATTCGGCAAGGTCCGAGAGCTACCCCGACACCGGAGGGGATTAAGACACCCAGCCTTCGCCGGGTATGTAGCTTACTATTGTCCGAGAGCTACCCCGACACCGGAGGGGATTAAGACCTGCACACCCAGCAGAGATGATACGACTGCTGCGTCCGAGAGCTACCCCGACACCGGAGGGGATTAAGACCTAAGACTGTATTCCTGTACACATGGAAGGCGTCCGAGAGCTACCCCGACACCGGAGGGGATTAAGACAGTTCGATCTCTTTGAGTTCGAGGTCAGCTAAGTCCGAGAGCTACCCCGACACCGGAGGGGATTAAGACGCTGCGATGAAGGCCTGCTGAATCCAGGACAACGCTTTCTTGTCCTGCGCTTCTTCAATCCGCACAATGCCCTTGTATCCCAAACCGGATGGTTGACGGAGCTTGATATATCCAGAGGGCATTGGTGCCATGAATCCGATTACTTACATTTGCATCGCATCTGAGTTCAACGTGCCTGAGCTTGAAGCCTGCCTTGCTGTTCAGCCTTCGGATCTAGTGTTAATCGTCAGCAACTTTGAAAAAGCCCGCCAAGGTGCCCAGCGGCTTGCATCAACCGTGCAGGGCGCGATTCCCAGAATCAGGGTACATCGCCCTGATGAGCCCGACTCTTTCGATGGCGAAGACATTCTCGCTGTTCAGCATTGGGTTGCCACTACGTTGATTCCATATCTTGCTGAGCATACCCCCGCTCACAATCAACAGATTCTGAATTTTACCGGCGGTACCAAGGCCCTGAGCTTGGCACTGATTACTAACCTGAATTGCCGATATCTGCACTATAAAGGGATGGGTAAGAGCCGTATCCAAGTGCTGCAGCAAGATGGTCAGCAACTGCTGAGCGGTAGTGGTGATATTGAGCCGGTAACAGCAACGCCTCTGCAGGTCGCTCAGTTGTATGCAGGTGATGTCAAAATTGGGACAGGGCTGCGGGGACAAGAAGAGCTGACCTCCGCATTAGCCAACAATATCTGGAGGGCATTGAAAGAAGAGGATGCTGGGCTGTTGCAGCTGTTTAATGCCTTGGACCGAATCTGGTCAGAGGGACGTGGTACAGCCGCTTTCTCTGACAGTAGTTTGGCGTTTTCGCTTGATGAATTGCTCCAAGGGCAGGTGCCGGAGTCTACCTTGGTGGGATGGCTGAACCGGTTGGCACAACTGAATACGCATTACTTTTGCCTGCAGCAAAACCGGATCACCATTCCGGGCAATGGCGCCAGAAAGCAGGGTAAATACCTGCGCCGTTGGATCAGTGGTGAATGGTTGGAAGAGTTGGCAGTCAATTGGCTGCAGCAGGGCGGTATGCCGGCAGCGCACATTGCCCGTGGTGTGATAGCGGACAGCAAGGCGAGCAATCTGTCTGAGTCCGGCCGTGAAACAGACCTTTTTGTTCACCATCGCGGTAGAAGTTATCTGGTCGAAATCAAGGCTGACCTGCCTCATGATGCCAATATGCGCTCGGCTGAACACCAATTGGCCAGCCTGGGCGATCGTTTTGGTAAAACTCAAAAGGTGTTGTTCATCGGCCCTCAATTGCAGCATAAGCTGATTGAGGATCAGCGCTGGCATCTTATTGAAGCACGTTTCAGTGGCAGTGGTATCCTGTTAGCCTTTGACAGATCCAGTTTGCTGCGAGCATTTGGTCTTGCAGCTGAGTCTGGAGTCTGAGCCATGCCGGCTTTACTGCTGCTTCGTTTTTAAGACAGTTCAGGAACCTCATTTATATGGATATCACCATCCTCTTGCCCGGCGCGCCCTCCCAGCGTCCGCATCACTACATTAAAACGGCAGAGCTGCAATTGGGCCACGAGGTCCACTGTACTGATCTGGAATCTCTGGTTGCATCAGGCCTGACCCGCAATGTTGCCTGCATTATCGCCGGTTTGAAAACCGATGTGGCGCTGCAAGAGAGCGCCTGTCGACTCTGGCCGGAAGCTCGTTTTTTACACCATCTTGGCGATGATCGTTGGTCTACTGAAAGAAGCAGCCAGGTTGCAGCAGACGAAAGCAAGGCCGCTAAGTCAAATGGTGTGGCGCCTCAAACTGAACCGCAACGACCGAAACAACCAGCCATTAATGCTGCTGACGTGCACAAACAGGCGAATAAAATCGACCACGATTTATACCTGCGCCATGCCTGGGGGGCGAGCCAGAATAAGGCCGATATTCAACGGCTGATGCTACAGGCAGAGGAGTTGTTCAAGGATGTGAGCAACCTTGATCAGCGCATCGGCAAGGCCATACGGGATGGCGAGACAGCGTACGAGCTGGGTAACGAATTGGTCAAGCGGCTCCGCGAACAGGGGGCCGATAGTGTCGAGTTCAAGCAATGGTATGAGGCTACCAAAGCGGACTGCCCATCGCGCGTCGCCACACACCTGCACAAGTTGCTCGGTAAGCAAAGGGAACATCTGCAGCAACAGCGCGCCAAAACCCAGCATAACGCCACTTATACCATTAGCACGCCGCCCCTGATCGTGTCTGCTGAGGGTCATCCCAATGCCATTACCAACCTGAACCCATCACCCAGTTGGACGGTCCTGGTCGATGAAACCGGCAAGGCGTTTGACAACGAGGTGGAGGAGTTAAACCTCAACCATAAAGATGTGGGCAAGGTGGTCGCGCTGGCGATTCCGCAAGGTGTAGGTCTGGCTCCACTTGGCGCTGGTTTTCATGCTGTTAATGAAAGTAATGCGCGGATCGAACGCATCTTGAGTGACCTGACGGCACAACCCGTTGGTATCTTTGGTTTTTCCAGTAAAGACCCGGTTGCAGGCCGTTTCAGTTGGCTGCAACAGATTGACCAGCTGGTCCGCTGGGTGCTTCGCTTGCTGCCGATGAAACAGGGGGTGCCGACTCGGGTCAAGTTCAGCATTGAAAACCGTGGCGGCTACAACTCCCGTGTCGACTGGAAGATCCGTACCGAAACGCTGCTGGCTGAGTTGCATCAGCTGGACCCCAAACGTTACGCGCAGCTGAGTTTGAGCATTGAGTTTATTGATAAAAACAGTGAACCCTTGAATGGCTATGTGGATACTCTGGCCAACTGCTGGGGCAGCCCGCAAAAAGATAAGAAAAAACTGCTGCGACACTTTGCCTTGCCGGGCCATTGTCTGCTGTTGCCCAGCGGTGAACACGTTTACGAGCGCTTGTTATTGACTCTGGAAGGGGGCCAGGCATTGCGACCCTCTGATTGGTATGCCCTGTTGCAAGCGGCTGTCGATGAAGAGGGGCAGGCATTCACGCTACTGCATAACTGCCTGCAACAGCTGGGTGATACCGTCAAACAGCAGCCGAAGCTATGGGAAGGCTATTTACAGGAAGTTCAGGCACAGCTGCGGCTCAAATCGTATTCACTTGCAGGTTTGCAAAGTACGCTGGACTGGCTGGAGACGCACAAGCCCGACGGCGAAACGCTGCCACCCCTGTTGTCATTGCGCCAACAAGGAGCAAGGCTGGCGCTGCAGAACCACCGTGGCTTTTGTGATATGGCGCTGGTTGCCAGTGCTTTTGAAACAGCCAATCAATTGATCGATGAAGATGCGCCACAAGCCTGCGAGATCATACTGCGCTCGGTTGTGGCGGCTACAAACGCTTTTGACTTCAATAGCATGGAAGGGTTTATCCAACAATGGCTGACACTCCCGGTTGCCAGCGTTGGGCTTCTTAACCATGCCAAGCTTTTATCAACTCAAGGGCAGTTGCACGCTTTCCGGGGTGAATACACTGCAGCTGATGAGTGCTTTGTGCAGGCGATTGCCACATTTGAACGCTTGTCTGATCCATTGCAAGCGGGTAGGGAGGTGCAACAGACTACGGCCTATCGCCTGTTTGCCATGCTAAGTTCGCCTGAAACAGCATTCGAGGCATTTAACACTCTGCTTGAGACCTACCTTACTGCGATGCTCCACTGCAGCATTGATCAGTTGCCAGGTAAACTGGCGCGATCAGGCTCGAATTTGCGCTTTGCGCACCAGCTGTATCTGCGTGCATTGCTCACTTATCCGGATGAGATGGCAGACCAGTGTGCATCCTATCTGGACACTCGGTCAGACTGGCTTCAGGGTGAAGATCATCCCTGGCCTTTGATTTTGGCCTACCGTGCCTGGTTGCTCAATGATGCAGGACAGCGGAATCAAGCCAGTGAACTATTGCAGCAAGCCGTTGAACTCTGTGAACAGCAGTCAGGCAGTATTCTGCAATGGTTGGGCTGTGTGATACAGACCCTTGGTGAACAGCTGCAACTGTCTATGCCCTATCTGGAGCGGTTGGACCGTAAGAGGGAAGCGCTGCGCACTTTGCTGCCGGCAGCACCTCACGCTGAACTGGATAGGGCGCTGCAGATTCAGGACCACAGCCGCTCCGCTCTGATCAATATGCTCAACCAAACCCTGCCGTTTAACTTCCATTAAGTATACGCAGGCCACGGCCTAGAGCTGTGGCCTGCCCCCCTTGTCTCAATCTCTCGCAAACATCCATATCTCCCAAGCTTGCCAACTCAATTATTTCACGTTCTTTTTTGTATAGTGGTCTTCGTCGGCACAGGGATGGTGTCGCAGCCCTGAAAGTGCCAGCAAAGATCTACACGGGAGATGTCGAATGAAGACTGTTCAGCAATTTTTGATTCATCATCAGCCAGAGCTTTATCGAGCACTGCAGCAGCTGGACGATTTGCCGGTTGGCAATGATGCCCTGACGTTGACAGTAGTCGGTCTGGTTAAAGCCGGGAAAAGCACTCTGCTCAATGTGCTGACGGACAACCTGGAGCAGGAGTTCTTTAAAACGGCGCGATCCCGTGAAACTCGCGAGCTGAAAACACTCCGTGTCGGCCAGATTGACTATACCGATACTCCGGGGCTGGATGCGGAAGATACCGATGATCAGGTGGCGTTTGACGGCATTGTGACCAGTGACCTGCTGCTGTTGTGTCACAGCATGGGGCAAGGGGAGTTGGATCAGCCGACCTTGGATTACCTCAGCCGGATCAGTCAGCACAGCCAACGCCCTTTGGCTGATAGATTGGTGTGTGTATTGACCAAGGCAGAACAGCCTGATGAGGATCAACACGAGTTTGAGGCGTTGATCGCCAGTCAATTGGCCGAGCTGTGTGGGAGTGAACCGGATATTTTCAGAGTGTCGGCTAACACCTACATGAGTGGAGTTCGTCAGGCGCAGCCGCTCCTGATTCAGTACAGCGGTATTCCTGCCTTGCAGGACTATTTGCAGCAACGGGTTGAGGTGATGCTGGTCGACAAAGAGCAGCACCGGGCCCAGCAGCGAGAAACGCTGGCCAATGCCCTGGCAGACCGTTTGCAGGAGATGATTGCCCAGGAAGAGCAGGCCTTTGCTGATCAGCACCAGGCGCTTTCACACCGGGTTGATCAGCTGGGGCAGACATTGAGTCAGGTGCGTACGGCGCTGCAAAAGCGTTAAAGGGCTTTCTTCCAAAGATTTGAACAGTCATACAGGAGAGACACGATGCCATTCCCTTTGATCTGGGTTGCAGTTGCAGGTGTTATTGCCGCAGGTACCGCAGCGGCGGCTTACTATTCCGATTCGGGGTCTTCTTCCTCATCGGGCTCGGATAATCGCGCCGATGAAGAGGCCCGTCGCCAGCGGGCCGCTAATGCGGAGAAGCAGCGGCAGGCACGGATAAAGCGTGTGCATGCTGAATCGCGTCGGCTGCTGGCCGCTGAGTTGACAGCGCTGGGCGCATCGGGGCACTTGATGACACCTCAGATAATCGCCTTTGGTCAATCAACGATGGCCAGTCCAAAAGGGAGCGGAAAGCAGCTTATTAATAACTTGACGCACATGGATGTTGGTACTGAATCGGCCCGGATGCAGATGGCGCATTTGCTGACACAAATTGACCTCGGTGAGCCTGGGTTGCCAGCTATGGAATCTGCTGTAAACGAGCTGATTGCCCGTACGGAGCGGTTGAAGCTGATGCGTCAAATAGAGGCGCAACTGCGCAGCGGAGCACGGTTGGACGAATTGTGTGCCGATGCCATCCAGCTTATCCCGGATGTCTGACAGGCGATGGCATGGATATTACCCCTTCCCACTTCTGAGGATCTTGTATGCCACATACTCTGAAAACCAGTGTTGATCATCAGGCTCGCAGTGAGTTTCTGGACAGTTTTCACCAGTTGCAGGCAGCCTTCGCAGCCGTGCAGTCGGAAGTTCAGCAGCAGGAGCGTGCACTGATGCAGGATCAGGCCGATGTGTCGGCAGAGCTTGAGCAATTGGCACGGGCGACACAAGATCAACTTAACCCTGAACATCCGCTGAGTCAGATGTGTGAACAGTGGTTGGCAAATATCGCCGGCGCTCGTCAGCGCTGGCTCCAAGCTGCACAATCCTTTGATAAGGGCACGCGCTTGCGGCAAAAGCAGGGCGACTCCTTGCTGATCTATGTGTACGGCAAGGTTAATGCGGGGAAGAGTTCGTTTGGCAATCATATTGCCACCGGGTGCGCTGAGCCTAATGCTCAGCAGGTTGCCGCATTAGCCGCAAACGGGCTGCGTTTTGCCATGCATGAAGTCAGTGGCGCAGCGCTTGAGCAGTCACTGACGCAGGGGTTTGAAGTGGATCGAAAGGAATGCACCTCCGCTGTGCAGTACTTTACCTTGCCTGGTCTGACATGGGTTGATTCGCCGGGGTTGCACTCGAAAACAGCTCGTAATGGTGAGCTGGCGCGTCAATATGCACAGAGTGCAGATGTGGTGGTGTACGTGATGAACTCCGAGCACCCCGCACGCGAAACCGACATGAAGGAAATTGGTGAGCTCTTATCCATGGGGAAACCAGTGGTATTTGTGCTGACCCGAGCAGATGAACCAAAGCCTGCTGTTGTAGATGGCCAGCTGGTGTCACGCCCTGTCATGTATTCGCAAGATGATCGACAGGAGCAGGAACGCTATGTCATGCAAACGCTGTCGCGTCATTTCGGCCAGCATCCGGGGTTGGCACAAGCGCAGATCATGAGTGTGTCCGTACGCTGTGCTGAAATATCCGATACACCAGAGGCGCTTGAAGATTCCGGCATACCACATTTTTTGCGCACCATGCAGTTGTACATCAAGCAGGAAAGCGTCCGGATTAAGCAGGCAACGCCAAGGCGAAATCTTGCTGCATTCGCCCAGCGCCTGCTTGCCGGTACAGAACAAATGGCAGAGCAACAGGCCGACATACAGTCGGAACTGACAGCACAGCAGGACGAAGTCGAGCGTCGTTACCAGACAATGAGTCAGCAGTTAACACTGCAACTGAGTGATGTTATCGCCCGGGCCATGCAAAATTACAGCGGTGATAATGCGGCGTTGAGCAGCCAAATAGCGACTGACTTGCAGCAAAAAGCCACTGGATTGATCCAGGTCGAACTGGAACAGCAACTTCACGGGATGGAGCAGAACATGGCATCCGCCATTACGTTTGACAGCTCTGATGCCTTGCCTGGATTCGAGCATGAGTATTCATCGTTCAACTACAGCGACCGTGGCTACAAACGTGCCTGGGGTGGAGCCGGCGGTGGTGCACTTGGAGCAGGAGTAGGTTTCTTCCTGGCTGGGCCTATGGGAGCTGTTGTTGGAAGTATTCTCGGTGGGGCAGCAGGAGAGGGGCTCGGGCGTGCCTTCAGCAAAGATTCGACTCGATCCATCCTGATTGGCGATAACCGGTTTGCAATTGAGCAAGCCGCCTATCAGCTGTTTTCAACGCGCATAGCGGACACGCTTGAGCAGGGTTACCGCACACCGATGCTGGAAATTCTGCAGCAGATGGAGCAAAACATCCGTGATTCCAGACGCCTGCTGGAGCAGTTTTGTCAGCGCTGTCAGCCGTTAACAGAGCCTTTGACCAGCACCGAGCGCGCATAACATCAACGGAATTGGAATGAAAAGGACGATACGATGACAGCCACACAACATCCAATGATTCAGATGCTGAGCACCCATAGCGAATTGCTGGGCTGTTACCTGCAGGACGGTCGTTGCCAGCGGTTTCAGGAGCATCTCGCTGCCGAACTGGTGCGCAACAAACCTACCATCATGATGTATGGCGTTTATAGTGCCGGTAAGAGTAGCCTGATCAATGCGCTGTCTGGGCAAAAGGTAGCAGCAGAAGGGCGCAGTCCTACTACGGAAAAGGTCAGCCGCTATCCGTTTGGCAGCTTCGCCATCGATGATACCCCGGGCGTTGATGCACCTCCTGAACATGAACAAGTGACCCGTGAGCAGCTGGAAAAATCCGATCTTGTGCTGTTTGTAGTATCGTCCTCAACAGCACTGGACGACCTGCATTCATACCAGGCGATCATTGAACTGGTTCGCTTAAAAAGACGGGTCATGCTGGTGGTTAATCAGCGTGAAATCTCCCGCGATTGCGCGTATCAGATACAGCTGAATGATGAGCTGCGTAAACAACTCCAGGAAAAAGCCAGGCAAATGGATGTGCCTGAAGCTGACGCCCTGGCTGCAGTGCCGATTCACTGGGTCAATGCCAAACTGGGTCTGGAGGGCAAGCTCAAACAGCAGCCTTTGTTGCTTGAGTCGTCAGGTTTGCCCGAGTTTGAACAAGCCCTGTCAGATTTTATTGAACAAACGGACTTCCGTCAGCGTGAAGAGCGTCTGGCCGCCGACTTTGCAAGACTTTTGGCTGAAGCACAGGCCGCGTTAAAACTGCAGATGGATGCGCTGGGCACTTCAGGCTTCCAGCGACTGGCAACGCGCCTGCAGCAGGAGCAGACCGGTATCCAAAGTCGTTTGGAAGGCCTGCTGCGACAGCAAAGCCAGTCGCTTGCGTCAGTTTTTAAAGAACTGGCAATGGCTGATCTGGATGACGCACAACGTGAGCTGCAACTCGACCGGCACATGCAAAGCCTCACCCTGGAAGTTGAGCAGCAGTTACAACAGGAGCTTGGCAGAGCAGCCGATGCCTTGGATCAATTGGTCAATGAGCTCGACCGTGAATTGTCGCCTGTCAGAGCACAGGTTGACCTTCCTGATGGGATTGAACTGCCCAATTCAAACCCCAAAACATTGACCCAGCCCAGCAGCGAAAGCTTGCTGCCGGATGGTACGTTGCAGATGTTGGTTCAGCACATTAAATCCGAGCATCTTGTGAGTGTAATGAAGCTCGCCAAATCAGCACTCCCAAGCCTGTTCAAGGGTATTGGTCAGAAAACCATGGAGAAGTGGGCTGAAAAGATACTTGAAAAAATCCGTGTGGGCGGGCCTGTGGTGCAGGTGGGCGTCCAGTTGCTCAGCGGTATTTATCAGCACTATCAGGCGGAAAAAGAGTTGCGTCAGCAACAGGAGATGATGGTGCGTTTTCATGAGGCAGTACGCTCAGGGGCCCAGCAGATTGCCAGTCAATATCAACACTCGGTGAGCCTGTGCATCAGTGAGGTATTGCGTCAGGCGTTGCAGCCGGCGCAGCGTTATATCGAGGATGCGATTGAAAAAGTTGATCGGCAGAGCCTTCGCCTTGCGCAAGATGCCAACCAACTGGCGCAGCTGGAAAGCCAGCTTGAGCTAGC
Organism: Marinobacterium iners; assembly: GCF_017310015.1. Classification (NCBI taxonomy): domain Bacteria; kingdom Pseudomonadati; phylum Pseudomonadota; class Gammaproteobacteria; order Oceanospirillales; family Oceanospirillaceae; genus Marinobacterium; species Marinobacterium iners. Next base: position 855,485 of record NZ_CP022297.1, read on the forward strand.
GTACGGCCGGGGAAGCTGAGTAACACAACGAGCGTTATGCCAATTGGCTGAAGTCCGGGGTGCCCAGAATCAGCTTGGTTTTAACGCAGTTCATAATGCGTCGGCGGTAGTGAAAGGCATCACTGCCGGCGGGCTCCACCATTTTTTTCAGTAGCTTGCCCGCCAGGCTGGCATGGATCAGAAAGCGATGACCATTACACTCACGCATGACAAAGTTTTCTGCCTGGTCGGAAAGCTCCATCCAGCCAAAGTGCAGGGCATGCTCGATCAACTGCTTCAACGCTGCACGCGCGCCTTCCGCCCGGGCTTTTGCCAAAGCGACCAACTTCAGTCCACATTTGTATTTATGCAGGGTTAATGCCAGCACGACTCCGTCCAGAACGATCAGGTGCCACTCATCGGTGTCACTAATAAGCTCTTCCTGCGACGCAAAATGCAGACCGCCCGGAACCGTGCGATAACTCGCATCCAGTAAAGGCCAAACCTGGGGCAGATAAGCACGCTTTTCCTGTTCATTATTCAGCTTTAAAAACTGCATATCCCGCCCCCCTGTGACCGTCTGATCAATGAATGAGGGCAGTCTAAACCTGAAATAATGACTCGGGGCCTGTTACAAATTTGTCTGCAACTCGCCTCTGATCGGTGCTCAGAGCAATGCCGTTCGGCACTAGGTACAACAAATTTGTCAGCCAACACATTCAAAATGCACGCGCTACTATTCTCTCAAACAGGGCATTGGAGGGATGAGTATGAGCAAGTTGAACCAGTTCAAGCCAGGCCAGCACCTGAAAGTGAGTAGCGGCCTTTACAGTCATCATGGCATCTATGTGGGTAAGGGCCGTGTTGTGCATTACGCCGGAAAAAGTAATGGTTTGTTCGACGATAGTTGCAGTTTTGTACAGGAAACAACACTTGCTCAGTTTGCGGGCCAGCGTACGGTTTATCGTGTGTCTGAACCTGATGCAAAATTCGCAGCTGATGAAATAGTACGTCGCGCCAAAAGTCGGCTGGGTGAAAACCGCTACTCAGTTATCACCAATAACTGCGAGCATTTTGTCAGCTGGTGCATACATGGCGAACACAGCAGCGAACAGGTACAGCGTGCCGGTGTGGTCGTCGCAGCGGCAGCGGCGAGCGCAGGTGCCGTGCGTGTTTACCGGGCCAGCAAAACAACCAGTACAGTTGTTAATGCGGTTCGTTTGGCTGCGGCGTCATCATCATCTTCTCAGGCCGGATTGCTTGTCTCTGCAGCAAGCGGTGGTGGGGCAGCGGGTGCAACGGCCGCTTTAACCGCTGGTGGATCAGTGGCAGGAGGCTCCGCTGCGACAGGGCTTGTAGCGACGGGGTCAACCTTACTCGCAACACCGGCGGCTCCTATAGCTGCTGCAGCCCTGGTTACGGGTGGACTGGTGTATGGCGTAGGTAAGCTCTTTGACTGGTGGTGAGGGTGTAAAGGGCTTGAAACCTGGATCAATACACGGCAAGCTTGAACCGCTCTCGGACCGGGAGGAAAGCAATGCTCGAGGTTACACCTGATCAAATATTAGCCAACTTTTTGGTTAAAAAAAAATCAGTAAAAAGTAGGTTTTATCTGCTTGATTTGATTGATAAAAATATTTGGTTGGAGTCCGAGAGCTACCCCGACACCGGAGGGGATTAAGACTTTTGTGCAAATGTACATTGTCACGCCGTACAAAGTCCGAGAGCTACCCCGACACCGGAGGGGATTAAGACTCAGGATTTGTTTACGGTTCATCCAGACGCTTTTGTCCGAGAGCTACCCCGACACCGGAGGGGATTAAGACCTGCCTGTACTTGCTCAAAGTTGTAGTCACGTGTCCGAGAGCTACCCCGACACCGGAGGGGATTAAGACCGTCTATCAGCGGGATTCCGCGCAATAAAGTACGGTCCGAGAGCTACCCCGACACCGGAGGGGATTAAGACAGCCCGAAGGAACTGGATGCGTGGGCGATGTAGCGTCCGAGAGCTACCCCGACACCGGAGGGGATTAAGACTCCTTTCAGAGCATCATACGCTGTCTCAGTCGGTCCGAGAGCTACCCCGACACCGGAGGGGATTAAGACTAGAAGATGGCAAATTCGACGTTATTCATTTTATGTCCGAGAGCTACCCCGACACCGGAGGGGATTAAGACTCATAGTTAAGGTTCGGGATGAGACCCGCTTTAGTCCGAGAGCTACCCCGACACCGGAGGGGATTAAGACAAGTATGAACGTAGTAATGCTGACACGATTGTCTGTCCGAGAGCTACCCCGACACCGGAGGGGATTAAGACAATTCTACAATGCTTTTTTGTGCGCTGGTCAATGTCCGAGAGCTACCCCGACACCGGAGGGGATTAAGACACCACCTCTGCGGTGGTTCTGATAGCTGACATGATGTCCGAGAGCTACCCCGACACCGGAGGGGATTAAGACTGGTAGAAGCTACTGGGTTGATGTTTTATGTTCAGGTCCGAGAGCTACCCCGACACCGGAGGGGATTAAGACAGCACGCGTCTGCATGGTCTGGTTGGTGGTAGTGTCCGAGAGCTACCCCGATACCGGAGGGGATTAAGACAATTAATCCCAAGGGTCAGAAGACATCTCACACGTCCGAGAGCTACCCCGATACCGGAGGGGATTAAGACACCAGCTCGGTGGGCGTCTCCTCACCGCGGAGCAGTCCGAGAGCTACCCCGATACCGGAGGGGATTAAGACAGGCCCAGAGGCGCAGGGTGCGTTCCTGGAGGGGTCCGAGAGCTACCCCGACACCGGAGGGGATTAAGACTTAGCGGGCAGGTCTGCCAGTTCGCGGTAGTCGGTCCGAGAGCTACCCCGACACCGGATTACAGGCACCAAAAAACGGCCAGCATGCGGCTGACACCGGCCAGATCAGGAAGTGATGGCGACGGTTTAAATTTTCAGGCTTTTAAACAAGCGCTGCAGTTCAGTCGCTAAGCTGTTTTCATCAGACAGCAGCTTGTCGATCTTCTTATCAGGGCTGCGTACCCCATGTGCCAGGGCGTTGCGGATTCTGCTCAGGGTTTGAAACTCACGCGATCCTGCCTGCAGTGATTTGCTTGCTTCTTCTCGGTGGTCACGGGTGTCTGGCTCACGATTTTGATGCAGTTCTTCTGAAATCTTCGCCTCCAGGGCCAGAATGGCCGCGCGCAGATAGTCACCCCGCTTAAAGTATTCCTTCGCCAGTTTTTGTTCTCGATCGTGGCGAGAGCCTTTGCGATGCCATGCGATCCTTTGCTGTAACTCATCGGCAAATAATCGAGCGACGGGATCCTGATCGATTTTGCCCTCAATACTCCAGGTTTCCAGCTTTTGTTTGGCTTTCGCTGAATTATTGATGCGCTCAAAAAAAGCGGCCTCTTTTAAACAGTGACCGGCCTCACCAAGCAGTTCACTGAACACGCCGTAGTCACCGTCTTTGGAGTAGGCATGCATAGCGCTGAGCCAATCGGCCATCTGCAGCAGTCCCTGCAGGTTGTTGACAGGGGTAATGTCATCCTGACGCAACTCAAAGGCTCCGTACCAGATACCTTCGATGGTTGCCTGTCGCAGGTTACGCAGATACATGGCTGTCAGCAGTGCAATCATCGGCAGGCTGCGAAGCCCGTGGGTGATATCCAGGTGCACTTGGTCACCAGTGTCAACGTGGCGGGACATTAGCTCGACCACCTCAATCTGTTCATTCAGCGTAGTCCCAACCTGAATAAGCTGAAGGTGGGTTTCAATGCCCAATTTGTCGGCCAGCACGGGTTGAATCTGATCCAGCATGGCTTGAGTGACCCGACTTTCTTCAACAGCGAAAGCCAACTCTAGCCGATCATTTTCTGCATCGTTGCCGAAGTCGATATCACCCTCAAAAAGGTGGTCCCACATACTGCCTGCGGTGCCGAGAATAACGATCCGGTCAGGTTGCAGGTGCTGCTTCAGATTGAAGCCGAGAAATGCACTGGGTGGCTGGCGGTGTCCATCAATGCTGTAAACCGTTTTACGATATCCCTCAGATGTCTTCGGTGTGCGGCCAATAAACGTAATCAATGTAGTGTTCATCAATGCATCCTTGTTGGCTTGGTCATCTGATACTACCTGATGAATCGGCTGGGTTAAAAATCCATCAATGCTTCCTTGGTGCAGGCGAGAAGAGTTTTGTCCAGCCATGCCTGGCTCACACAAGCTTGCCAAGCCTCAATCAGCATGAGGTTGCCGCTATCGTGTGGTCATCGAACACGAGCATTTGTGGGAGGCATCATGCGATCAAAAAACAACCGTCCGGTTACTGTACTGTGCCAGGGTATTAAGAATCCGCTGACCGGCAAGCTTCTGGTCGGCTTGGTTTATGAAGACCTTGAGTCGTTATCGGACTATCGCCAAGTTGATGTGCTGGACCCCGTCAATCACTACCGTCGCTTCGTGGTCCGTAAACAGATATCAGTGCTTGAAGATACCAAGCATCCAGAGCTCGAGGCTTTTCGTAATGCCGCGTCCCAAGAGCTAAAAACAATCATTCTTAAGGGGAGACGCCTGAGCAACAGGCCGTCAACCAGCTCCCAAGTAAGGCGTTATGTCGATATTGATGAGCGCAATAGCTGTGGGCGTTGCGGCGGAACAGGATACATACCTGTATATGCACATGTATGTAATGGTGTTTGTTTTTCCTGTGGCGGCAGTGGAACCAGACGTTCTGCATCTTCGGTGGTGCCAGGCCGAGAGGAAAGTACAGAGACAGCATATCCTGAGCTTCATGATCTGTTTTCATCAGCCGAAATGGGGATCAGCGATCCTGAAGATCGCTGGATGGCTATGGCAACAGAAAGCTCCAGTTAGACGCCGGTTTCTGGCGTTATGCTGAAGAGCCCGGCTTCCGCTAAAAATTGACTTGGCTCACTAGAGTCAGGCAGCACACACACCAGACGTTTGCGTGCCCGCGTCATGCCCACGTAAAACAGTCTCCGTTCTTCCTCTATCAGCCGGTCACCCTTGTCGTCATCTCTCGGAAATCGGCTTGCCTCCAGCCCATCCAGAATCACGTTATCCCACTCAAGGCCTTTGGTGGCGTGAATGGTGGCAATCAGCAGGCCATCCTGGTTGTGATTATTATTTGCCAGGCTGCTTAGCTCGGTGTGAAGCTGAAGAATCGTCAGGCGCCTGCGGCCAGCCGCGTCTAGAATGACAGCGTCCATCTCCTTTAATTGCTCGTTTGCTTCTTCGGTATCCCCTTCATCCATTAATGCAGCTGCCCAGCCGAGAGTGCTTTGCAAGCTCTTCAGCTTCGGCTCAACCGGTTCGGACGAGTCAATTTGCACCCACTGCTGCACGCAAGACCAGCGTTGTGCAAAAGGAAGTTGTTGCGCAAGATCCAGTTGGGCTGCAACGGACTCACCAGACTGGCCCTGAAGCAGTTGTAATATCAGACCACGCAGCGTTTCCTTTTTGATCATCAAGGTAGGAAAGCTGAACACCGAAATCAGATCATCAAGACTGGCTTTACCCTCAGCGGCGATATGCAGCCAAGCACTTAAAGCCTTCATGGGGCGATTGTTGAATAAGCTGCGCTCTTTTGAGCTTACGCGGAAAGGATAGCCTTTGCCGGCAAGGGATAGCTGCAACGGAATGGTGTCGGCCCAATAGCGATACAGAACCGCACTCTGATCGGTTACACCGTTTTTGTACCAGTCGGAAATCTCATCGGCCATGGCACGTTTGCCGCGAACGACGCACACCTGTGTTTCCAGTGAGTCGTCATGAGGCGTGGAAACCAGGGGCAGACGTTTCAGATTGTGGTCAATCAGATTATTTGCAGCCGTACAGAGTGACGCCCCGTAACGAAACGTCCGGGTCAGTGCATAGCGGGTATAGCCCGGAAACTCCTGTGAAAAATGCTCATCCAGCATATAGTCAGGTTGAGCGCCTCGCCATTCATAAATGCACTGGTCCATATCTCCAACAGCCATCAGTGCTGTATGTTCGGAAATCAGCAGGCGCAGCATTTGAATCTGGTCGAAGTTTATATCCTGATACTCATCAACCAGAATGTGGCTGTAGCCGCGTAAAATGGGGGCTACCAGTTGTTGTTCTTGAGCCAATCTCACTGGTTCTGTGAGCATCATGCGATAGGTTATCAGTCCTTTTGCACTCAACGCATCGAGAACTGAGCGTGCTATGTTGAAGCTCATCCACTGATCCAGCCCCAAACGGGACTGGAGTTTGGATTTTAATAATGTGCTCAGCGGCTCGCTCGGCATCGACAGTCCCTGCTCGATCTGCGTGAGCGTTTTTTTGACCAGAATATCCGCTTTGCTGAACAGTTGACGAGCCTTTCGATCCAGCTTGCGTGTGTGGTGCGCAACCCCCTGACGGACATATCGCATCAGATCATGGTTGTTGGCCAGGCTTCGCTTTTCGATATGCCCCAGCTTCGATAGCTGCTCCAGCGCTTTGAAGCCAAGACCATGAAAAGTCATAACCTCAGGGCTTTCAGCAAATGATAATGTGAAGTCGAGCCGTGATTTAAATTCTTGAGATGCCTGCCGGTTGAACATTAAAACCAGAATCTTTTCAGCAGGCACCCCGGTGTTCAGCAAGTATTGCACCCTGTTGATCAGCGTGGCTGTTTTGCCTGAACCGGGGACCGCACAAACCAAGGCATGACCTTTATCATGCTGGATTACTGCTTGTTGCTCATCCGTTGGCTGCAGCATAAACCGGTAAGGCCCCCTCAGACGATATCGATCTGTTGCAGCGGCTCAGGCAGTGCAATGCCGTAACCCGCACCTTTATGTTTGCTTTTACCGGTGTTGTTGAGCAGTTCGCCATCTTCACCATAGATCTGAGTGGGCAACAGCGCGTTGGCCAGGTTTTTGGGCAGGGCATGCTGCAGTGATTTTTGAAGCTGCTGCAGATAGCTGTCAAATTGGCTGCCGGTCACGCCTCCTTTCTCGATGATGGGTTTAAAGGTGCGCTCAAGATTGGGGTGGGCATCCAGCAACTGGTCATGCTGCAACAGCTCGTTGAGCATTTCATTTGCTGTTTCGCTGCGCAGCTGTATGTCTTTAAGAGCAGCCAACTTGGTCGCCATCATTATCGGCAGGATGTCGTCTGGTTTTGACGGCCGAGTAAACCCGCCGCGACCCTGTTCGGGCTGTAACAGCGATTCTTCAAGGATCAGCAGGTAGAGTGTCCAGCTCCAAATACCTGAAAATCCGACTTCGACATCAATGCTCGGGTAGGCTGGTGATGAGATCCTTACGGTCTGGGCTTTGGCATTGACCTGTAGCTTGAGGTGCTTTACGTCTTCCCCCAAGTTGATCTGATCAACCAGCTTGCGGAAGTTAACCCGCTCACCGAATTCTGTCAGCATTTCAGGCACCAACTGACGCTGGCGAATAAATGGAATATCAGCCAGGGTCACAACGGCGTTTTTGGTATCCAGCTTTTCGCCGTCACGATTGGTGATTTCGCGGCTGCTGCGGGTGGGAAAGTAAAAATCCGGGTGGCCCTCAAACCCCTCGCTGACCAATACATGAGAAAGACGGTCGAAATGACGACCAAACAGTGTCATGGCGTAGCCCAGGTAAAACGTCATCGTTTTTCTGCCGCCCGCCAGTGAGGCATGGATCGAAGTGTGGTCGTCCTGCGTGAGGTCGCGCACGGTACTCATTATAAAGTTGGCCAAGGCTTCATGGTCTTCTTCCGAGCGTGCATCCACCACAGGTTCTCCGGCGGCATTGGGTACAACTAAAATATCTTCGCGCGTAATCTGAATCAGCGGCTTATCCAACTCGACGCACAGGTGCTCAAGCTGCTGGTGCTCGACCAGGCCTTGCCAGATTTTCTCAGCCCCGATTGAGGTTGTAATGATTTTGATCGACTTGGGCCAGGCATCTCCACGCTTGTTTATGCCGTACAGCGTTTCGGTAATGATGGCCGGCGACATGCCGCTTACGGCCAATAGCATCGTTTTCATTTGCGCTCCTTCCTGATTGCGTTTCCTTGGCAGTCTATGTCTCTCACCTGCAAATCCGTCTGCTGACAAGCTTGCGAGCACACTCGACCCCACACATCGGCTCTATTGTTACACCACATTGTTGCTTCGCAGACATGATCAGCACACAAGAGGTGAAGGTAATGACAACCTGGATCGTAACACGTCACCCCGGTGCGCTTGAATTTCTGGAGCGCCAGGGCATCACCGGTACGTTTTTGCCGCACCTGGACGTTGGCATGCTGAAGGCGGGCGACAAGGTTATCGGTACTTTGCCGGTACAGCTTATTCATGCGGTGAATTGCGCTGGAGTGGAGTACTGGCATCTCTGCCTAGAGCAGGGATTTAACGACCGTGGCCGCGAGCACACTGCGGACTATATGCAGGTACTGGGTGTCAGCCTGCGCCGCTTCAGAGTTGTGGAGGGCTGAATGAACAACTGGCAGGGCAGTCAATATGTTAGCGCCATTCTGCAGGCCGCAGCCGGTGATATTTGTGAGCTGGCAAGCGAAGTGGGCATTGATGGTCACAGCTTGTTGCAACAGCCCTTGATCGATGATTGTTTTATCAAAGGACGTGCCGTACCTGTGCTCAGCAGCGGTTATAAAGGCCGTTGCTACGTACTGTTTCGAGTCTTCAGAAATTGCTCTGGGGAGTGCTGGCCGTATCTGCAGTTTTTTACGTTTCGCCATGGCGGTCTTCAGCGGGTATTCAATGGCTGGCGCTGGCTGCATCACCATCGATACATCGTTGAAACCTCCTTGCCCGATATCAAACCCTGCCAGACAAACCCAGCTGATCATCGGGCAGCGGCATTCCAAGAGGACGATAACCGTGCCCGACAGCGTCGACATGCATCATTACTGCGCCGCTACAACGCAGCAATACCCTTGTCATCTACTCACCCGTGGGTAAAACGGCGTTTTCCCGGCATCAACGGCTCCCGGTTATGGGTGGACTCTGGGGTGCGAGTATGTGGGGCTCAGTTGTTGGTGCCGATCGAGAATAGTGCGGCCGAAATTGTAGGCTTTCACGAAATCACCTTGGGTACTGAACATGAGTCCAAGCGGCATTACGTCCAATATGCGGGTGCGATGAAGGGTGCCTTCGTAAAGCTGCCGGGTCTTGTCACCGGGCGAGCACAGCCACCCATTATCTGTGAAGGCCTGGCGACAGGGCTGACGTTGGCCCTGTGCTCAGGTAATAGCGTTTATGTCGCACTCAGCTCGGTCAACCTCAAGCGAGTGCGGCTCCAACTCACAGGTGAGCCTCAGGTGATTTTCTGCTACGACAACGATCAGTGGCATCCTGAAGCAGGCAATACAGGGTACAGGGCAGCTCGTCAGGCAAGTCAGCACGATGATCTGCTCTGCGGCCCACATTTCAGCCAACAGGATCATTGGGCAGAGCCAAGTGACTTTAACGATCTACACCAGCTGCATGGACTTGGTGAGGTCGAACGTCAATTAGCGGAGTCTATGCCATGACGACAGCACGGGATTATCTATTCGGATACGACATAGCCGATGACCGCCGTCGGCGCCGAGCGCTCAAGATCTTGCGCAGCGAATGCTTTGGTTATCAAGATTCGGTGTTCGAACTCAATCTGAATAAAGGCCATGCAGAACAATTGGTTGAACGCTTGTTGCCCTACATCGACCCTGAAACCGACAAACTGTTTTATGTGCGCCTCAGCGTGCAGGAGCAGGCCTGGCAGCTTGGCACAGGCATTATGACACCCACCGGACAGCTACTGGTCCTCTGTTAGGAGTGGCGCCATGACTCATATCATTATTGATCGGCATCATGTGACTCTCGAATACGCGACAGACTGCATGATCGTCAGGGTGCCGGAGGAGATACCCAGAACAGTACCCTTGGGGCGGGTGGATCAGCTCATCTGTTTGCACAGCGTGCACCTGACCACTCAGCTGATCGGGCAGTTGTACAAGCGGGGCATCGACCTGATTGTGCTGAATATGCGCTATGAAAACAGCAGCTTTGCTCTGTTTTCTGACCAGCAGCGTCAGGTAGAGCGGCGTTGCCGGCAATATCGCTGGCAACAGAACGATTCCGATCGGTTAGAGTTTGCTCGTGACCTGTGCAGTCATAAATTTAAAGTGATGGCCAAGTTATTGTCGCAGTACCACACCATGCCTGCTTTCAGCGCGTGTAAACGGCTTGAAGAAGCTCGTCATACACTGGTCAGCTGTCACTCAGATGACCAACTGCGAGGCATAGAGGGCAGCTTGCAACGGATGGCATTTGACATCTGGCGACAACAAATACCGTCTTCTCTGGGCTTCGTCAGGCGCGAGCGCAGGCCTCCGAAGGACCCTGTGAATGCGGTACTTTCATTGGCGTATACCCTGGTGCATCAGGATGCAGTGAGGCAGGCCAAACGATACGGATTGGATCCTCAGCTTGGTTTTTACCACCGCACCGCCTTTGGTCGGCAATCACTGGCGTGTGATCTGATGGAGCCGGTGAGGCCTCATGTGGAGAGTTGGGTAGTGAAACTCTTCAATGAAAACATCCTCGACAAACGCTTCTTCACGCAATCAGCGCAGGGTTGTTTTCTAGGTAAAGCGGGCAGATCCGAATTTTACGCTGCATTTGACGAAGCGGCCCAGCAGTGGCGGCGGAAACTGGCAGCGGGTGCTCACTGGCTTGCCAGACGGATTGATCAAGCGGGAGCAGGCTAATGCCAACACAGCGACAGCACTGGTCATTGATTGCATACGATGTGCGTTCACCCCGGCGGCTTCAGCGCTTACATCGCTTTTTGCGCACCCAGGCCTATGCGCTGCAGGAATCTGTATTCGCATGGTACGGAACAGAGCGGGCCAAGCTTCAATTACAGGCACGAATGCTGGATTTTATTGATACAACAGAAGATGACCTGCGCGGTTACAGAGTGCGTGCTGGCACCGAGATACAGCTATGGGGCAAAAGTCCATTTGCTGAAGGCGTTTTTGACACTGGTTATCCGCCTCATCAGCGTCATCTTATTGACCCTGATCGGCTGCAACCTGATGACGATCATAGACAGGAGCCCGATGAAGAAGCGGCTTGATGAGGGATGTTCACTCTACCGAGCGGTAACAACCATATTAAAAGGAGAAAGAAATGGCACGTGGAGTCAATAAAGTAATCCTGATGGGCCACTGTGGGCAAGATCCCCAGATTAAGGAGTTGCCAAGTGGCGATAAGCTGGTGAACATCAGCCTGGCAACAAATGAAAGCTGGAAGGACCGCCAGACTGGTGAGCGCAAGGAAAGGACTGAATGGCATCGTGTGGTGATGTTTGGTCGTTTGGCTGACATTGGCGCGCAATATCTGAACAAAGGACGACAGGTCTATGTTGAGGGAAATCTGAGAACCCGCTCTTGGACAGACAATAATGGTCAGCAGCGTTACATGACAGAAATTGTGGCTAAAGAGATGCAGATGCTGGATCGCAACAGCGATGTAACAGTACCTGCGCAACAGTCAAATGCAACCAGTAATCGTCAGGACACATCATGGGATGATGAATATGGCTCGATTCCCTTCGGTGAAGAAAGCTTCAAGCCATCAGGATCTACCGTTAAAAATAACGTCGATATGGATGACCCTTTCGATATACCGTTCTGATCCAGCAAGTTGATCCAAGGAATGGCTTGAAATCGAACGGATTTAACGGCAATCTGAGTCTGCTCTCGGACTGGGAGGCAAACAATGCTCAAGGTTACATCTGATCAAATATTAGCCAGCTTATTGGTTAAAAAACAATCAGTAAAAAGCAGGTCTTATCTGCTTGATTTGATTGTTAAAAATATTTGATTAGAGTCCGAGAGCTACCCCGACACCGGAGGGGATTAAGACATTACAGGACCCAACTCTATATACGCGGCCGTCCGTCCGAGAGCTACCCCGACACCGGAGGGGATTAAGACACTGCCCCATTCAGGTAGCCGGTGCCGTTTGCCGTCCGAGAGCTACCCCGACACCGGAGGGGATTAAGACAGGCGTATAACCCTTCTTAAGCATAAGCTTAGCAGTCCGAGAGCTACCCCGACACCGGAGGGGATTAAGACTAAAATGCGTGAAGATAAGACTATAGCAGTACGTCCGAGAGCTACCCCGACACCGGAGGGGATTAAGACCAGACCGGCAACGCTGCGTTTGAGGACAATGGTGGTCCGAGAGCTACCCCGACACCGGAGGGGATTAAGACCAGTACGGATAACGCTGTGCGCGACCTTAGACGGTCCGAGAGCTACCCCGACACCGGAGGGGATTAAGACCCGTCCTTATGCGGTACTGAGGCCGGCTGATTGTCCGAGAGCTACCCCGACACCGGAGGGGATTAAGACAGGATATCGGGAAGATATGGTTAATCTTTGTAGTCGTCCGAGAGCTACCCCGACACCGGAGGGGATTAAGACCTTGAGTTAGCGAAGGGTACCGCACTCTCATTTGTCCGAGAGCTACCCCGACACCGGAGGGGATTAAGACGCTCTTGACGAGCGGTGAATGTCTCCCACTCTGGTCCGAGAGCTACCCCGACACCGGAGGGGATTAAGACATCCTCGGTGGTCGCAGTTACCGAGAACGGTTGACGTCCGAGAGCTACCCCGACACCGGAGGGGATTAACAGGCTGTTGAAAATCTGACAGGCTTCAACAGCCATGTTTGTTTTTTGATCAATTTTAGCGCCGCTGAATCGTGTTTTTAGCCATTTTGGGCTATATATTCGGTGCTCAGCTGCCATTCCGGGCCTCAAAGCGGACTATCCCTGTAGATTGCGCATGCGGACCAGGTTCCAACCCATCATCGTGAACTGGAACAGGCTGTGAACCTTCTCCCGACCGCGCATCATCACTTGCCGGATGGGTCCGATGGTTTTGCCCCAGCCAAAGGGTTCTTCTACCCGCTTTCGTTGACGCATGCTGATTGTGTAACCCGCATGGCGGCTGGTACGTCCATCAATCGCGGAGCCCCCAGATCGGTTTTCATTTCGTGCCACATGGGGCGTTATCTTCATCTTTCGACAAGCCGAAACAAAGCCCTGGGTATCGTAGTTTTTGTCAGCCCCCACCGTTTTGCGATGACTGCCCTGCAGTCTGGCCAGCAGTTCAGCTGCAACATCGCGTTCAGCCGTACCTGTTGCGAGGCTGGCCGCCGCCTTCACAATCAGGCCATTGCGATTTTCCATGACCGTGTGCCCCATGTACGCCATGCGTGACTCACTACCCCGCGACTTCTTGGCCAGTCGAGCCTCTGGATCTGTGGTAGATGCGTGGGTCTCATTACTGCGCTTCTCACCCCTGAAGTTGCGTTCAGCATTGCGTCCGGCAGGACCATCGTCATCTGTATTGCCCGTACCGTCCTTACGGCGAAAGCTCTTCTGTGATGCCCAGGCCTGGATCAGCGTCCCATCGACGCTGAAATGCTCGTCTGAAAGCAGACTGCGCTCCCGTGCCAGAGTGACCACCTCTTCAAACAGATGAGTAACGACATCATGCTCCAGCAGTCGATCCCGGTTGGTGCTGAAACTTGAGTGGTGCCATACCGGGTCATCAATGGTCAGCCCAACGAACCAGCGGTACAGCAGATTGTAGCTGATCTGTTCTACCAGCTGCCGTTCACTGCGAATCGAGAACAGGACTTGCAACAGCTGTGCACGAATCAGACGCTCAGGTGGGATCGACTGACGGCCACCTTCGGCGTAGATCTGATCAAATAGCCAGTTGAGCCGCTTCATGGCCTCATCGATCAGTTGCCGAATCGGTCGTAATGGGTGTTCACTGGGAACGAAGGTGTCCAGATGGACGGTCGTGAACAATGACTCCTGAATGATGTCTTCGCCGCGCATATTGGGTCGTGTCAGTCGGTTATTGATGCGGATAGTCTACCAAGGCCCCATTATATGGGGTAGAAAATCAACAGCCTGTTAAGACTCCGCGGTTACTTCGACTTGAGCTTCATGGCCTGTCCGAGAGCTACCCCGACACCGGAGGGGATTAAGACGGGCAGGTTATGGTGGTGTGGTCCCCGTTCGTGTCCGAGAGCTACCCCGACACCGGAGGGGATTAAGACTAGAAGAAAAAAGTAGGGTTGTTAATCATTCCGGAGTCCGAGAGCTACCCCGACACCGGAGGGGATTGAGACACTCAGCACCCACCGTACATAGGGGTGATCCTCGTCCGATCGAATACTGGAAGACCTTGATCCACTGGCACCTGAGTTTGAGGTGGAGTGGGATGCTGATATCCTGCGTCAGAAATATCCCTATCCGGGTATGCGCACTGCGCCGAGCGAAGATAGTGAAGAATTCCGCTCCGGCGAGCTGACGCTGCCCAACACCGAGGCCACTCAAGCCGAATCACAGGTCATTGCCAATGCCACAGTCTGACCAGCAACAGGTTCACCTGTTCACCTCACAGGACGGCCAAGCCCAGCTTGAAGTCGCGCTGGAGCAGGAGACCGTCTGGCTCAGCCAGGCGCAGATGTGTGAGCTTTTCGGGCGTGAGCGCTCAGTTATCACCAAGCACATCCGCAACGTATTCAACGAGGGTGAGCTTGAGCGCGATTCAGTATGTGCAAATTTTGCACATACTGCCGCCGACGGAAAATCCTATCAGGTCGACTACTTCAACCTCGACGTCATCATATCGGTCGGCTACCGCGTCAAGTCACAGCGTGGCGTCCAGTTCCGCAAATGGGCCACCAACCTGCTGAAACAGTATCTGGTGCAGGGCTACACGCTGAACCAGAAGCGATTGGCCGAACGAGGCGTCGAGTTTGAACAAGCGGTGGCCCTCCTGTCACGCACGCTCAGCAATCAGCAGCTGATCGCCCCTTCCGGCGAAGCCGTTGTACAAGTGATCAGCGATTACGCCCGCTCATGGAGTCTGCTACAGGGTTACGATGAGCAGAGCCTCAGTGACGTCGGTGTGCGTCAGGACAGCATGCAGCTGCTGGCATTGGATGACGTGCTGGCTGCCATTGCTGCGCTGAAGCAGACGCTGATCGCCAAGGGCGAAGCCACGGAGCTGTTCGGCAAGCTGCGTGGTGAGGGGCTGGCATCGGCACTGGCCACCATCGAGCAGGGCTTTGGCGATGAACTGTTCTACCCCAACGTGGCCAGCCGCGCTGCCCATCTGCTGTACTTCGTGATCAAGAACCACCCATTGGCCGACGGCAACAAGCGCAGCGGATCCTTCCTGTTTCTATGGTACTTGCGCCTGAACCAGCACTTGCTGGCACGCCCGGTGGAACATCTAATCAATGACAACACACTGGTAGCACTGGCCTTACTGGTAGCCGAGAGCCTGCCAGACCAGAAAGAGTTGATCATTCGCCTGATTGAGCACTTCATCCTGCTCAAGTAGGCACGACTGACTGATGGATGAAAATCAACTGGGTCCTCGCTGTATCGATTGGTTGATTGGATCAGGAGATTAACACGAGGTTCTATCCACTTATTCCGCTGACAGAGTTAGCCTCAAGTAGCAGCACCCTTACAAGCTTGCCAAGCCTCTATAAATAAGTAAACACAGCTACCATTTAATCATTTCTTGCTGTTATGTCCTTTTATTTGGGAGGCTAAGATGAGTAGCAGGCTTAACTCAAGCGAATCCGAATCACTTTTCAGTTGCCACTTTTGCGGCGCAGATAATATGCGGTGGACAGAAGTTACTCCTGGTAAATGGATGCCTTTTGATGTGTCGAAACAAGCGATTCATAATTGTGGTGAAAGCAAACAGCTGACGCGTGATGATGTTATCCAATGTTTGTTGAATATGGGCTTCGAGGCATATGTTCCCAGAACAAACTCATGGCAACATGCATTCATTGCAAGCAATGAATGCCAGACTATTTATTTTTTGATTGGTAAAAGGAGTATTGATTTTAAAATATACGACTATGTGAGAGATACGAAGATTGACTCCAAGGGAAGACTTTTCACCGATGGTGGTGAAATGGTCAGAAATTACTATTATAAAAGTAATGTGGTCGTACATGATCTGATTTTGAAAATTGCTTCGCGTCTTGTTAATAATCTGCCTATTGAGGAATCAATGAAAGCAGGTAACGGTAAGACTTGGCAAGAACAAAAAGCTGATCGTTTCGGTATTATTCCAGATAGGAAAGATCACTTTAATCGGAATGAAATGGTAGATGTCTATAATGCCATTTCGTCTGGTAGCGGAGGTGATGAGTATTTGTGTGATGGAATGTGGATCAGTGCAGACGGTTCGTTACACGATAAAGGCCGATAAATGATGTGATCTTGTACATCAATTCTGATTTACATTACCTACATTCACGTATATGAGGCTTGTGTTAACAGAATAATCGCTCCATTCCCACAAGCTTGCCAGCCCCCTGACACCCTCTTCGCATCCCTAAAATCCAATCTGGATTCGGGTTGCGGAGAAAGCAGGTGCAGAAAGAAATTCTGGTATTGGCCAAGTCATGCAAAACAGGTGGTTACTGCGTTGGTGGTATCGAGCTGGTATTGGGTGATGACGGGCGCAAATACCTGAGCAATACCTGGATTCGTCCGGTTACAGTCACGGAAGAGGGTCAGCATCAGGGTTGTCTGGATAAGCACCTGTGCACGGGCTTCTCGGTATTCGATATCATCGAGATCAATGCGGTGCCGGCTGAGTATATACCGGGTCAGCCTGAAAACTGGCTGCTGCAGGATACACGCATTCGCAAAGTGACCACCCTGTCACAGCTGGATGTTATCAACTGTCTGGCTCAACGAAACGTCTCAATCTGGTCTGATGACCGTACCGTTCGTGATGACCAGATCTCACCGGCAGCGGCTGCATCGGTAGCGCAGTGCCACTCACTGATGGTGATTCAGCCTGAGAATCTCACCTTCACGCTTGAAGTCGAACAGATGCCCTATGGTCTGCGCAAGCGCATATCTGCTTCGTTCATGCATGCGGGAAAATCCTATAACCGTATCAAAGTGACGGATCCGGCCATTACCAAGGTGTTCTGCAACCAGTTTCCTGCCGCGCCGGGCGTGCAGTATCAGAAGCAACTGCGCAATCGGGATCGCTACTGGGTGACCTTAAGCTTGTCACCAGAATTCATGGGCAATCACTATGTGTTAGCTGCTGCCATATTGGATCATTCCGGCTATCTGAACAGGAGTTATGGATGAACGTGTATACAATTGGTTTTACCCAGAAAAAAGCGGAACGGTTTTTTAGCTTGTTACGCGCAGCTAATATCAACACCCTGATTGATGTGCGGCTGAACAACGTGTCGCAGCTGGCCGGTTTTGCCAAACGGGATGACCTGCGCTTCTTCCTGAAAGAGCTGTGTCAGGCAGAATATGTGCATATGCCCGAGCTGGCGCCCACTCAGGATATCCTCAAAGCCTACAAGCAAGGTGAGATGACGTGGGCTGAGTATGAGAAACGATTTCTCGACCTGATGACACAGCGGCAAGTGGAGAGGGTACTTGACCGCAAGCTGTTCGACGGTGGCTGCCTGTTGTGCAGCGAGCATAAACCGCACCAGTGCCATCGGCGTTTGGTGGTTGAGTACCTGAACGATCGATGGGAAACCGGCCTGAAAGTGGAGCATTTGTACTAATGACAGCGCGTGTATTGATTGTTTACCCAGAAATCTTTGCCTGTCAGAGCAAGTTTGACCGCAAGGTGAGTCAGATTTTGAGTCGGCTTACCTGCTTCGAGGTTATTCATCAGGGCGATCCCAACGGCTTCATATCCGCCTTTTTCGCTGAAGATGAACGTGTTGGTGCACTCCAGGAAGTTTCCAGTCTTGAAACTGCCCAGGTCACCCACGCGGTGGTGTTTGATGATGGAGAGGAGTTTGCCGAGCTCAGAAATGACCTGAAGCAGGCTGGTATTCCCCTGCGCTGGATCAAAATCAAGATAACCCGGGTGATTAATCTTAAACGTGAGCCTGAGTTCGAGGGTATGAAGAGTACTGCAGCCTATGAGTATATTGGCCGTGGGTCTTACTGGGGAAACCCCCACTCCATGCATGAAGAGGGTGAGAGCCGAGAAGAAGTCATTCGTAAATACCAGTATGACTTTGAGTACAACAAGTTCATCAAGATTGACCCGACAAGGGTGCATGAATTGGCAGGCAAAAGACTGGGTTGCTTTTGCAAGCCTGCTCCCTGCCACGGTGACGTCCTGGCCGACTTCTTGAATCGCTACGATGATGGTGAGTGAGCCAAAGGTTGAGAGAGGACATGGAGTGAAAGCTGAAGTTGCAATGACACTGGATAACCATAACAACCTGATCATTCACTTTTCCGAGCCGGTTACAAGCTGTCTGCGTTACCGTAATTGGAACAGTGGGCTGCAGGTCGAATGCTGGTCTGACGGCCAGTGGGAATCCAAATCTGATGACTACGGTATACCTTTGCTGCAGCTGGCTCATTCAGAGCCGGATGGTAGATTTAGGCTGAACCAATCAAGCGGCGGATTAGAAGCCTATGGGGTACATGCTGCCTTGAAGGGGAAGGCTGGGCAGCTTCATGGTTGCATGCTCGATAAAAGCTAGCCAGGCGAGCTACTGAGCAGCAACCACCAGATCGTTCATCGATGTTTATATTGCCCGGGGGCGAATCCGCGACGGACCTCAGCTGATCGAAGCTGAAGATGTTTGGTCCTTCGCCCAGCTACCCGCTTACGCCACAGCTTAAAACTACTTGGCTTGAGGCTGCGCTGCATGATGCGGATTACATCAGACTCCGTCAGTCTGTAGCAGTGCTCAATGGCTTCGAATGGGGTTCGATCCTCCCATGCCATCTCGATAATACGGGAGTGATCTTCGGGTGGCAGCAACATGCGGGCGTATTCTTCTGGTGCGTTTAGCTTGTATACGACTGGCCTGACGAATCCGATCGCATGTTGCTTTATCTACCCTCTGTCGTGATGATTGGGCTGATTTTAGTATTCGTATTCCATGAGTGCTTTGATCGGAAGGCGGCAGCTGCTGGGGGATTCTGCAGGGTATATTTTGCTTAAAGTGCTATTAAACCAACTGGCTGAATATGCCGTAAGAGATCCGGAGTAAGCATTTCTTTGACCCCGAGGACAAACAAATCGTGCCTGTGCTCAATGCCCATCCACGCCGGATCAACCCCCGCAAGCTGCTGCTGAGTAAATGGACGGCTGTAAATCCTATCAATCGCGAAAAGCATTTCATTGTGACGCGTGTTGTCCAGCCCGAGCATCCCGATGAGCCAATCGAGTGGATTGACTTGCAAGCCGTGCTCT
Organism: Marinobacterium iners; assembly: GCF_017310015.1. Lineage (NCBI taxonomy): Bacteria > Pseudomonadati > Pseudomonadota > Gammaproteobacteria > Oceanospirillales > Oceanospirillaceae > Marinobacterium > Marinobacterium iners. The sequence goes on from NZ_CP022297.1 coordinate 874,758, forward strand.
CAAAACGGACACAAACACTTCGCTGGCAAGTATTGCTCGACTCTGAAGAGTGGTGGCAGGGCTGGAAACCCTGACCGCTGGTATCCAGCATCATTTCAACCTTCTTCAGTCGCTTTGAGCCAAGTCATTCAACTGTTCGCAACCCCAAACGGTATATGTACCATCGGCACGTTGCCGGCCGCAGACTCCAGGTGAGACCGTTGGTCATCGAAGAACATATGGGGTTTCAGAATCTGCAGGATTCGATCTTTCTGCATCCCACCGAGAAAGAACACCTCATTGGCTTCAACACCCCAGTGTTCGAGCGTGGTCAGTACTCGCTCGTGTGACGGCGCATTGCGTGCGGTAACGATGGCAGTACGCAGCTGGCGCCGGTAATCGGCATTGTCGGCAACGGCACGGTCCTCCAGTTTTTGAAGCGCTGAAATTTTGCGAAACAGATCGGCAAGCGGACCAGGACTGTGTGGAATGTGAGCGTTGGAGCTTTCGTGTGCCTGAAAGGCTTCCAGCGAGTCCGTTTTTGCATACACGCTCCGATGCATCATCAGCGATGACACCGTCAAAGTCGAAGGCGATGCGCAACTCGCAATCATCCTGATCATCAACCACCTGGCTGGGTAGCACGGTACCGGCCGGGTGCCCGTAGTCGATCGCCTGCTGCACATCAGATTCATTCCCCGACAGAAACAACGACGCATTGAACGCCGGGATGTAGGCATAGGGTGACTTGCCTTCCAGGAAGGCCGCGCGGGTAATATCCAAGCCGTAGTGGTGGATCGAACGAAATACACGCTTTCCGGTTATGGCTGAGTTGCGTGACAGCAGGACCACCTCAACCGGTGACTGGGCAGGAAAGCTTTGGTTGATGCTGAGGAATCGGCGAACGAACGGAAACGCCACGCCCGTTTTCAGAGGCATATCCAGATGCTCCTCCTGATATTGGCGGTAGGCGGTTTCGCCCTGGGTACGAAAGATCCTGTCCGATTCAGACAGGTCAAACAAGGCACTGGAAGCCACTGCGATCACCAGTTTATCGTCAATAGGGTAAGCCATGCTGTATTCCTTTATGAGCAGAACTGTCGGGCGCCAAATCGTATTGTCCTGTACTGAAGCGACCCAGAATGACGCTTAGGCGGCCCAGAATGACTCACTGAAAAGCGCAATAATCACCATCGTTGCCCGCGATTATCTTGGATATGATCTTGAATCACCAGAACGGGCACTAAGGTTGCTGTGAGTAGACGGAGGATAGAAGTTGGGGATGAGAAAAGAGTTCAATATCGATGGAATTCACTACGTACTGAGCTTCCAGGAAAGCAGCCAGTCCATCACCCTGCATATTGATGCTCTCAAATCGCAGCGCAAGGTGTATAGCCAGACACCTTTTGAGTGCGCTTTCGGAGATGAGCCACCGGATACCGTCTGGTTCATCAGCGAGCATGTTCAGACGGGGCAGGTGTTTAAAATACTGAGCGAAGTGCGCAGCTTCATCGCCTCCGTCATTGCCCGATATCAGCCGTACTTTTTCGTCTACAGCGCCAATGAAAAGGCAAAGGCTTCGGTTTACCGGCGCTTTGCTGTCAGAATTGCCAACCAGTTTGGATACCAGCTGTATGAACAGCGGCCCGGTGTCTACCGTTTCTACAAAGTGGAAGCACCAGTCGCATGAGAGGTAGCGATGGTGCAGACGTTCTCGGCCATGACTTGCAACGGGCTGCGGATTATCTGAAACGGGCAGGGCAGCTGGTGATCCTCGCAGGTGCCGGCGTGAGTGCTGATTCCGGGTTGCCAACCTTCCGTGGTGAAGAAGGTTTCTGGCGCAATACAGAGAAACGGCCATTTCAATTAGCCGGTTACGAGCAGTTCCAGCAGGATCCTGCAGCTGTCTGGGCGTTCTACCTTAGCCGGTTGGCTCAATACCGATGCCATCAGCCACATGAAGGCTATGAGCTCTTGCGGCAATGGTGTCATCGACTGGGCGAGGGTAACAGCTTCGTGCTTACTTCGAACACGGATGGCTACTTCCGTCGAGCCGGTTTTGCGGATAACCAACTGTATGAATGCCACGGTACGATTGGTTGGATGTACTGTGATCGGCCTGATTGCGTCTTCCGCAGCCAGGGGCCTGTCCCGATTCATCAGAACCGGTTGGAGCGCCAGGATCCGACTCGGATTCCCCGCTGTGCCTGCGGTGCGTTGATGCGTCCACACGTGCTCATGTTCGGCGACCGCAGTTTTGATCACAGGCTTCAGGCTCCGGCATTGGCGCGATGGGAGCATTTCAAGCAACAGCTCGGTGTGGATAACAGCCCCTATGTCGTTCTTGAAATCGGTGCTGGTGATACCGTAACTGTGGTTGAGGATGAGACTTGGGCACTATCACGAAATGCGCTGGCTGTTATTCAGATCAACCCTGAAAAACCGAAACCGCAAGAGGTCTACTGTCCTTGGGTGGGCATCAAATCCGGCGCATTACATTCCCTGCAAGCGCTCAACATTCTGATAGGCGACTAAATCTGTCGCCTGGCCATGTCATCATCCAGTTTGAATCAGACGACAAGGAGTTGCCCATGGATCCGTTTGCCAATCTTCCCATTGACCCCGATACCCGTATCATCGCCAATCAGTCCATTGAAGTTGAAGGACGCCCCGCTCGGGTGCAGGTCTGGGTATGGGATGGGATTAGCGCAATGAGCCTGATTTTCCTCGCTGAGGATGTTACCGGTCTAAACGATGACCAGCTGCGGGATCTTGCCATTGCCAGCGGACTGCCGGAGGCAGCCAGCCAGTTTACATTTAGCCGCGACAGCGGTGACTATTGCTTTGTAAACTTCAACTTTTCCTATGAATAGAAAATTGCCATCCATGCAAAACAAGGAGTTGCACATGGGTTCAGCGCTGTATGACCTGGTCGGTGACATTCACGGACACGCCCATGAACTGGAGCAGTTGCTCAAGCAGATGGGGTATCGTCCCAAAGGAAAGGGGTATGCACACCCCGATCGTACCCTGATCATGATCGGCGATCTGATCGACCGAGGGCCGCAGCAGCAGCGGGTGGTTGAGATCGCCCGAGCCATGATGGAGTCCGGTGATGCCATCGTGCTGATGGGCAATCACGAATTCAATGCCATCTGCTACGCCACTTCGAGCGAGAGTGGTGGCTATGTGCGCCCGCATATCGAGAAAAACACAAAACAGCACAGTGCATTTCTTGAAGCCTTCCCGTTCGGCTCTGCGCTTCATGAAGATGCCATCGATTTCTTCAAACAGCTGCCGCTTTGGCTGGAGCTGGATGAGCTGCGGGCCATCCACGCCTGCTGGCATGACCCTAGTATGGAGGCGCTTGCCCCCTGGGTGGATGACAACAACCGCCTGCATAACGACCAGTTCTATCAGCACTATGCCGTCAAAAGTGATCCTCTGTATGCCGCTGTTGAATGCCTGCTGAAGGGACCTGAAGTGCCCCTACCGCCGGGCGCCAGCTTTGCAGACAAGGATGGCACCCTGCGGAGCGAGGCGCGCATTTGCTGGTGGCAGCTGCACAAGGGGCCGGCCGCGTCACTGGCGATCAAGCCGGAATTGCATGATGTACACGACTTGTCAGCACAGTACCGGCAGGCGAATGAGTTTGAATACCAGGACCGCAAGCCCGCCTTTTTCGGTCACTACTGGCAGCGTGACTTTGACCCCGCGAACATTCGTGATCAGCGTGCCTTCTGTTTGGATTACAGCATCGCCAAACAGGGCCAGTTGGTTGCGGCGCGCTGGAATGGCAGTGTAAAGCATATCGAATGGTTTTCGGTGACTGCATAAAATCGTCAAGGGGTTCAGAAAATGCAAGTTATAAAAAATAGTAGGGCTTTTGCTGCGCTGAAATTTTTTTCAGCACTGGTATTGGTTATTGCATCCTTTGTTTATTTTTCGGATGCCCCCGATGAAAAGGTGGTTTCCTATCTTCAGAAAGAGGGTTATTCTGATAAATTATAATTATCCATAACGATAGGAACGCATGCATACCATTCTTTGTTCTTAGCATTTGATTTTTTGATGCGGTCGGCCCCAACAGCTCCTTCAGTCACGAAGAACAAATAGCACTCATCCTGTCTGAAGCTATTGACCCATTCAATAATATCGTCAAGCGTATGCCTCATCCAGAGTTCATCCGGGGTGGAGTAATATTCTGGCTCAGGGCATAAATCACAATAGAATCTGCCATCTGTATCCATGTGAATGGAGATGATATCGTCATAAACGAGGTCCATTATCTCCTTCTCTGAACTTATGTCAGGGGATCCAGCAGACAGATATAATAATGCGTTGGCATTGCCTTTCTCGCTGATGTACAGTACCAGGTTTGGGTTGAGGCCAGAAAAGGTTATGCGTAAATAGCCATCATCCATCTGTTGTAGATCAGGCGGGTAAACAAACCGCATCGCGTTTTTTTCGACCCAGTACTTTGGCCCTTTCTGCAGTCCAATCATGTTTGTGCTTCCAGTCAAAATCACGGTATTAGTCTATCGTTTTGGCGCGACATATATGGTCGTCTGTTTTGATTATTTTGCTGGCTATTCTGTCCGAATCGGATCATGCCGAGGGCGACAAGATATGACGCCCTGCAGGAGTAAGGTGTGTTTCTCAAAGCTGAGGGGCCACCAAGATCCGAATACTGATTTATATCCCATTCAATGAGGTTACATATGAAAATTCTATACCTGCATGGACTGGGTTCGTCCGGCCAGTCCTCTACCGTCCAAGGGCTGAAAGCAGCAGGGCTGGAGGTGGTAGCGCCTGATTACAAACCGCAACACTTTACAGAAAGCCTTCAGCAACTGGCTGCGCAGGTAGAAGCCGAACAGCCTGACATCCTTGTGGGGACCTCCATGGGCGGCTACTACGCGCTGAAACTCAATGAACGCTACGGCCTCAATACGCTGGTCGTGAACGCCTGCTTCGATCCGGCAACGCTGTTACGGCATTACCTCCGGACACCCGCCATGGACTATGTGACCAATCAGCCAATCCTGTTTGATCAGCCCATGCTGGATGCCTTTGAGGCAGTAAAATCTTCAAGGAACAGCCGTGCGCAACTTAGGGCAATTGTCGGCACCCGGGATGACGTGATTAACCCGGACGCACAACGGCAGTTTTTCCGCCAGCAGGGGATCGAATGGCATGATGTGAATTGGGGGCACCGTGTCGAGGATATACCGTTGCTGATTCAACACATTGAGCGGGTTATCCAATCTCCAGGGTGATGACCATCATTACGATGTCGTAGATGATGGCGCCTTCAATATTGTTGTAATACAGGCGGTTGGGCAGGCCCTTTCAAAAAAGCGACCCATTCTGACGCATGGCTCCCGTACTCTGTTCCCATCGATCAGATGTACAGGAGTCACTCATGGGAATCCCCGCTTTTTTGCGTAAACGCTCACGCCGCAATGCAGTGCCGCTGGCAACCAGCGAGACCTATCAAACTCGGGCTGCACTCTGGGTACTGCGTTTGTTGGTGAACGGCAAGGGCTACCGTTTCTTCATCAACAAGGAAGGGTTCAATGACGCTGACATCCTCCGTCTAATCGGGCTTGAGTCCCAGTATGACGAAGAGATCACCCTGAAAGAAGGGCTGCAGCTGCTCAAGACACGTCTGTCCGAACTGGAGCAGAAACACCCTCAGCAAGACCTTCTGGATCGCAACCTGTCCAAATTGGGGCAGTCTCTGGGTCTGACACCGGCAGAGAAAACAGTCCTAGGCTTCCTGAGCATCAAGGAGCAGGTTGAAGGGGTAGATGACACCCTCAAGCTGTTCTCAACCAACTACGGTCTGCCGCCTACTCAGCAGCTGATCTCGCTAATGAGCATCGCCCTGCAGCTGCCGCGCCATTTGATTGCCAAGGCGTTATCGAATGACAGCGTACTGGTGCGATGCCGCCTGCTGAACCCCAAAGGACGTGGTGACGACCTGGAGTTGCTGAACGGCATTGACAATGTATTGATGTATGAGCAGCAGGGCCCCGAGTCACTTCTGCGTCACTTTACTCAGCTGGGTGCCAGACCCGAGCTGCAGCCGGACGACTTCATCCATATCGATAGCCAGTATTCACAGCTCAAACGCTACCTGAAGGCCGCCGTACGTTCGGGAGCGGTGGGAACCAATATCCTGATCTACGGCGCACCGGGCACCGGCAAGACCGAACTGGTTCGCACCCTTGGTGATGAACTCTCGCTGGAGCTGTTTGAGGTCAAGTATGCCCGCCATGACGGCGAGCCCATGAGTGGTGACGAGCGTTTCTCCGCCTACCTGATCAGCCAGCAGATTCTCAGGGCCAGCCCCCAGTCGGTGATCCTGTTCGATGAAATCGAAGACGTATTCACCTACCGTGAGCAGAACGGCCAAAAAGCCTGGATCAACAACATGCTGGAGCAGAATCCGCGCCCGGTGTTCTGGATCAGCAACGACATCAACAGCATGGACAAAGCCTACCTGCGCCGCTTCGATATGCTGATCTGCATGCCGGAGCTGAACGAAGAGACCCGCTTTGTCATGGTCCAGCGCACGCTGCAGGGCCTCAATGTCCGCGAAGAGTGGATGCGCACGCTGGCCAAGAAGCAGGGATTACAACCGGCCCACCTGACCCGTGCTGCCAAAGTGGTGCGCCAGTTACGCCTGCGCAAACCCGAACGTGTGGAGCAAACAATGGAACAGTTGCTGAGCAGCCTGTATCAAGCGCTGGGATACCAGTGGGAGCACAAGGAGCGTCGCCCGTCCTCATCCGCGTTCAACCCGGCGCTGTCAAACACGGATTTTCCGCTCGAGCGACTGGTCTCAGGACTCAAACGCAGTGGCCAGGCCCGCATCTGCCTCTATGGCCCGCCGGGCACCGGTAAAAGCGAGCTGGGGCGTTATCTGGAATCTGTACTGGAAAAGCCGTTGCTGCTGCGCAAGGCATCTGATCTGCTGGGCCCTTTTGTGGGTCAGACCGAACAGCAGCTGGCTGCCGCCTTTGCCGAAGCGAAACAGAAAAACGCCATCCTGATGATCGACGAGGCCGACAGCTTTCTGGGGTCACGCAGCGCAGCCCAGCAGCAGTGGGAAGTCAGCCAGGTCAACGAGCTATTGGTACAGATGGAAGAGTTCAACGGCATTCTGATCATGTCGACCAACTTCATGGATCACCTCGACAGCGCCGCATTGCGCCGGTTCGACTTCAAAATTCGGTTTAACTACCTGGACTTTGACCAGTCCTGGTCGTTTTTTAACCGCCTGCTGGGGATGCACCAGTCTCAACCCTTCGCTGCAGTCAATGTAGCAGGGTACGAGACTCGGTTGAAACGCCTGTCTCAGCTGACCCCCGGCGACTTCGCCACCGTTGAGCGCCGCGCCAAGGTGCTGGCCGAGCCGCTGACACCCGAAGAACTGATGGTTGGGCTGGAGCAGGAGCATGCCATCAAGACCCGTCATCAGGGGGAGGGTCGCCCCATTGGCTTTATAAGCTGAAAGGCGAATGAAATGAAACTTCCATGTAATCAAGGATTTGGTACTATGTCGGCTATCAGAAACACAGCATCACAAGGAGGTGGTATGAGTAGCCGCCAAGACACATTGTTTCGTCACCTGGCTCTGCTGCAACTCATTCCGCGGGCGCCGCACTACCGTGCCACCACGACGCTGCATACGTTGCTGGAGGAGCGCGGATTCAATGTAGAGCTGCGCACCATGCAGCGCGATCTGGAAAAGCTGTCAGCGCATTTCCCGCTACTGCGTGATGGTACCCACCGACCGTTCCGCTGGTCTTTTGATGCATCCTTCAAAAGCAACCTGCCGGCACTGGACACCGCCACTGCGCTTACGCTGGTGCTGGCCGAAGAATACCTGCATGGCCTGCTGCCGCAGATCGCCATCGACCAGCTGGCCGGGCAGTTTGAAAACGCCCGCAAGTACCTAGATGGCCTCAACGGCAACAGGCTGGCGCACTGGAGCGAGTACGTCAAAGCCATTCCCAACGGCAAGGCACTGATCCCGGCGCCGATTCAACACGATGTCTGGCAACTGGTGACCGATGCGCTGCTCAACCACTACGCGCTGGATGTGGAATACCGCAGCCGCTCCAAGGACGAACACAAAACCTTTACGCTACACCCGCTGGGCATTGTCGCGCGCCACAGCGTGTCCTACCTGCTGGCCACCGTGAACGACTATGACGATGTGCGCCAGTTTGCCCTACATCGCATCGTCAGTATTAAAGTTAGTGAACAGCCGTACCGATCCAAGTCGGATTTTAGCGTCGACCAGTACATCTCAACCGGCGCCTTTGGTTACCCGCTGGATGAGCAGTTCGTGCAACTGAAGGCACGAATCCGGCCTGAAGTCGCCAGACTGTTGTCAGAAACGCCGTTGAGTGATGTGCAGACGCTAACTGTTGAACCGGACGATAAAGGCTGGTGCCAGCTGGAGTCCGAAGTGCCGAACGACCAGCAAACTCAGTGGTGGATACAGGGCTTTGGCTCGGCGATTGATGTGATCGAGCCTGTGAGCTGGCGGGAGGCGATACATCGGCAGGCGCGGGAGTTGCTGGGCATAAAAGTTTGATATGATTCGTGTGGTGCAGTCAGAGCCGGTAGGGTGGACATATATCTTTACCGTGTAGAGTTCATGGTGCCGTGTCAGCCACAACTACTCACAAGAAACTTAAGCTCTATCATTGAACTACTACAGTAGGATATGCACCAATACCTAGGGTGGTATGATAAACAACAAAATAATTAAGCAAATTTCGACGGCTAAGCATCGATGGACGAGTGTAGTGACGGGCAGTAGATTTTAAGGAAAAGCTCGTAAACTGAGAATGGCCTGACACTGTCCTGATAAGCCGGAAAATGTCAAATCAGGTCGGACTACTAGATAATGGAGTTAGCTTTGGTATGGCCGGTTTCACCGAATTAGAATTGCCGCTCGATGGAGAGTACAGTTCAGATGATGGTCCACTCCCCATAGAATTCTTTCTGAGTGTGCTTCCTAGCTCACGCGAGGTTTATCTAAAGCTTGGATACTTTAGTTCTTCGGCAATCCAAGTGTTAGCTTATGGATTCGCTCAATTTGTGGCGAATGGCGGCTCTATGTCGATTGCGACAAATCACTTTCTGTATGAGAGGGATTTGGATTTATTAAAGAACGAAACCGGCGATGCTACCGATCTTCCGCATGGTAGTCAGTTTCATGATCCGGAATGGCTTTACGAGCAACTAACTATTAACCCGGTGGCAATTTACATCTGATATAATGCCTGCATGAATACAGACGCACGCAAGCTCAGCACGGAGCAACAAGAACTTCTCAGGCAGAAGGCGATTCGACTCCGCGAGAAGGGCAAAACCTTCCGCCAGATCGGTCAGCTTCTTGACGTTCACCCTGACACCGTCGGGCGCTGGTACAAGCGCTATCAAGCGGGTGGTGCCGACGCTATCGCTGTCCAGAAACGCGGCCCTAAAAACAAGCCTCGACGGTTGACCGAACAACAGGAACAACGTGTCATCGAGGCGATTCGTGACCAGATGCCCGACCAGCACAAGCTTGGCTTTGCGCTGTGGACACGGCGCGCGATTACTCAGTTGATCAAGCAGTTCTGGGGCATTGATATCCCGGTCCGCACGATGGGCGATTACCTCAAGCGCTGGGGCTTCACGCCTCAGAAGCCATTGAAGAAAGCGTGGGAGCAGAACCCGTCCCGCGTTGACGCTTGGCTGAAGGAGGAATACCCGCAGATTCAGGCCCGTGCCAAAGCAGAGAATGCCCAGATTTTCTGGGGTGACGAGACGGGTATCAAAAACAATACCCAGCACGGTCGGAGCTATGCACCAAAGGGACAAACACCGGTGCAACCTTTGCCGGCCAAGCGTATATCGCTCAACATGATCTCGGCGATCACCAACCAAGGCACTGTACGATTCATGCTCTATGAGTCGACCATGACCGCCAAGGTCCTGAAGAAATTTCTGCGCGCGCTGATCGAATCGACGCCCGGCAAGGTCTTTCTGATCCTGGATAACTTGCGGGTACACCACGCCAAGGTCGTGAAACGCTGGCTGGAGCGCAAGACAGTCAAACGCTATCTGGAAGTATTCTTCCTGCCAGCCTACTCCCCGGAGTTGAATCCAGATGAATACCTCAACTGTGACCTGAAAGGCATGGTGCATAGTGGGCCTGCTGCTCGCTCTGTCGACGATCTGAAGAAACGCACGCGATCATGCATGCTGACGCTTCAACGGCGTCCTGAACGAGTGAAAAAATACTTTGATGCTGAGCATATCGCCTATGCCGCATAACAGACCTAAATTGCCGCCTGGTTAATAGCAACCCAATCTGTCGTTTGAATTGAGTTGTCTTTAAGCCACGGTACCCCGTCCTTGGCAGAAGGTTTTGCCCAAATCCCGTGGGGTCTGCTGACCCTTGTAAAACGGCGCGAAGACAAAGGGCAACGCGTTGAAGGATAAATGTATCGTCATGCTTGGAATGAAGGTGGCTTGCTGCTGCTCCGAGGGAGGCCTGAAATTTCAATCTAACAAATACGTCTGAACTAAATGCTTGGTATGCTGGTGGAGTACAAAAGGCATCAAATTCTACTTCGGTTTTTGACAGGTCGATAACATGGTCACTCTCTGCCTCGGAAAACTTTGCTGTGTCTTTGAGTAGCGCTAGCATAAGCTTTAAAGCCATAATTTCGTTGCCAAAGGGATTGTCGGTGCGGGCGATAAGCTTATATAGCGGAGTAAACGTTTTGATTTCTGGCAGTGGTTTTGCGGAAGGCCTGCTGTCGATATAAAGTTTTTTCACTACAGCATCAACTTCTGGAGTTGTTGGCCAACTGTACTGTAGCGCTCGTGCGTGAAGCACCAGAGCCCGAAGTAATGCTGATTCTTGAACCGCAATCAGTTCCAGTACCTTCCAAGTCTCCTGATACTTCTCAAGCAGGCATGCTGCTGCACGGTGAAGTGGCTTGGGATCATCGATCAACTGTCGGGCAATCAGAATCCCAGCGGCCAAGTCTCTTGCGGCTGCATCTTCAGGAAGGGTGATATTCCGGAATCCCTTTGCAAGCTTGAAAATGAAATCATGAAACCAGCAACCGGAGCTGCTTTCTAGCACAGTGTCCAATCGCACCAGTAAGAGGAATCGAGCTTGAGTGGCCAAAAAGTTGAAACCACCGGGGCGCGGCTCATCTTCAAGCTCCGATGGTGTGGACGCAGAATAGCTATCTCCGTTGGTTGTATATATCGACTCATTAATAGTCTTCACTGCAGTGTTTTGCAGTGATTCGAAGAAAGCATCGACATTCGCGTGAGCCGGGATAGCCTGCCTATCTTTTCGATGAATAACGGTTGCAGCGTGTCGAAAAATATCTGCAAGGCAGTATTTCCCAATAGCTGCTTGCCGAATGGCCAGGTCTGACGGGATGCCGTGCCAGTTGGCATGTGGTAGGGAAATTAGATAATCGAGTTGCTCCAGTACCGGTTCGAGTAAACGGGTACTTGGAAATAACTCCAAACCCTTTTTGAGTAACAGCACTAAGGCGGGATCTCGACTCCAGCAAGCTATGAAGCGTCGGGCTAAGCGTTCTTGAAGGTAATCCCAATTTCCCGGTATGGGTTGGCCATTTTCATCGGTCTCGCGCGAGGTGAAGTGGCGAATGTTATTAAGAAGCCTGGAAATCTTGTTGGCGGCGAATCTTTTCAATGTGTCTTCACGAACGTCGAACATATCTTTTTCGATAGTGGCAAGCCGGTTGAAGTAACCGGACCCTCTCGATTGAGCCATTGAACTGGTATCGGATAAGACCAATAACGACTCAAGTTGGCCCAAATGAATCTCTGCATCTTCATAGGAAACTGGGCCCGAAACATTCGTTTGGATATCTTCCAGTGTGCTGGAGATGCCAATTGATTTCCCTCTAAAGGCTTCTATTTTGGTCTTCTTTGGTTGAACATCCAGATTTAATTTTTTTAGTTCTGGGGTGACTTTTTTGAGTAGTTTTGACTTGATAACCTCTAGATGGCCAGTACCCTGGCGAGTGTCAGCTGCTTTATTGAGCAATGTGTTTCTGGTGGGCCCAACCAACACCAGCCGCATATCGTCAACATAACGGCAGTAGTCAGCAAGCTTGATGTCGCTGTCGTCCTCAATCGGCTGACCGATTAAGTTTTTCATGAAGTCATCAAACTCAGCCATGTAGATGTTGGCAAAAAAACCGGATGCCACAAGTCCTTGCGGGAGCCCCAGCCGGGCCGTGTCGGAACAAACTGCGGTGAAGGCTTTTTCGGCTGAGGTTGACCACTGCCAGTTTTTGAATGCGTTCAGGACGTTGTTTATAGTCGCTTCGTCGGGTTTTTCTAAAGGGCCTTGGTTGCGGGCTATCGCCTCGATTTTTTTGATCAGTTTCTCTCTGTCTACACAGTCGAAAAACTGGCTTAAATCGATTTCCAGCAGGTAGACCTCTTGTTCTTCTGACTTTTCCTGAAGTTCTTTTCTGGCAAAGTCCTGATTCCGTGACTTACAACCCCACTCACACCTCTACAACACTGTAACCACGCGGCCTGCGGCGGTAATATGGACGCCATTCTCGATTCACCCAGGCAGTGATATCTGACTATGCGTACCTTCAAGCTTGAACAGTCAAAAACCGAGATTATCACACCCCACGGTGGTCTGGCGCTGGTTGGGCACAGCGTGAACAGGATGACCTCTCTGGCTAAGACCTCGCGCTCCATCGTCAAGCGCCATGGCATCGCCAACATCGACCTCATCCGTACCTACCTGGGGTTGATTTGCCTTGGCAAGAGCGACTTCGAAGCGGTCGAGCACGCACGCCATGATCCCTTCTTCAAAGCGGCCATGGGCATCAAGCAATCACCTTCATCGGCCCGGCTGCGTCAGCGCTTTGATGAAGATGCCCGCGCACTGATCCCGTTATTGGATGAGGCCAGCGTCGAGTTTCTGTGTAACGCTTCGGTGCCTATCGGCACACTCACCACCGGGCACGTGCCACTGGATATGGACGTGTTTCCCATGGACAACAGCAACAGTAAAAAAGAGGGCGTGGCCTATACCTACAAGGGGCATGACGGTTATGCCCCCATCGCGGCCTACCTGGGCACGGAGGGCTGGTGTCTGGGCTGTGAGCTGCGACCGGGTAACCAACATGCCAATAAAGAGTTTATTCACACCCTCGACCGGGTGCTGCCTCGAGTCCGAGAGCTGACCGATGCACCGCTACTGGTACGTCTTGACAGCGCCCATGATGCCGCCGAGAACCGGGGGTACTTCCGTGCGCACGGGGCAGACTACCTGATTAAGTGGAACCCCCGCTCACAAGATGGACTGGCCTGGGTCGACAAGGCTCATGCGGCCGGCGCACTTTGGTGCCATACCCGACCGGGCAAAATGGAAACGCTGGTAAGCGAACCGCTGGATGGCACGGACGACCGCCTGATCGTCAAGGTGACGGTGCGCCAGAGTGACAGTTCAGGACAGCTGTTTTTGGAGCCGGAGGTCAGCCTGGAGGGCTGGACGACTTCACTCACATCGGACGCAGCAGATAACGCCAAGGTCATTGCGCTCTACCAGGATCACGCCACCAGCGAACAGTTCCACAGTGAGTTCAAGACTGATCTGGATCTCGAACGTTTGCCGTCAGGGAAGTTCGATACCAACGACCTGGTCATAGCCTTTGCCGTACTGGGCTACAACATACTGCGTTGGATGGGACAGAACGCGCTATTGGGGCCGGATGCACCGGTGCGTCATCCGGCCAAGCGTCGGCGGCTGAAAACCGTGATTCAGGAACTGATGTATATGGCCTGTCGCTTAGTCAGCAGCGGTCGTCGTCTCCACCTGCGCTTCGGACGACATTGTCCCGGTTTCGGGGCATTCAGTCGCGTCTACGGGCTGGCCTGATCCGGACTGTCGGATTTACAGCCATTCAAAATAGCCACACGCCCGAGCGCCATGCATGGCAGGGTATGCCTTGGCCTGCAGACAGAATCGAGACGAAATACTGCGGTGAGAAGCATGATCGATGCTGCAGTGGCGTAGATTAACCCGGTACACGTTAGATAAGATCGAGCTGTGTTAAAGAGCGAGGTCGTCTTCAGTGCTGGGTGCTGCAACAGCGGGTGAAGTCACTGATTCAGGAAAGTGATAGGGGCGCTCCAGAAACTTACGGTAGTCTGTAAAGTACTTGCTGTAGGTCGTGGTCGCGCCATAACTGTGTTCGGCTTTGTCATCTTCATAGCGACAATAGAGACGGTTCCCGTAACTTACTACGCCTTTTTCATGAACTTCTTTGTAGTCTGTGGAAGGGTCGCCCTGTTTCGTCTCAACCTCGTTCGTAAGGCACATCATAACCAGTGTCATGATGGACTGTTCACGGATGCCAATGTGAGCGAGCGGTCTTAGCCTAAGAAAGTTGTTGTCCTTATCTTCTTGTTTTTTATCAGATCCAGTGACCGTCGCATCTAGTTCTTTGCTTGGCTGCCAAATCAGTTTGAACTCAGCTATTCCGTATCCGTCCGGTGAACCCATCTTGAGCTCAACAGGCTGACCATCCGATAGTGTCCACTTATTTTTAAGTGGACACTATCAATGACCCCATCAAGCGCACCCCAAGGCCCACGCAAACGCCGTCATTTTTCACCCGTGTTCAAGGCCGAGATCGTGGCGCAATGCCGCCAGCCGAACGTATCCGTTTCACGGATTGCACTGGATAATGGCCTTAACGCCAACATGGTACGGCGCTGGATGCGAGAAGCCGAACGCGCCAATACACCGCTCCCGATGCCAGCCTTCGTCCCCGTTCAACTCCCTGCACCACATCGGCCAGCTCAGATCGATCACTCTGTTATTCGCATCGAGTGTACAAGACCTTCGGGAACAGTCGTGGTTGAGTGGCCAGTTGATCAAGCCCAGCCGTGCCTTGCCCTGTTGCGCGACCTGTTGTCATGATCCGCATCGATGAGATCTGGTTGGCCACCGAGCCCATGGACATGCGGGCGGGGCCTGATACGGCGCTGGCACGGGTGGTTAAGGTGTTCGGCGAGGCGCGACCGCATGCGGCTTATCTGTTTGCCAACAAGCGCGGTAACCGCATGAAGGTGCTGATCCATGATGGCCTGGGTATCTGGCTCTGTTCGCGCCGACTGCATCAGGGCCGCTTCAGTTGGACCGAGACATGGCGCGGCGACCGTATCGCCTTAACACCCGAGCAACTGCAGGCGCTGGTACAAGGCCTGCCCTGGCAGCGTATGGGTGACGCAGGTGTCATCACCGTCGTCTGAGAGCGGTGCCGAGTCGAACACAGACTCGCCCGATGAGCCATTAGCCGATCCGGGCATCCCCATGACCATTTAATGTGGGCATACTGTCCCGCATGACCACGACACCCGACCTCACCCAGCTCACACCCGAACAGCTCCGTCAGTTGGCCGAGCAGCTGATCAGCCGTGTTGAACAGCAGGAACAGGCGATACAGGAACGTGATCAGGGTATCCAACAGCGTGATCTGAAAATCGGACAGCTGACGCATGAGGTCGCCTTGTTGCGGCGGCACAAATACGGCCAACGCAGTGAACACCTCAACGTGCTGCAGATCAGCCTGCTGGACGAGGTCGTCGATGCAGACATCGCGGCGATCGAGACCGAGCTTGAACGGCTGAAAGCCCCGGCAACCACGCCTTCCGAAAAGCGTCAGCCCAAGCGCTCGCCGTTGCCACCGGAACTGCCGCGTACCGAGATCCATCATGAGCCGGACCACACGGCCTGCCACTGTGGTTGCCAGTTGACCCGCATCGGCGAGGAGGTCAGCGAGAAGCTCGACTATACGCCCGGCGTGTTCACGGTCGAGCGCCACATCCGGGGCAAATGGGTCTGCAACACCTGCGAGACATTGATACAAGCTCCCATGCCACCTCATGTGCTCGACAAGGGGATCCCGACCACGGGGCTGCTGGCTCAGGTGCTGATCGCCAAATATGCCGATCACCTGCCCCTGTACCGGCAGGAACAGATCTTTACCCGTGCGGGCGTTGCGCTGCCACGCTCAACGCTGGCGGAGTGGATCGGTGTCTGCGGTGTGCAGTTGCAACCGCTGGTGGATGCACTGCGGGATACCTTGCTGCAGGAGCCGGTCTTACACGCGGATGAAACGCCTGTCCCCATGCTCACACCGGGCAAGAAGAAAACACACAAGGCCTACATCTGGGCCTATGCCAGTACTGCGTTCTCGCGTCTGCAGGGCGTGATCTATGACTTCACACCGGGACGCGGTGGCCAGCATGCGCGGGATGTTCTCGGGCCCTGGCAGGGCCAGCTGGTCTGCGATGACTACAGCGGCTACAAGGCCAGCTTCGGCACAGGCGTCACCGAGATCGGCTGTATGGCCCATGCTCGTCGCAAGTTCGTTGAGCTGGAGGTGACGGGCAAAAGCCAGATCGCGGCTCAGGCGGTTGAGTACATCGGCCAGCTGTATGGCATCGAGCAGGATGGCCGGGAGATGACAGCGGAGGCACGTTATCAGCTACGACAGACACGGGCCAAACCCATCGCCGAAGCGCTGCATGCATGGATGCAGACTCAGCGTCTAAAAGTACTGGATGGCTCAGCCACGGCCAAAGCGTTGGACTACAGCCTGAAACGCTGGGTCGCGCTGACGCGGTACTTGCAGGATGGTGCCGTCCCCATCGATAACAACCGTGTGGAAAACCTGATCCGTCCCTGGGCTCTGGGTCGCAAGAACTGGTTGTTCGCGGGCTCGTTACGCAGTGGTCGCCGTGCGGCCACCATCATGAGCCTGATCCAGTCAGCGAAGCTTAACGGACATGAACCCTATGCGTATCTGAAAGATGTGCTGGCCCGGCTGCCTACGCAGAAAACCAGTGCGATCCATGAGTTGTTGCCTCACAACTGGAAACCGGTAGATGACGCCTGACAAGGTGTGATCACCGGACGGATACGCTATTCCTGGGGGATCATCTGGTGGGATGAATTCCCAACCAGGTTGGTGGAGCTTGGGGGCTGGAACCAGTTCCAAATCTTTGAAGTGGATTTGGCTTCCGATTTCCCCAGCCCACTCTTCGCAGCGGTTTGGAAGGTCGATGGAGGAGATGTCGAGTTCAAAATTATCGGCATACCAGTTGGTCGTGCGTATGTATTCATGGGCCTTTTTCCATGCCAGCGCCAAGAGTAGAGGGTCTGTTAGATATTGGCTATTGAGAGAGAGCTGGTCGTACTTTTCATCCAAAACTGGCATTGAGTTGTCCTTAACTGATTGCTTGTTCCACCAAGGCTTCGGCCAGCTGGCAACGTGTTTCGCTTGCCTGGTTCAAACGCTCCTTGAGTTGGTCGCAGAGAGCCATCAGTTCATCGACTTTTTGAACGATGCGTTTCTGCTCCTCCAGCGGAGGAAGTGGCACGGTGCAGCTTCGAAGCTGAGTTTTGTTGATGGAGGCAAGGTTGGTAGTTTGCTTGCTTGAACTTGCGAAATAGTTACGCGCAAATTGTGAGTTGAGATAACGCTCAAGCCACCGTTCATTTTGCTCATCCAGAATGAGTCTTGCCCTAAATACATGATTCTGGTGTGCCATGGGTTCTATGCTTCCATCCCAGATGGCAGTTCTGCCTACCTTGTCCCAGTCACCGCCCTCTGTAATTAGAAGGTCCCGCCGGTTTACCAAGTAACGTTCGACTTCATCATCAGCAATCTCGATTTCTTTGATCTCTGAAAGGTCGAGTAGCGCACGCTGAACATTTGCGACCCTGAGATAGGGTAAAGATCGGGTTCGCTTGCCTGAGACCTTTTTGCCCTTTGCGATTCCTCCTTGGATATCTGTGATGTCATCCAGGCGTGAAAGTACCCAGCCTGAAGGAAGTGAGAAAGGCACCTCGGATTCAGAAATCGGGGCCAGTGGTTTGGTCTTTCGCTGTTTCGATGATAGCGATAACAGGTCTTTCTCAGCTTGAATGCTCTTCAACAGCTCAGTTGCAGGCTCATCACCCGCATCCTGTTCCACCAACCGTCCCATCACCGCGAGTTGCAGTATGGTCTGCTTGAGCTTGTCAATGCTCTGTTCGGTCGTGAACAGGGTGTCGAAGTGGGCGGCGAGGCGGGCCCAGTTGTCGGCCAACTCGGCGGCATTCTCGGACTGGGTGAGGGTGCCGAGTAGGGTGTCCACGAGGAGTTCATGCGCTTCAAGCTGGTCGCTGGTCTGCTGCTCCAGCCGGTCGCAGAGCGCCATAAGTTCATCGACTTTTTGGACGATGCGGTGTTGTTCTTCCAGTGGTGGCAAGCAAGCAGATAGTGCGTATGCTTCGTTGCGGTTGACGCCGGGCTTAATGCCCTTGCCAAGTTGGTCCAAGTGAAGGCTTTGCAAGAGTAGATATGTGAACTCGAAGTCGAATCCTTGTCGTGGCTGAATATAGTAAGCCACGTCCGTTGTCCATGAAGGACCAAGGGCCTTATTAAGAGCTCCGGCCGAGCCCTTTCTCCCAACGACAATGCAAGGCTCCTCCGTCAAAGCCAGAGTGTGGAAGCCCACGACGCCGTTAGACCCGTAAACTTCGATGCTTCCTGAGTCGTCACGTTGCTTCGCAGGGAGGGATTTACCGTATTGGAAATCGAGGTGATCGCCAACTCGGAAAGAGGCCCAGCCTGTGGGCAGGCTAGGTTGTGATGTTCCACAGGATGCTCGTGACTTCCCTCTGCTTTTCTTAACAGTGGAATCAAGACGTTCGAGAATGAGATGTGCGGGTTCTTCACTTGGATCCTGCTCAACCAGCTTCCCTCGTACAGCCAGCTCCAGAATCAGTTCCCGCAGCTTCTTAATCCCGATCAGCTCAATCTTGCCGTTGCTGCCACGGCCGCTGGTGGACTTCTTGGTGACTGCCCCGGTCCACAGGTCCAGATGATCGGTTATCAGCTCCTGCGCACTCACGCCGCACCTCCATCGGTATTGGTATCGGTATTGTGTGCGAGCGCATCGGCGAGGATATCGCGCAGCTGGTGGCGGATCTCCTGAATCTCGGCCTGTTGCTGCTCGTACTGCGCCAGCAGTTCGTCCGGGTCGTGATTGATCTGCTCGCCCTGATGCGGGTTCTTGATGTCCAGGTTGTAGTTGCGGGCCTTGATCTCATCGATGGACACCTTCCACGCCTGCTCGTTTTCGACCCGGCTGGCGAATCCATCGGACTCATCGCCCCACCAGTCGATCTCGGTCTGGAACTCGGCAAAGCGCATCGGCTTGGTCTTGCTGTAGCTCTTATAGCCTTCCGGATAAGGGTGCTCGTAGTACCACACGGCATCCGTGGGCTTGCCCTTGGTGAAGAACAGCAGGTTGGTTTTGATACCGGTGTAGGGATTAAACACGCCGTTGGGTAGGCGCACGATGGTGTGGAGGTTGCACTCGTCCAGCAACTTTTCCTTGAGGCGGGTCTTCATGCCTTCGCCAAACAGGAAGCCATCCGGCAGCACCACGGCGGCACGGCCACCGTCACGCAGCAGGTGGATGAACAAGGTCATGAACAGATCGGCGGTCTCTCGGGTACGGAAGGCGGCAGGGAAGTTGGTTTCGATGCCGTCCTCTTCCATGCCGCCGAAGGGCGGGTTGGCCACGATCACATCGACACGCTCTTTCGGTCCCCAGCTGATCAACGGGCGGCCCAGAGTGTTGTCATGTTTGATCTGATCCGGCACTTCGATGCCGTGCAGAATCATGTTGGTGGTGGCCAGCAGGTGCGGCAGCGGCTTTTTCTCCACGCCGAGAATGGTGCGCTGTAGCGTCTGCTCGTCCTGCGGGGTGCTGACATAGTGCTGGCGCTTGTGTTCGATGGCACAGGTGAGGAAGCCGCCGCTGCCGCAGGCCGGGTCCATCACCTTTTCTTCCAGCTTGGGATCCACCCGGTTGACCATGAACTCAGTCACCGCGCGGGGGGTGTAGAACTCCCCGGCATTACCGGCATTTTGCAGATCTTTGAGGATCTGTTCGTACATATCGCCCAACGCATGGCGCTCGGCAGACTTGTTGAAGTCGATGCCGTCCTGCAACTTGTTGATCACCTGGCTCTGAGCTGGCCGGATTTCATGTAGTTGTAGGCATCCTCGAACACGTTGCGGATCACCACGCCACGGTAGTCGTCACCGGCCGGCTGCAGATTCTGCAGGCCGGGGAACAGGGTGGTGTCGACGAAGTCTTTCAGCTCGTCGCCGGTCATGCCTTCTGGGTCAGCGGCCCAGTTGCGCCAGCGTAGATGCGTCGGGATGGGGGAGCGGTAGTCATCGTTGAGCATCTCCCATTCCAGCTCGCGGTCATCAAAGATCTTCAGAAACAGCATCCAGACCAGCTGACCAATGCGCTGGGCGTCACCGTCTACGCCTACGTCCTTGCGCATGATGTCCTGAATGGATTTGATGGTGGTGTTAATCGACATAAGGCGTCTGTTCCCGGGTGTTCAAAAAAGAGTAAAGGGTTTGGTTCGGCTTACGAAGTCTGCTGGTAGAGCTCATCTTCCAGCTGCTTCACGGCCTCGGTGTAGCCGGGCTTGCCGCCAAAGGCTTGCAGCAGCTCCATCGGCGCACCGATCTGGCTGAAAGGGGCCAGGGTGAGGACTTTCACATCTTCGATGGGCTCGATACCGGCATCGGTGTACTTGTCCAGCAGGGCGTTCAGCACCTGTTTGCTGGCGCCTTCGTACTTGTTGAAGTAGTTGTGCTTGCGCACCTGTTCGGCCCGCTCCTTGCGGCTCAGCGGCGGCTGATCGTAGACGATGTGGCAGATCACGTCGAAGGGGTCCGGCTCGGCGCCCAGTTTCTTGCTGACCTCTTTGATCAGATCGTCCCAGATCACGCCCTGTTCGGCCAGTTCGTCGATGATCGCCTGCTTGCGATCGGCCTCGTTCCAGCGGCGCAGGAAGTCGCTCAGGGTGGCGTACTGGGCCTTCACCTGCTGGCGGGTAAAGTCCTTCAGGCTTTCGGTAATGAGCTTGCCGTCTGGACCCAGGTATTGCACACGCTCGGCGATCACGCTGACTTCGACGTTGCCGACCACGTACTTGATGCGCTTGGGTGGCGGGTCTTCGAGGATATCGTCCCAGTCACCGCTGGGTTGATCATCCGATACCCACTCTTCTTCAGGGTCGACCTCATAGGTGCCATCGTCTTCACCCAGCATGTCATCCGGCTGTTCATCTTCTGGGGCCTGTTCATCGTCCGGGTTGATCGGGTCATCACCCTTGGGCACGTAGACCTTGACCGGATCGCCATCGAAATCCGGGTCGGCGAACAGCTCGGTGGCCTTCTTGAAGTCGATGATGGTGAACCAGTGTTTGTTGAAGTCATCGTTGATACGGGTACCACGGCCGATGATCTGTTTGAACTCGGTCATGGACTGGATGCGCTGGTCCAGCACGATCAGCTTACAAGTCTGAGCATCCACGCCGGTGGTCATCAGCTTGCTGGTGGTGGCGATCACCGGCTAGCGTTCTTCCGGGTTGATGAAGTTGTCCAGCTCGGCCTTGCCTTCCTGCTCGTCGCCGGTGATGCGCATGATGTACTTGCGGTTTTCCTTCACCCGCTGCGGGTTCAGGTTGACCAGCGCCTGACGCATCCGCTCGGCATGGTCGATGTCTTCACAGAATACGATGGCTTTCTGGTAGGGGTCGGTCTGCGTCATGAACTCGGTGATTTTGCGCGCCACCAGCTCGGTGCGCTTCTCCAGCACCAGATTGCGGTCGAAATCCTTCTGGTTGTAGATGCGGTCTTCGATCAGTTCGCCGTTCTTGTCGGTCTGGCCCTTGCTGGGGCGCCAGCCCTGAAGGTCACGGTCAATATCGACGCGTACCACCTTGTACGGGGCGAGGAAGCCGTCTTCAATACCCTGCTTGAGCGAGTAGGTGTAGACCGGCTCACCGAAATAGTCGATGTTGGAGACTTCCTTGGTTTCCTTCGGCGTAGCGGTCAGACCGATATGGGTGGCAGCGGAGAAGTAATCCAGAATCTGGCGCCAGGCAGAGTCCACGGCAGCGCTGCCACGGTGACACTCGTCAATCACTACCAGATCGAAGAAGTCGGGCGAGAACTGCTTGTAGATGTTCTGTTCTTCCTCGCTGCCGGTCACGGCCTGATACAGCGACAGATAGATCTCATAAGAGGGATCAACCGTGCGGTTACTGACCTTGGTCATCGCCTGACCGAAGGGTTTGAAGTCGTTGTTCTTGGTTTGATCGACCAGGATGTTACGGTCGGCCAGGAACAGGATGCGCTTCTTCTTTTTCGACTTCCACAGCCGCCAGATGATCTGGAAGGCGGTAAAGGTCTTGCCGGTGCCGGTGGCCATTACCAGCAGGATACGGTTCTGCCCACGCGCCACAGCCTCGACAGTACGGTTGATCGCTACCGTCTGATAGTAACGGGGCGAGCGACCGCTGCCGTCATCGTAGTAGGGCTGTTCAACGGCTTGCCGGGCTGCCGCCTCGCCGATGCCCTTGTACCGGCAGTAAAGCTCCCAGAGGGTATCAGGCGAAGGGAATTCATTCAGGCCGAGTGTGGACTCGGTTTTGCCGAACAGACCGGTACGGTCATGAAACAGAAAGCCGTCGCCGTTGCTGCTGAACACGAAGGGCGCATCCAGCGCATCGCTATAGCCTGAATCAGTGACTTCACCCGCTGTTGCAGCACCCAGCACTGAAGACGACCTCGCTCTTTAACACAGCTCGATCTTATCTAACGTGTACCGGGTTAATCTACGCCACTGCAGCATCGATCATGCTTCTCACCGCAGTATTTCGTCTCGATTCTGTCTGCAGGCCAAGGCATACCCTGCCATGCATGGCGCTCGGGCGTGTGGCTATTTTGAATGGCTGTAAATCCGACAGTCCGGATCAGGCCAGCCCGTAGACGCGACTGAATGCCCCGAAACCGGGACAATGTCGTCCGAAGCGCAGGTGGAGACGACGACCGCTGCTGACTAAGCGACAGGCCATATACATCAGTTCCTGAATCACGGTTTTCAGCCGCCGACGCTTGGCCGGATGACGCACCGGTGCATCCGGCCCCAATAGCGCGTTCTGTCCCATCCAACGCAGTATGTTGTAGCCCAGTACGGCAAAGGCTATGACCAGGTCGTTGGTATCGAACTTCCCTGACGGCAAACGTTCGAGATCCAGATCAGTCTTGAACTCACTGTGGAACTGTTCGCTGGTGGCGTGATCCTGGTAGAGCGCAATGACCTTGGCGTTATCTGCTGCGTCCGATGTGAGTGAAGTCGTCCAGCCCTCCAGGCTGACCTCCGGCTCCAAAAACAGCTGTCCTGAACTGTCACTCTGGCGCACCGTCACCTTGACGATCAGGCGGTCGTCCGTGCCATCCAGCGGTTCGCTTACCAGCGTTTCCATTTTGCCCGGTCGGGTATGGCACCAAAGTGCGCCGGCCGCATGAGCCTTGTCGACCCAGGCCAGTCCATCTTGTGAGCGGGGGTTCCACTTAATCAGGTAGTCTGCCCCGTGCGCACGGAAGTACCCCCGGTTCTCGGCGGCATCATGGGCGCTGTCAAGACGTACCAGTAGCGGTGCATCGGTCAGCTCTCGGACTCGAGGCAGCACCCGGTCGAGGGTGTGAATAAACTCTTTATTGGCATGTTGGTTACCCGGTCGCAGCTCACAGCCCAGACACCAGCCCTCCGTGCCCAGGTAGGCCGCGATGGGGGCATAACCGTCATGCCCCTTGTAGGTATAGGCCACGCCCTCTTTTTTACTGTTGCTGTTGTCCATGGGAAACACGTCCATATCCAGTGGCACGTGCCCGGTGGTGAGTGTGCCGATAGGCACCGAAGCGTTACACAGAAACTCGACGCTGGCCTCATCCAATAACGGGATCAGTGCGCGGGCATCTTCATCAAAGCGCTGACGCAGCCGGGCCGATGAAGGTGATTGCTTGATGCCCATGGCCGCTTTGAAGAAGGGATCATGGCGTGCGTGCTCGACCGCTTCGAAGTCGCTCTTGCCAAGGCAAATCAACCCCAGGTAGGTACGGATGAGGTCGATGTTGGCGATGCCATGGCGCTTGACGATGGAGCGCGAGGTCTTAGCCAGAGAGGTCATCCTGTTCACGCTGTGCCCAACCAGCGCCAGACCACCGTGGGGTGTGATAATCTCGGTTTTTGACTGTTCAAGCTTGAAGGTACGCATAGTCAGATATCACTGCCTGGGTGAATCGAGAATGGCGTCCATATTACCGCCGCAGGCCGCGTGGTTACAGTGTTGTAGAGGTGTGAGTGGGGTTGTAAGTCACGGAATCAGGTATAGGCCAGCGCCTGTTGCATACCGTCGCCAAGACTATGGTTATTGTCCTTGGCCTCGATAATGGCGATGGGGATGTTTTTCCTGTAACTAAGGACGTAATCGGCACGGCGGCGTTTGCCACGGGTATGAAGGCGACCGCGCACGATGATGCGGCCAGCGGTGAAGGAAACTTCTTCCCTGACTTGAGTCTGTAAATCCCAGCCTGCCTGTGCCAGCGCGGGGTTGATGAACTTGGTGCAGATGTCCCGCTCTGTGAGCTTTTTCTTATCCATGTTGAAAATCCCGCATCCTGTTGCTGACGGCCTGATCTGTAGGCTTCTCACCAAGGCTCCTGATCTGTAGGCTTCTCACCAAGGCTCCTGATCTGTAGGCTTCTCACCAAGGCTTAGGGTAGCTTAAAGGGATAGGTTTCTGAAGTCAGAAGGCGACATGATGGACTGGTACAACCGAAACGCTTATGAGGCCCACTGCACATTAAGTACGCTGACCGGTATCCCCTGTTGCTGCATCGTGTGTAACCACAGGCGTTGATGGTCCTGTAGCCGGTCTCCCGGGCCTTTCACTTCGATCAGCCGGTACCGGCCGGCCGTGCGGTTCAGCAGGATCAGGTCCGGCAGGCCACGGCGGTGATGGCGCAGGTCCAGTAACAGATGACGAAACACGGCCTCCAGGTGTGCTGCCGGGATCAATGCCAGCGTGTGCTCGACCAATGAGGGCGAGAGGCTTGGCCAATGAATGAGCGAGCAGCTGATGCCCTGTTTCTGCTCCAGTCTTTGCAATATGGTCTGGTGGTAAGTTCCCGAGTGCAGTTGCGCAAAGCCTTCGTCCAGCCACTCGGATCGTGCTTCGCTGAAGCCCGGGCGGTACAGATCAGCAGGGCCGGACTGAAAGGGGTTGAGGAAGGCCCCGCGTACCGGTGCGAACAGCGCGGGCCAAAACAGCAGCGCGAACAGCCCGGTAAAGAGTCGGTTTTCAACATGGAACAGCTCGGTGTCTGCATCTGACAGGGCCGTGATGACGGCCTGCTCCACACGCCCGTGATCCGGTTTTGGCAGTGTCATCGACTCGACCGGGATATCCGGGGCTTTGGGCGGGGCATGTTCAAGGCCAGCCTTGCGAGCACAGCGTTGCTGTATGCGCTGCAGCCCGACGCGGATCTCCGGCTGGAGCAGACGCGTCAGGGCATCACTGGCCCATTGGTATACCCGCTCTGGCGGCTCATGCTTCTCCTGTATCCTCAGGGTGCGCAACTGCGCCTCAGGATGTTGGCTCTGGTGGTAGAGGCTTAACGCCAGCTCCCTTTGCTGCTGGCGCTCCGCTTCTCGGCCCAGCTGAAACAGAACCTTCTGGCGGCGGTAATGGATCCATTCACAGTCGGTTGAAGGAGGCATGACCGCACACAAGGCATCGATCGGCTCACCTTCAGCGGCGCGTGCCTGCAGGTGATGTAACTGCAGATAGAGATCCACTTCAGCCCGGCTTTGAAAGGGGCGTGACTCGGCGGTTAACGGGACCGGCTCGAACCGCTGCAGGCCCAGTTCTGTGAGCACAAATTCGGACCACTGCTGGTACAGGTTGCCAAAAAACATCAGCCGCAGACGGTCAAACAGATCGTTGCACAGCAACTCAATGACCCTGAAAGGTGGTTCTGGCCACCATGCCTGAACCGGTTGCGACTGTTCGGCGTCGGCGGTGTCCAGCAGTGACTGAATCAGATCGGCTTTGCGGGCAGAAGACGCAAAACCTGCACCGGGCAGACGGCAGTGTGCCAGTACACGGCATTCTTCCCGCCGACTCAAATCGCACAGTGCAGCCAGCGACAGACTGGGGTTTGCATTCACCAGTTCCGCGTCCGTCAGACTTGCTATTGCGGCGTTGAGATCGGGCACCTCGCTGTATTGCAGGGCATCGGTACGAAACAGCGTGCCTTTTCGCATCACCAACCGGATCAGCAGCGCCCGTGGAGACTCGTCCAGTGATAGCAGCAGTGTCAGACGCCGTGTCTCGTCCGGCGATATCAGGTCTGCATACCGGCTCAGGCACAGACGAATCACCTGCTCGGCATTACGCAGGTAGTAGAGGGGATCCTCCAGGGAGGATGCGCGGATAGATGCGATATCCATTGAATTGGGGTCTGGCGCTGAATCAATCACATGGGAGCCAGTGACTACTCTCGATTCAGCACCTCCAGCAGTTCAATTTCAAAGACCAGATTGGCATTGGGTGGAATTTTGTCGCCAAAGCCGCGCTCACCGTATCCGAGTTCGGCCGGTACTGTCAGCTTGCGTGTACCGCCTTCTTTCATGCCTTTTAGGCCTTCAACCCAGGCGGCGATCACCTTCTTTCGGCTCAGGACGGTTTGAAAGGGTTGCCCACTGTGATACGAGGAGTCAAATTCGGTCCCGTTTTCCAGAAAACCGCGATAGTGCGCCGTGATCAATGCGCCGCCTTTCTTCACCTCGGTTCCGCTGCCTTCGACAATATCCTCGATCTGTAGGTGTTCACATTCAGTCATGGCGCTTCCTGTCGTGAGCAATGGATTTCATGTTGTGGATAAATGAAAAGGCTCCGGCGCAGCGGGAGCCGGCCGGAGCCTACAGGTCACGATTTTCAGTCTTCGCGACTGGTGACTTCAAGCAGGTGGTAGCCAAACTGGGTTTTCACAGGGCCCTGTACTTCATTGATCGGGGCGCTGAAGACCACTTCGTCAAAGGCCTTGACCATCTGACCCGGGCCGAAGCTGCCCAGCTCTCCGCCCTGTTGGCCGGACGGGCACTGCGAGTGTGCCTTGGCGAGAGCAGCAAAATCGGCGCCATTGGCGATCTGATCTTTCAGGGACTGACATTCAGCTTCAGAGCTGACAAGGATGTGACGAGCGCTTGCACGTGCCATGGGTTTTCTCCGTAACAATTGAGTAATGAATTCAAACACGGTTTGGGCCTCTGTTCAGGCGGACGCGTTCGAGCAGACCATCAGTGATGATGACCACCGACGCCATGGGCATGGCCATGGGCAATCTCTTCGTCTGTCGCGGCGCGAACATCGACTACTTCTATATCGTAAGTCAGCGTTTTTCCGGCCAATGGGTGGTTGGTATCGACCAGCACCATTTTCAGCCCTGGCTTGATCACAGTTACCTGGCGCATGCCTTGGTCGGTCTGCACAACGGCGACCATGCCAGCCTTCCAGCTGCGCACGCCCTTGGGCAGTCCTTGCAGGTGCTTCAAGGGAACACGTTGCTCCTGACCTTCCTGGCGTTCACCGTATGCCTGGTCCGGCGCCAGTGTCAGGTGCAGAGTATCACCGGCAGACTTGCCTTCCAGTGCGGCCTCGATTGCCGGCATCATGCTGCCATGGCCGTGGAGATACGCAATGGGGTCCGCCCCGTGGTTGGTTTCGATCTGGGTGTCATCGGAGTCGGTCAGCGTGTAGAAAAACTGAACCACTGTATTGTCGGCAATCTGTGTCAACGCAAACACCTCGTACGGCATAGAGTAAAAAAACGAAGTATCCGATTATGAAACAGGCTTAGCAAGGATAAACACTACAACGGCCAAACCAGCAGAAGCAGCGGGATGCTGATTGCACAAACCAGCAGCGACACAGGCAGCCCAAGGCGCCAGTAGTCGCCAAATCGAAAACCACCCGGCCCGAGGATCAGAGTATTGTTCTGGTGGCCGATAGGTGTCAGGAACGCACAGGACGCTCCAATGGCTACTGCCATCAACAGGGCATCCGCGTTTACACCAAGTGACGCGGCGGTACCCAGTGCGATGGGACACATGGCCGCTGCAGTGGCCGCGTTGTTGACGACACTTGAAATGAGCATGGTGACGATCAGGATAAGCCCCAGGGCTGCAGGGCCGCTTCCTTGGGCTACGTGCTGAATCAGCACGTCGGCAATCAGCGTGGCAGTACCGGTACTTTCCATTACGGCAGCCACCGGCATCAACGCTCCGAGCAGAATAATGACGGGCCAGTCGATGGCGTCATACACGGACCGAAGGGGAAGGGTGCGCAGCGCCATTGATGCCAGTACGCCAGCGGCAAAGGCAACGGCTGTTGGCAGCAGTGAAAAGGCAGCGCAAGCGACAGCAATCAGCATGATCAGCGTTGCAGTCAGGGCCTTGCTGTGGTCGGGTATGCGCAGCTCGCGCTCGGCCAGCGGAATACAGCCGTTATCGGCCGCGAATTCGGACAGTGCCTCTTCAGAGCCCTGCATCAAGAGTAAGTCGCCCGGTTTCAGCTTGAGCGTACGCAGGCGAGCCTTGGAGCGGGACCCTTCGCGGGATACGGCCAGCAGGTTCAGACCGTACCGGGTGCGCAGCAGAATGTCGCGGGCGGAGCGTCCTTGCAGCGGTGATTCCGTTCTGACCACCAGTTCCATCAGGATCATGCCATCGCCATTGCTGTCAGATTCCTTGTCCTTTTCCTTGTCTTTATCCGTCTCCTTATCTTCCTGCTCTGAGGCGCTTTCTGTCTGGAGGGATGTGTCATCATCGGCCGATGAGGCCTTGGCCTCTTCAAGCTGTAGTCCCAACGCGCTGATGACACCCGCAAGGGATTCTACATCCGCTTCAATCACCAGAATGTCATTCGCACGAATGCGACGACCGGAGGACGGAGCGTTGACACGAACCTCATTTCGGATCAGTCCAATGATCTGTGCATCCGCCTTGTCCAGTTCGGCTTCGGCCTCGCGCAGGTGCAGGCCAGCCAGTTTGCTGTCTTCCGGCACACGTGCCTCGGTGATATAGGCCCCCGTATCGAAGCCTTCAGTACCGGGCTGCTTGCGAGCGGGTACCAGGCGCCAGCCGGGCACGGCAATAAACAGAACGCAGAACAGGGCGACGGATAATCCAACGGCCGTGAAGTCAAACATGCCAAACCCGTTACCGATGCTTTCGCTGCGAAAGCCGGACACGATCAGGTTTGGCGGTGTGCCGATCAATGTGGTCATGCCGCCCAGAATGGTGCCGAACGCCAGTGGCATGAGGACCTGACCGGGCGTAAGGTCCAGTCGCACCGAAAGCTGCATGGCTACAGGCATCAACAGCGCCATGGCTCCGACATTGTTCATGAATCCGGACAGAAAGGCACCCAGCCCGGTCAGGGCGGCCAGACTGAGGGTGGTACCAGCCTGTTTGGGCAAGACATGACGGGTCAGAATATCCACGGCACCGGACACCTGAAGGGCCCGGCTGAGCACCAGCACACAGGCCACGGTCACGACGGCTGGGTGAGCAAAGCCCGTGAATGCATCCTGAGCTTCTATCAGGCCCGTGAGGACACAGGCCAGAAGTGCAGCGCCAGCCACCATGTCATGCCGCCAGCGTCCCCAGATGAACATCCCCATGGTCGCAATCAGGATACCGACGATCAGCAGCTGGTCCTGTGTCATCCACTGACCTCGCGGTTATTGCCGGGAGCCTCAAGTCGCAGGCTGGCAGCGGGTGCCGAACCATCCTTTTCATGTCCGAAAAAGACTGTGGTATGCGGGAAGGGAATTTCAATGCCGGCGTTGTCGAAATGGATTTTGACCAGTCGATTATAGGCACGGCCAACGGAGAATTGGTCGCCCGGCGTGGTTTTGATCCG
The DNA here is from genome assembly GCF_017310015.1 of Marinobacterium iners. Lineage (NCBI taxonomy): Bacteria > Pseudomonadati > Pseudomonadota > Gammaproteobacteria > Oceanospirillales > Oceanospirillaceae > Marinobacterium > Marinobacterium iners. Next base: position 904,696 of record NZ_CP022297.1, read on the forward strand.
AACACGGATATTGACTGAACTGTCGGCCAGTGCGGTCACGCCGGAAATTTCGATCGGCTCCAGAATCTTGTTTTTGTTTTCTTCATCGGCCGCCAGTTCTTCAAACGCGTTTTGCAGATGGATGATGGCTTCATCAATGCTCTCGCGGTACGCGATGCCATAGATGCCAACGTGGTAACCAAAGTCGCGCATGTAGTTTGATACGGTATCAACGCTGGAGAAGGGTATCAGGTGGTAGGTGCCATTAAGGTCACGGATGCCCACCGAGCGAATGCTGAGGCGTTCGGCCACCCCGGTAATGCCCCCTACGGTCACGATATCACCGGTATTCATGGCATTTTCCAGCTGGATGAAAATGCCGGTGATAATGTCCTGAACCAGTTTCTGAGAGCCAAAACCGATGGCAAGACCCAGTACGCCGGCACCGGCAATCAACGGACCAATATTGATACCGACCTCCGACAGCACCACCATGCCTGTCATCGTGATCAGTGCAATTGCGGCCGCATTGCGGAACAGGGCCAGCAGTGTCTTGATGCGGGGCGAGGGCTCACCAGTGCCAGTTTCGGGGTTCAGCTTGTGCTCAATCACGCTGGCAAGGATAACCCAGGCTGCAAAGGCGACGGTGAGAATGACGGCAATCGCGATGATTTTGCCAACCAGCATGCGGCCGGTATCCGATACAAACCAGTCGCTGATATTGAATGCGCCCCACGCCCCCAGGATCAGCATAGCGACGAAAACAAACAGAACTGCCCTCAGGAAGTAGAGTGCATTGGGCAGATAGCTGTTGATGCGTGACTCAAGCATTGGCAGTTTGTGCTTCAGTTCGTCGGATAGGGTGAGTCGACGGCCCAGTGTCTGGCCGAGAAGAGTTGAAAGCAGCAGGCCCGCCACGATGGCAGCAATACTCTGAATGGTTGCCAGCAGTACAAAGGGCAGTGCATCTTCCGGTCGGGTGAATGTAAGTATCAGTACCAGTGAAAAGTAGGTAATTGCCAGCAAGTGCCAACTGCGCGACAGCATTTTCAACAATACCTGGGTAATACCACCTTCCGTATTGTTCGCTCGCAACTCAATTACCATGCGCAGGCGACTTCGGTGCTTTAATACCACGGTTGTTGCATAGGCATATGCCAGCAGCGTGATCAGGGTACCGACTGCTTCGCCCAGCGTTTTGGACAGGTACAGGTTGATCAACGGTACCAGTGTCATCAGGCCGTAGCCCACCAGGCTGATCAGCTTGCCGATCCAGCGGTTCCAGAAGCGCGCTTCGTTGGCGTCAATGGCGAGCAAGCGCAGTCCCTGATGTTCGGATTGAAGCGGCATGCGAATACCCGCTTTCAGGCCTTCGATGATCAGGAACGCGTTCAAAAACAGGGAGGCTCGAGTGGTCAGCTCACCGCTTTCACCAATCAGGAATGTACCGAAAAGGCTGCCGCTGACATAGGCCAATACCACCAGTAGCAAATCCAGTACCGTTGCAAGGGCGACACAAAACACCAGTCGCAGAACGGGTGTGGGCCTTTCACCCGCTTCAGTCCAACGGCTGAATACTGTGAACAGAGGACGCGAAAGCCGCTTGAGTAAAAAGAACACTATCAGAGTGGAGAGTACTACCATGCCCAGGTTAAGGGCTGCATCGGTAAAAGCGGTAGAGTCGAAACCGGGATCGGTCAGATCTCCAGACAGCAGGTTCCGGGCTGTTGAGGCCAGGTTTACGATCTGCTCTCCGGCATCGTGCGCGATACTGCTGCTCAGCTGCGCCAGCCGACGTGGCAGGGACAGGGAGGCTTCTGCATCGGTTTCGGCTGTGAGATCGTTTATCTGCGCCGAGTCTGATACGGGGTCTCTATCGACGGGTTCGGCCAAGGCCAGGGGTGTAAATACAAGGCTAAGAAGAATTAGCAGGAGTCGCAGGGCTGGGGTCAATTAGGGCCTCCGTTCATAGCTTGACGCAGGCTCAGATTAGCACAACGCCGGCAGAGGGAGAATCTGACGGCGCTGTCTGATCAGGCTTAGCCGTCAGCGTTGATGCGAGTGACCAGTTCATTCAGGACCGATTCGGCGCGGTCATTCTCGACCTGACAGGTACCGGCTGCATGATGACCACCACCGCCATATTGCAGCATCAGCTCGCCCACATTGGTGTTTGAACTGCGATCAAAAATGGACTTGCCGGTGGCAAACACGGTGTTCTGCTGCTTCAGCCCCCACAGCACATGGATGGAAATATTGCACTGCGGATACAAGGCGTAAATCATGAAACGATTGCCCGCCCAGATCTGCTCTTCGTGTCGCAGATCAAGTACCACAAGATTGTCATGTACGGTAGCGCAGCGCTGAATCTGCTCCTTGAATTTCGCTTCTTGCTCAAAGTACAGCTCAACCCGTTCCTTCACGTCCGGCAGGTCAAGGATCTCCTCAATACTGTGGTTCTTGCAGTAGTCGATCAGATCCATCATCAGGGCATAGTTGGAGATGCGGAATTCGCGGAAGCGCCCAAGGCCGGTACGGGCGTCCATCAGGAAGTTAAGCAGCACCCATCCTTCTGCGTTAAGCACCTCATCCTGAGTGAACTGGGCCGAGTCGCCCTTGTCCACAGCGTCCATCATTTCGTCCCACTCAACGGGGAAGGCGTCATGGCCACCGTAGTATTTCCATACCACGCGCGCAGCTGAAGGTGCGTCAGGGTCGATGATGTGATTGTCCACCTTCTCGTTGCGAATTGTTTCCGACAGATGGTGGTCAAAGGCCAGGTTGACGCCCTTCACATAGGGCAGGTTGGTGGTAATGTCACGATCTGTGATATCCACCTTGCCATCCTGCATATCCTTGGGGTGAACGAACTTGATATCGTCGATCAGGTCCAGGTGCTTAAGCAGCACGGCACAGACAAGACCGTCGAAATCACTGCGGGTAACGAGGCGAAATTTTTCAGCGGACATCAGCAACAGCTCCCAGAATTAATTGACCGTATCTGGAAAGTAACACAGCCGTACGGGTGGCTGAAGCCTGAACCGCTTTGTAGGGCAGGAAAAAGCGTGCTTGTGTTGACCTATAGCGACTATGTCTGAAGTGAACGGACCCAGGTGCGCAGAGCCGGCCAGCGATTGACCAGCATTGCCGTAAAGATGAGGGCGCAGCCACTGAGCTGAAGGGCGGTCATGGATTCGCCGAGCCAAAGCATGGCCAGCAGAGCTGTCCAGACAGGTTCCAGCGTCATGATGATGGCCGTATGACTGGGAGGTGCCAGGCTTTGAGCATGGGTTTGCACCAGAAAACGCAGGCTGGTTGCAATGAGTGTGCTTGCGATCAGCCAGCCCCAAATGCTGACAGACTGTTCAAAGTGCCATTCTTCCAGAAACAGTGATGCCACTGCGCTGATCAGGCCGGTGACCAGCAGTTGTACTGCGGTCAGCGGAAGTACCGGCATGCGTGTGGCGGCGCGGCTGTTGAGAATAAACGTGAACGAAAAAAACAGGGCGGACAACAGAAACAGCACTTCTGCCAGACCAAGGTGAAACTCACTGTCCAGAGACAGGCAGGCAAGGCCCGCGATGACCAAAGGTAGTGACAGGAAAACATAGGGCCCGGAACGATCACCAAACAGCAGGCTGATCAAGGGCACCAGTACGACCCCAAGCCCGGTCAAAAAGGCACCGACCCCCACATGATTGGTCATCTCCAGAGCCACTATCCAGAAGCTCAGTGCCGTACCAAAAAAGACTCCCACCAGACAGGCACTTTTCCATTGCAGCCGGGTAAACAGGCGCATGGCCGACCAGCCAACAGCTGCCAGGATCAGACCTGCGCTGATAAATCGCAATGCCATGAACAGCAGCGGGGCAAGCCCCTGTACGGCCTCACGCGAGAAAATCCAGCCAGCCGCAGCAAGAATGGTGGTGAGCAGCAGCAACAGATCGGCTTTCTGATGGGTGGACAAAATATGCATCCCTTGCGTAGTCGGTGGGCAAAGCGTGTATGTTAGCAGAAAGTCTGAAACGGCACGTTTACAAGAAGAGAACTGACGCCGGCTGGCTCAGGTGCAGAGCGCAAACAGCTGGGCTCGGCTGGTAATACCCAGCTTTTCGTAGGCACGTTTGCGATAGGTGATTACGCTGCTGGCGGCAATATCCAGCTCGGCGGCAATTGCTTCGTTTTTCTTTCCGCGCAGGACCGCACGACACACCTGCTGTTCACGTTCTGACAGAAATGCCAGTGGTCCTTCAAGCCTCAAGCGTTCATTCAGCGCAAAGTGCTTGTAGATCAGTACGCTGATCAATGCGCCTACTCGACGAGTAAAGTCATGGTCATCAAGACGGCTGTCGAAACGAGAACTGCGGCGGTAAAGGTTGACATAATAGTTGCCGGCTTCAGTTCCCCGGATGATCGCCAACTTGTCCAGAAAACCCGGCGATTCAAAAAAGGCCTTGCGATAATGTAACCCCATATCACTGCTGACGGAGTCAAAGCGAACCACCTGTACCTCGCCCGGCGCGATGGTTTTCAGGATGCTGAAATTGGGATCCTGCAAGTAGTGACGTTCTTCCACATAGGCTTCGGCCAGCTGTCTGGCGGACGCTTCTCGCGCATAATCCTTGAACAGCAGAGTCGAGACCTGATGACCGTCTGCACAGTAGAACACCATACATTGTTCGGTACCGAACTCTTCATGCAGCCAGTCAAGAAAGGCATCGTAAAAACTGTGAGTCCCCAGCTGTTCGAGTACCTGTAATACCTGGGAGGATGGGCTCCAGTCAGGTGTCATCTGCGATGGCATTCAGCTTTCCTGTGGCAAGTGCGAGTGGTTCTTATGCTTTGCTGAAGCTTAACCCAGAACGGGCACAGGCGGGAGAACATGATCAAAAGCCGGAGAGCGATTCGGCCACTGACTGCCGTCTAATCAGTCAGTGGCCGGCCCTCCGGCACCCGGCGAGCTCGGGGGAACATGCCGGGGTGGAAACAGCGGGTTGTGCTTAGCGGCAGGCGAGACTGGTCAGAATCTTCTTGAAGGTTGCGATCTCGTCTTCGCTGAACTCACCGAACATTTTGTCCTGCTCCTGCTTGGACAGGGCCCAGAGGGCTTCGGCCTGCTCTTCACCGCTGGCCGTGATGTTGTAGCACTCCTCCGAGAAGCTCACCAGTCCCTTGCGCTGCAGGATTTCAGCCGCATTGTCGACCTCAACTTCAGGCATGTTGACCTCACGCAACAGCTCCTTGCGGCAGAGCTTTGGTGTTTCCTGAAGTACCATCAGCATGCGTGCTTCACTGGTACGCAGACCCGTGGACAACTGCAGTGGCGCATAGTCGGCCTGATAGGTACGAATGGCCTGCACCATCAAGTAGTACAGATTGTCCTTGAAACGGGACTTGAGACGCTCGATGGCAGCCGGCTCATCCTCTTTCTTGGCAGGGAAGCGGGAGTGTGGCATGACCACAGAGTAGCTGCCCTGATGGTAAACCAGCGGAGCCCGGCCGTTGTCCTCAAAGGCTACAACTTTGCCTATCAAGATCCAGTGATCACCACCATCAACGGTTTCGTAGGCTTCGCACTGGAAACAGGCAGCAGTATCCGGCAGCAATGGTGCACCACCGAGACCGGCGTTGAAATCAGTGCCGGCAAATTTGTCTTCGCCGGGACGAGCAAAGTGGTTGGACAGGTCGATCTGATCTGCAGCGAGGATGTTAACAGCGAAGTGCGTCGCTTTCTCGAATATCTCGCAACTGCCGGAGCGCTTGTCGATGCTCCACAGAATCAGGGCCGGGTCCAAAGAAACGGAGTTGAAGCTGTTGGCGGTTACACCCGTTTTGACGCCGTCCGGGGTCTGCGCGGTAACAACGGTAATACCGGTGGCGAAGTTGCCCAGAGCACGACGAAAGGCTTTGGGATCGAATTCAGTGACTTGATTGCTCATAACAGCACCTGGGGTCGGGTTAACAACATTCTTATAGTAGACGAGCAACAGACAGCCCACCTGAGAAAAGGTGAGGTGTCCCCGTCAAAAGGGAAAAGGCGCCCGCCCGCATGAACAGGAGGGCGCCTCTGGATAATGCAGAGATCAGAGCAGTGAAGGATCCGGCTCAAGACCCAGCAGTTCACGACCGATGATCTGGGCACAGACATCGTAGTCGGTGTAGGCATGGGCCGCGGTCATGTTGGACTCGTGCCACAGACGCTGGCTCTCGCGATCCTGATACCAGTTGGACGCTCCCATCACTGCCCACAGACGGTTGACGGCTTCAACACACATCTTGATGGCATAAGCCTGATTGGTGCGCCAGTGCGCCAGCGTGTAACGGTCCGGGTATTCGTGACGCTCGCCATATTCCTTGTGCTCGTTCCAAGTCTTTTCCAGATAGGCGCGTGCGGCACATACCTGCTGATAGGATTCGGCGATGCGCAGAATCGGCGGAATGGACTCTTTCACCTGAGCGCCGGTGTAGGCACGGACACGGTTCTGGGTCAGTTCCTTGTACACATCGATCATGCGTTCGGCGACACCCAGGCTCATGGCCGCGAAACCACAGGCAAAGTATGGGCGGTACGGGGTATGGAAAATTTTGCTGTCCGGATACAGAGGACGACCAACGTGGCGGCCTTCCATCATGTCACGAGCGGCCTGGATGCGGTGTTCGGGAACGAATACACCCTTGATGCTGGCGGTTTTGGTTCCGCTGCCCTGCATGCCAACAGAATACCAGTCATCAATGATGGTGAACTCGCTCTTGGGGATGACCGCAAAGCTGTACACCTTTTCACCGGCTTCGTCGAAGCGGTTGAAGCCGACGATGATCCAGTCCGCGTGGTCAACACCTGAACTCCACTTCATGTCACCGGTAAAGATGATGCCACCTTCGGTTTCTTCATGCTTACCGAACGGTGCGATGGAGCTGGACGCTACAGTGTCGGGGTTCTCAGCCCAGAACTCATCCTGTGCTTTTTTGGAGAACATCGCCATCTGATGGTTATGGGTGCACAGCAGGCTGTATGCCCATGCAGTGGAGCAGCAGGCGCCGGCCAGTGCCGCGATGCAATCAGTGAATTCAGGCAGAGACATTTCCAGGCCACCGTAGGCCTTGGGCAGGAACGCACGGTTCAACCCGATACCGTGCAGCATCTCAATGTTTTCCTGGGGTACCTGACGCAGCTCAATCGCCTTGGGAGCGTTGGCGCGAATGGCAGGGAGGATCTCCTTGAGTTTGTCGAGCATCGGATTCTGTTTGTTCATCTGGATCGTCTCTCTTCTAATAATGGAATCGGTTACATCGCAATTGGGTTTTCGAGTGGCTACCCGAACAACAACTTGATAATGATCCGTGAAGGATTGCAACGATTATGCGGAGTCAGGCCTGTGCAGGAAATGTAAAATTCTGGTTTATCATTGCACTTTTCTGTATTTAAGCTGGATTGCTGTTGTCTGCCTGGACCCGGGCTATCGATCAAAAAGTAACCGACAGCCCAAGTATAGTTCAGCCAGGCTCAGGCTGCAGAACGACGGGTCAGGGCAAGAGCTGCCAGTGAGCCGCAGCCGGTAAGACCAATGATCAGCGCCATAGGCAAGGCTGTACCATCGTGCAGAGTACTGGCGATGGAGCTTGCCAGAGCCCCAAGACCGAACTGGCAGGCAACCGCCAGTCCGGCTGCGGCACCGGCCTGTTCCGGATAGCGCGATAGCAGGCTTGCCATGCAGTTGGCACCGAGTACACCGGTAACGCTGACAAAGCCCAGCAGTGCCACCACAATCAGGGGCAGGCCGCCGATCTCGGTAATACCAGCGAAGGTCAGCAGAAGCCCTGAAAAGGCTGCAAGTGAAGCGCCTGCGAGAAGCAGTTTCTGGGTGCCGAATCGTCCCACATAACGGGCATTCAAGCTCACCAATACGATGACGCCGCCGATGTTCAGGCTGAACAGCCAGGCATAGCTCTGCGGGCTGACACCAAAATACTCGATGTATACAAACGGCGATGCCGTGATATAGGCGAACATGCCCGCAAAGGTCAGCGACATGCAGAGAATGTAGCCTATGGCCACCGGCTGCAGACCAATCCTGAGGTAAGCCTGAAACACCGCCAGTACACTGGCGCGGCGTGAATCGCCGTGATGGGTTTCAGGAATTTTCCAGGCACTGGCCAGCAGTACAATTGCTGCGAAGATGAACAGCACGACAAACAGCGAGCGCCAGTCAGAGATCATGATCAGGTAACCGCCCAGCAAAGGTGCAACCAAGGTGGCGATCATGGTGACCAGATGCATCAGCGAAAGCACCCGGGCCGCCTCATTCAACGGGAACAGGTCGCGCACGATGGCACGGGCCAGAACCGCAGCGGCCGCGCCCCCCAGCCCCTGTAGAAAGCGGGCAGCGATCAGCCAGTTGGCGCTGTCTGCGAGAATGCAGGCGATACTGGCAACAAGATAAAGAGCAATGCCGCCCAGCAGTAGGTAGCGTCGGCCATATTTGTCCGACAGAGGGCCGTAAAACAGCATGCCGATGAACAGGCCGATCAGGAAGGCACTGATGGTAAGCTGAATACTGGCTTCAAGCGCGTGCAGGTCCTGGGCAATTAAAGGCAGGCTGGGCAGGTACATGTCGATGGACAAGGGGCCGAAGGCCACAAGTGCGGCCAACAGTACGATCAGGCGTTTAGGGTTGGCTACCGATGACATCCTTGAGTCTCCCGGGCAGTTGAGATCAGCTCCGGCTGCGATATGGCTAAGGCTGGAGCTTTGTTAATATGTTAATTAATATCATAACCGCTGCTGAAAGGCATCCGGTGCTGTGAACTTTCGTCAGTGAATATTTTTTGCAACCCTACTCTGTGTTCAGCAGCCCGCGCCAGTGCCCAGCTTCAAACTCATGTCGGGTTACCGTCCGGATCAAGGGCAATACCGCTCGCATCAGAGAGGTCTGCGGCCTCTCGGCGGAAGTGCAGATAAACACATCGCGCCATATCTCCGGCTGTTCAATTTCTACCGTATGAATCTGGCCGGTGGCTTCCAAGTGGAAAAAGGCTGAGGAGGGGCTGAGCAGAATACCGTAGCCATCTGCGACGTATCTCAGAGTGGTCATCAACTGACCAAAAGCGGGCCGGTGGTGCAGTTTCACTCCGGTTTGATGCTCATAATGGTGCAGCAGGTAGCCCAGAGAGTCCTGGCGGCCAGTGACGATGATCTCATGTTCGGCCAGCTCCTCAAAGGTGATACGGGTACGCTGGCGCAGGGGTTTCTGACTCTCAACCTTGGGATCCTTTCCCATGGCCAGAAACAGTTGTTCCCTAAACAGCCACTCCCGCCTCATGTGGGACACATCGGTGCCGTCTGGAGATGAGATGGAGATATCCAGCTCTCCGTTCTGGATCTGTCCGGTCAGGTTGTAGGAGAGACCGGCAAACAGATCAAGGGTTATCTTGGGAAAGCGCTTCTCAACCAGAGCCAGCAGGGGAACGGAGATGATATTGCCGATGGGTTGGGTCATGCCAATCCGCAGGCAACCGCTGGGCTCCTCTTCGTTTTGGCGTACATCGCGCCGGGCCTGTTCGATCTGCCGCATAATGGCTTCAGCATGTTCCCGAAAACGCTGGCCGGTATCGGTGAGGACTACACCTCGGAAATCGCGGTCAAAGAGCTTGGCATTCAGCTCGTGCTCAAGATTCTGTATCTGCAGGCTGATACTGGGTTGCGCAATATCCAGCTCGCGTGCTGCGGCAGCGATGCTGTTCAGTTCCGCGGCCTTGAGAAAGTAGGTCAGTTGCTTACTGTTCATGCCCTTAGGATATAAAATAAATATTGCGCACCACAATATTTATTTTGGTTTTTATGGTGCCTCCGGTTGCTTAGCATGTGTTCGAACCAATTTGCGATTGAGGAGAGCACCATGTCACTGTCCAAACGTTACTATGAGCAGCCTTCGCGCTTCAGTGAAGCCGAGTGGAAAGCGCGGGTAGATCTGGCAGCCATGTACCGTATTTTTGCCCACCTGAAGTGGGATGAGTCAATTTACAACCACATATCCCTGCGTGTACCGGATGAGCCAGAGCATTTTCTGATCAACCCTTTCGGCCTGCATTACAGTGAAGTGACAGCGTCAAATCTGGTGAAGGTTGATATTAACGGCAATATCGTTGGTCATTCTGACTGGCCGATCAATCCGGCAGGATTTACCTTCCATGGGGCTATACATGCCAGGGTTCCGGATGCTCACTGTGTCATGCATGTGCACACTACACCGACACTGGCGGTCTGTTGTCTGGATGAGGGTTTGTCCTACACCAACTTCTACTCGGCTCAGCTATATGGGAAGGTCGCCTACCATGACTTTGAAGGAATCACCGTCCACCTGGATGAGGGGCAACGCATTCTGGACAGCGCCCAGGGCAAGCCGGTCCTTCTGCTGCGTAACCATGGCCCGGTGGTGATGGGGGGAAGCTTGGCACAGGCCCTTTCACTGATGTGGCTGGTCAACCGCGCTTGTGAGGTTCAGGTGGCTTCCATGCCAATGGGGCCCCTGCGAGAGATACCGGAATCGGTACTGAACAAGTGTGTAGCAGACTCACTGAACTTTGATCCCAAGTTTGGTGCGGGTGAAGATGTGTTTGCGGCTATGAAGCGTCTGGTTGAGAAACAGGACCCATCATTCAAACGTTAATCCAAGAGGGTGGCATGGCGATGAAGGTATGTGTTTATGGCGCAGGTGCAATCGGCAGTCTGATAGCAGCCCGGTTGAGCGCCGCGGGCGAGCAGGTATCGATGATCGCCAGAGGTGAAACACTGTCTGCCCTGAAAACACAGGGGGTGGGGCTGGCACAGGTGGACGGGGCACCACAGTTTTATCCGGTGACAGCTGTTGCCGACCCCGGTGTGCTGGGCGTGCAGGATCTGGTTGTGGTTGCCACCAAGCAGTGTTCGGCCAATGAGGTGATCCGAAAACTCAGTCCTCTACTCAATGAGAATACACCCGTTCTGCTGGCCATGAATGGTGTGCCCTGGTGGTTTCTGGATGGGCTGGAACAGGCCCCGGATGATCGCGTGCTGCGATGCCTGGACCCGGATGGTGATCTGCGGGATATCCTGCCCAGCCAGCAGGTTTTGGGATGCGTCCTGCACCTTTCGGCTACCATGGCCGGTCCCGGTGTTGTTCGCCTTAACGGAGGCAATACCCTGCTCATCGGGTCACCTCTGAAGACGATGTCGAGCTCCCTGAAAGCGACGGTGGAGCGGTTGAGCTATGCCGGATTTGAAGCCAGAGAGTCCGCCGATATACACCACGATATATGGTTCAAGTTGCTGGGGAACATGACAATGAACCCGGTTTCGGCTCTGACTCGCTCAACCACTGACCGTATTTTGGATGATCCTCTTGTCAGCCGTTTCTGCTGCAAAGTCATGACAGAGGCGGTACAAGTCGGCGCGGCACTGGGCTGCCATATGGAACAGACACCGGAAGAGCGTAATGCTGAAACCCGGAAACTGGGATGTTTTAAGACCTCAATGTTGCAGGATGCTGAAGCGTGTCGAGAGCTGGAGTACCAGGCCCTGGTGGGTGTTGTCCATGAGCTTGCACTAAAGCTGCAGATCGATACCCCCAACCTTGAGATCCTGTACGGACTGATCCGGCTGCTTGACTCAAATTTATGTGAACACAAAAAACTAAAATAAAGACGGAGTAGTGTGATGAAAAAGACAACTTTTGGCACTCAGGTAGCCGGTATTTTTGCCGGCGTGATGCTGTCGGCGTCGTCTATGGCAGCAACGACCTTGAATGTGGGTACCTGGTTGCCCGCCAGCAGCGCGCAGAACTCAGTGGTCTGGCCCACGTGGGCCAAGTGGGTCGAAGAAGCCACCGAGGGACGTGTTAAGGTCAAGCTGGAGTATGACCTTGGGCACCCCAAAAGCATGTTCAACCTCGTGGAAGACGGTGTCATTGATGCCAGTTTCAGCGTTAATGGCTACCTGCCGGGCCGGTTCAGACTGACCACCCTGTGTGAAATTCCAGGCATAACTCCTGATGCGGAGCAGGGTTCGGTTGCACTCTGGAAAACCTACAAGGAATACCTGGAGCCTGCTGGAGAGTTTAATGGGTTGAAGGTGCTGGGTATGTTTGTGCATGGTCCCGGACAGCTACATACCACCTTCCCCGTTAACTCCTTAAGTGATCTGGAATCGCGCAAGATCCGTGTTGGCGGGGGCATCGTCAATGAATTGGCTTCACGACTTGAGGTTACGCCGGTAAGTGCACCCGCGACCAAGGTGTATGAGATGATGCAGCAGGGTGTGGTAGAAGGGGTATTTCTGCCGGCCATGGAGCAGAAGTACCTGCGTCTGAACGAGGTTACCAGCCATCTGACACTCTTCCCCGGTGGAATGTATAACACCGCCTTTACCATTTTCATGAATCCTGATGTATTTGACGGTCTCAGTGAAGAAGATCAGCAGGCGATCATGTCGGTTTCAGGTGAAAAACTTTCTCGTTTAGCGGGGCAGGCCTGGGCAGGGGCGGATCAGTCTGGTCTGGAAGCAGCGATTCAAAATGGCGTCGAAGTCAACCAGCTCAGTGAGGGCGATACACTGGTTGAAGAGCTGCATGAGGCCGCAGTAGGTATGGATCAACAATGGCTTGATTCGGTGGCAGATATGCCGGTGGATGCCGCCGCAGCGCTGGAGTACTACCGCAGCCAGGTTAGCCAGTAGATCTCCGTACATATAGAAGCGGTCGCAGGGATGCCTGCGGCCGTTTTTTTATAGGTGCTGCGGGTGGCAGCGAAGTGCAGAAAATGGAACGGCCTGCAGATGCAGGCCGTTCGATACAGTGACCACAGCTTAAACGCGGCTGGCTCCTGGTAAAAATGACTCGGTAACCGATGCCTGAGGTCCCGGAACCTTATCACCAGCAACGTGAGACACCGGGAACACTGCATTGATCTGGCCAGTACCAGAGCTGCCGAAGTAGGGGGTCAGCACTTCCACTTTCTGGTCGTATTCAGACCAGCCCAGGGCACCCAACAACATGGCGGTGTCATGCATGAAACCTTCACCATGGCCTTTCACGGCATACTCGGGCAGCATTTCGCAGAAGTCTTCCCATTCACCGTTTTCCCACATCTCTACCACCTGGTGGTCCAGTCGCTCAAGGAACGGTGACCAGGTTTTGGTGGCAAAATCCGGTGCCTGACCGTTCTGAGCGAAACGGTGCGACAGGGAGCCGGACGCCAGAATGGCAACGGTACCGTCGTACTTTTCTTCAATTGCCTTGCGCATGGCCCAGCCCAGACGCGCACTGTCATTCAGGTAGTGCACGGTGCACATGGCAGATACCGAAATCACCTTGAAATGGCGATCTTGGTTCATGTAGCGCATCGGTACCAGGGTGCCGTATTCCGGATCAAGGCTGGTGGAATCATGGGCCAGGGTTTCGACACCCTGAGCGTTACATTCCTCGGCCAGCAGGCGGCCCAGTTCCGGGTTGCCATCGTATTCAAACTCCATGTTGGAGATGAAATGAGGCAGCTCGTTGCTGGTGTAGTTGCCGGCCCAGTGTGCCGCACAGTTGATGTGGTAGTTGGCATTGACCAGCCAGTGAGTGTCGAACACGATGATCGTATCAACACCCAGCTCACGGCAGCGACGGCCGATTTCGTGATGGCCGTCGATGGCCGCCTGACGGAAGCCCTTTTGTGGACCGTCCAGTTCAGACAGATACATGGACGGTACATGGGTGATTTTTGCAGCTAATGCGAGTTTACCCATCGAATTTTCCTCTTTTGTTGTTACCGGGGCGGCAGGCCGTTGCCCGGTCAGCATAGTCTTGGGTCATTGACCGATATAGTCTTGTGGGCGTCCCTGCGCATTATTGGGCAGCGTTGTCGTGTCGCCTGCGCCAGGCACTGTAATGTGCCAGCAATGCAACCACGGGTGCTGCCAGAATGCAGCAGAATACCAGTGTAGTGCCATAATCCAGCAGCATGGGGACAAGCTGGGCGATGACGGCACCTGTCAACAGCTGGATGAATCCCATCAGTCCTGACGCGGTTCCGGCCGAACTGTCACTGCTGCTGATGGCAGCCGACTGGGCATTCGGCTGGCTCAAGCCGCGGCCAAAAATAACCAGGGCCATGGGCAGGAACAGCCCTGCCAAGCTAAGCGCGTTTAGCAGCGAAAGGCCCAGCAGCAATGCCGCACCCAACAGCGACAGCAAGTTGCCGCACAGGACCATCTGGTCAACGCTGAACAGCTTAGCCAGCCGTGTTGACAGAAAACTGCCCGCCATGAAGGCCAGCGACACCGTCAAAAACCAGCTGCCAAACACGGCCGAGTTGCCGCCCAGCTGGTCTGTCACGATATAGGGACTGCTGCCAACGAAGAGGTAGAATGCCGCTGCGATGGCCGTGGTGGATAACACGTAGCCCAGATACTGGCCTGATCCCAGTACCTCACCATACCGTTTCAGGATGCCTCCGAGGTGCAGGCTGTCACTGCGGGCGCGACTGGTTTCCGGCAACATGCGCAGTGCGACCAGCCATACCAGGGCGCCCATGAACACGGACATATAGAATATTGAGTTCCATCCCGTCCAAAGGTTCAGGAAGCCCCCGATGGTGGGCGCAATGGCCTGCGCAATGGCAATGGCCATGACCACGTAGCCCATGCGCCCGGCTGCCCCCTCACGGCCATGCACATCCAAAATGATGGTGCGTGCCAGCGCCATGCATGTACTGCCACCCAACGCCTGCAGGACACGCCCTGCAATCAGCATCTCGACCCCATCTGCTGAAGCGGCCAACAGGCTGCCCAGTGTGTGTAGACCCAGACCTGCCAGCAGTACCGGACGACGGCCGAAATAGTCCGCCAGCGGTCCGGTGATCAACTGGCCAATGGCCAGTGTCAACAGGTAACAGGTAAAGGTCAGCTGAATGGTAGCGATATCCGCATCCAGCGCAGCGGCTGCATCCGGCATTGCCGGCACGAATGCATTCAGGGCCAGTGGACTGGCCATGGCGATCAGTGTCAGCAGGGCAACAGGTGGATTCAGTTTCACGATATCTCGGCCGGTCAGGCAACCGGTGCAGCCCTGTAGGACTGCACCGGACAGCACTTACTTGGGATCGCGGATTACCAGCAGGCGCAGCTCGGTCATGTCCTCGATCGCATAGCGAACGCCTTCACGACCCAGACCGCTGTCCTTCACGCCGCCGTACGGCATGTGATCCACACGCCAGGACGGCACATCACCGATCACCACGCCGCCGACTTCCAGCTCATCCCAGGCTTTCTGGATTTTGTAGATGTCGCGGGTGAAAATGCCGGCCTGCAGACCGAAGTCAGAGTTGTTGACCTCTTTCAGCGCAGCATCAAAGTCGTTGAATTTGGACAGGATCGCCACCGGGCCAAAGGCTTCCTGGGTGTTGACGTTCTGATCCGCATCCACGTTTTCCAGCAGGGTTGCCTGCAGCATGGCGCCTTCGCGCTCGCCACCGGCCAGAACGGTCGCACCGGCTTCCTTCGCTTCCAGCACCCAGTTGTGCAGACGGGTGGCTTCCTTCTCAGAGATCATCGGTCCGATGAAGGTGTTCTCGTCTTTAGGATCGCCGTGTACCAGTGCATTGACCGCCTTGGACAGCTTGTCGCGGACTTCATCATAGTGCGCTTCGTGCACCATGATGCGCTGAACGCTGATGCAGCTCTGGCCGGACTGGTAGTAGGCGCCGAAGACGATACGGGCAACGGCGTCATCAAGGTCGGTGCCTTCGTCAACGATGCAGGCCGCATTGCCGCCCAGCTCCAGTACGACAGGCTTTTTGCCGGCCTTGGCCTTCAGCTGCCAGCCCACGTCCGGAGAACCGGTAAAGCTGAGCAGTTTCAGGCGGTCGTCGGTGGTGAATAGGTCGGCACCGTCGCGGTGGCAGGGCAGAATGGAGAATGCGCCCTTGGGCAGATCGGTTTCGGCCAGTACTTCACCGATGATGATCGCGCCGATCGGCGTCAGGCTGGCCGGCTTCAGGATGAACGGACAGCCCGCTGCGATCGCCGGAGCCACCTTGTGAGCCGCCAGGTTCAGCGGGAAGTTGAACGGTGAAATGAAGGAGCAGGCGCCGATGGGGACGCGTTTCCACATGCCGGTGTAACCTTCGGCACGGGGGCTGATATCCATCGGTACCACTTCACCGCCGATGCGAACGGCTTCTTCAGCGGCAATGCGGAAGGTATCAATCAGGCGGGTGACTTCACCGCGGGCGTCCTTGATCGGCTTGCCAGCTTCGATGCAGAGGGCTACGGCCAGCTCTTCGGCACGCTCTTCAAAACGCTTCACGCAGTGGTTCAGAATGGCCTGACGCTTGTAGGCCGGCAGCTTGCGCATCGGCTCGGTGGCAGCGTCAGCCGCTGCGATCGCCTTGTCGATGGCAGCCGCATCAGCCATGGCGACACGGGTGGCCGCTTCGCCGGTGAACTTGTCATAGACTACCAGATCCTGGTTCGGAGCCAGGGCTTCGTTGGCCAGGTAGTAGGGGTAGGATGTCTGCAGCATGGATGGGTCTCCGCCTGCTTATAGTGTTGGGTTATGAGTGAGAACTGGCTGAATCGACCGCCGGGGAGGTGAAACCCCGGCGGATGTGTAACTTACTATACCGGGAAAATAACGTTGGCTTGGCCGGTACCGGAGCTTGGGAAGTACTCGCCGATCAACTCGCCCTTGCCGGTGTACTTGTCCCAGCCGAGGGCACCGAACAGCATGGCAGTATCGTGCATGCCGCCTTCACCTGAGCAGTGTTGGGCATACTCGGGCAGCATCTTCAGGAAGGTATCGATTTCCCCGTTCTGCCACAGCTCCAGCACGCGCAGATCGACCTGACGGTTGAATTCGCGTGAAATGGTGAAGGTGCCATTGTTCGCTTCGTAGAGCTCGTTTTCCCAGATCTTGTGTGACAGGGAGCCGGAAGCCAGCAGCAGGACCTTGCAGTCGCTTTCCTTGACCGCTTCGGCGATCGCCTCACCCAGCTTGCGAGAGTCCTGCAGGTTGTGAACGGTACAGAAGGCCGCAACAGATACGATCGGCATATCACCGGGCTCCATGAAGTGCATGGGCACCAGTGTGCCGTACTCAAGGTCCAGCGTTTCAACCTGGTGGGAGAGGGTGAAAACACCTTTTTCGGTGGCCTTGGCCGCAATCGCATCGCCCAGCGCCGGGTTACCCTTGTACTCATACTCCAGGTTCTGGATGAAGTGCGGGAACTCGTGGCTGGTGAACTTGCCCTTGAATACCGGGTTGCTGTTGATGTGATAACCGGCGTTGATCAGCCAGTGGGTATCCAGCACCACAACCGTGTCGGCACCCATTTCACGCGCACGGCGCATGATCTCACGGTGACCGTCGATGGCCTGCTGGCGGCAGCCCTGAAGTTTGCCCGGCTGCTCTGACAGCAGCATGGTCGGTACGTGAGTCACTTTTGCAGCTAATACGATTTCGCCCATGGTTAACACCTTCTTTATTGTGGGACATGCCCGGCATGATCGAGGTTTTTTTGCGCCGCGATCAAGGTTTTTGCAGGTGCGAAAACCCGGGCTGTCTTTCGTTAACATGTTAAGTAATGCTAGTTAACATATTATCTAAAGTCAACGGCCGTCCAAAAGGGGCGGCGCGTTCAACTTCGAGGATTATTGACGGGTGTCAGGGTTTGATCTGGCAGAGCTGATTCAGCAGCTTGTCCAGCTGCTCCATGTTTTCCTTGGAAAACTGATCTGTGATCTGCTGGTAGCAGGCTTCCAATGAGGGACTGATGCTGTCGAACATCTGCTTGGCCTTGTCGGTCAGGCTGATCAGCACGCGGCGTTGATCTTCCGGCGAGCGGCGGCGCTGAATGTAATCCTGCTGCTCCAGCCGGCTAATGATGCCGGTAAGGCTGGGGCTGAGTATGCAGCACAGGTCCGCCAACTGTTTGGACTCAAGTTCTCCGTGTTCATCCAGGGCACGAATCACGCGCCACTGCTGTTCGGTAAGCGGAATCTCCTGCAACACAGGGCGGAAGAAGCTCATGGTCACTTCACGCGCCTTCAGCAGTTTCAGGGGGATGGAGTCTTCGTATTTGCGCATCAGTGTCTCATTACCTGTTGTTCGTATCGGCTGCAGAATGGTCACCGGACCCCCATATACTGCATTAAGTACATCAGCAGGCTGGCGGCAGCCAGCATCATCACTGAATAGTTAAGGTTGTTCTTCAGCAGGGTACTTGCCGGACAGGCAAAACGTGCCTGCAGTATAAAATTCACGCCGCTGAAAGTGCTGCCAGACATGGAAACCGATGTTGCCACTATATAGGCGATCGCCATCAGTGTCGGGGCCGTGGTGACGTCAGCCAGCAGACCGGCACAGATCGCCACCAGAGCGAACTGGTGAATGCCCAGGTAGGCAAGCACCACGATCGAGATCATCACCATCGATGCCACCGTCGCATCGGTGTGGGTGAATGGCAGATCGATCAGCCCGACAGCAATGCATGCCTTGACCCCGGCCGCAAGAAAGCCTGCACTTAGAAAGAGTGATATTTCGGCGCGAGTGTCAGCCAAGCGTTGGGTGATATGCTCAATCACCCGGGATGTCGCCTGTAACGGGCCGCGGCGTAGCGTCAACAGCATCAGTGGTGTAAGTATCGCCAGCAATGACACAGCACCCACGGTTGGCAACTTTGGCCAAATCCATGCAGCGAGCAGGATTGTACTGATCAGGCACAATGGGAGCAACAGGGTGCCCAGTGTCATGGGAAAGCCTGAATAGTGGTGGTATTCGTCGTTATGACGATGGCGCACGTCCAGGAGAGTGAGCAACAGGCCGATCACCGCCAGTGCGGCCGAGAACGGATAGATGCTGTAGAGTTCGGCACCGGGCACCTGCTCAAGCACCAGCGGAAGTATGCTCAAAAAGGGTGACCACATGATCGCAAGGCTGAAGCCGCGTGCCAGAATGATCTGTGATAACGGGCTAAGTGTTCCTTTGCGCTTGATCTGCTCGCCCACCAGCAGCATGGATGAGAAGTTGGCGACGGACGAAAACAGGTGCATCCCACCGAGCGTGAGCAGAAAGCTTCGCGGACCGGGAGAGTCGGTGGCCGGTGCCAGTTGTGTACTGAGGCGGATGAAGTTCACGGCCGCCAGCAGCATCGCAAGTTTGAGGTGCTCGCCCAGCAAGTCAATCAATTGTGCATCAGAGCCCTGGCTCCACGCCCAGCCGGTAAAGGCCGCTCCAATGGCACAGAGTACGCTGATCTGAATGCGTTGCTTGCGGTTCAGGCGCAGGTATTCGAGCAGCACAAAGGCCCAGGCCGTGAGTGTTGCCGGCAGGGCCAGCACGGCCAGGTCGAACGTGTCGATCAATGCCATGACCAAAGTGGCAAAGATCAGCAGGCCTGAAAGGGTGTCTATGGCGATTCCGGAGCGTTCACCGGCTGTTGGGTTCTGTTGCATGGCAGCATTTTATTAATGTATTAACTAACAGTCCAGCGGGTGTTACTGCTGTTCGCTCCGATAACGCTGAGCGGTGACGCCGGTATGGCGCTTGAAAAAGCGGGAAAAATAGGCAGGGTCAGAAAATCCCAGTTGATAGCAGATGTCACTGCTGGATAGATTGCTGAAGGTAAGCAGCCGTTTGGTTTCCTGAATTATGCGGTCGTGGATCAGCTTTTTGGGGGAGCGGTTGGAGACACGTTGACAGATCTGGTGCAGCCGACTTTCTGAAATACCCAACCGGTCGGTGTACTCCGGCAGGTGCCAGTGCTCACGGTAGTGTCCTTCGATCAGGTCTGAGAAGCGTCGAAAGATCTGCAGATCATCGTTGTTGACGGTGGTGCTTTCCGCCTCCTTGGCTGACAGACGACTGATTTGAATCAGTAAAAGCCTTACCAGAGTATGCAACGCCAGTCGCTTGGCCGGGCGCTCTCTGAACCATTCCACCTTGAGGTTGCGGAAGGTCTGAGTAATCAATGGCCACTGGGTACGCTGCTCGGGTTCCAGTTCGGCACGCACAATGCAGATACCATGGTTCAGCTCGGTATCCATCTCCTGCTGCAGACCATCCTTGAGCAACTGCCAGACAATGGACTGATGGATGGTCAGTACATGGCCGCAGGCTTCGGGTTCTGTCAGAAAGGAGTGGGGCACCGACGGTGGTGTCAGAATCAGGCTTGGGCCACAGCCGTGGTAGATCTTGTCATCAATGTGGAAGCTGACTTCGCCACGGTCGATATAGTGGATCTGCAAATACTGGGCATGCCGATGCACTGGCATGTCGCGACCATAGAAGTCGGCCAGGTTTTCCAGTACGTCGTAATGGATCGGCGCGTCGATATATCGACGGTCGTAATCCTGTCCCAGGATGATGTTGGGAATCCATTCACTGTGATCGCGGGCGCTCATGGACCGACTATAGCAGATAGGAAGCAGGGGAAAGTCAGTTGTGACCACACCCGAAGGTGTGGACACAACTGATGGGGCAAGGGCTTAGCGCTTGCCAAGCGTCGGTACGCGGTGAGTACCGTGCGCGATGCAGACGTTCTTGGTTTCCATATAGAAGTCGAAGCTCCAGTCACCGCCGTCACGGCCGATACCGGACATCTTGATACCACCGAACGGAGACGGCAGGTTACGGTTGTTTTCGGAGTTCACCCACAGCATGCCGGCTTCGACGTGCTTGGCCATGCGCATGGCGCGACCGGTGTTCTCGGTCCAGATATAGCCGGACAAGCCGTACTGGGTATCGTTGGCAATGGCGATCGCTTCCTCTTCGGTATCGAAGGTGATGGCGGTCAGTACCGGGCCAAAGATCTCTTCCTGGGCGATGCGCATCTTGTTGTCAGCGCCAGTGAACAGGGTCGGTTCAACATAGTTGCCGGCCGGGTCCAGTTCAGCCTTGGCATCGGTGATGCGTTTGCCGCCCACAGCGATGTTGGCACCATCTTCCTTGGCGATATCGAAGTAGCTCAGCACCTTGTTGAAGTGTTCGGTGGCGACCAGCGGGCCCACTTCGGTTTCAGGGTCAAGCGAGTGACCTACGCGCAGGTTGCGTACACGCTGCTCCAGCGCCGCGATGAACTTGTCGCGGATGCCGCTCTGAATCAGCAGGCGGCTGGAAGAGGTACAACGCTGACCGTTCAGGCTGTAGATCATGAACACAACAGCGTCCAGGGCGCGTTCGAAGTCGGCATCGTCAAATACGATAACCGGGTTTTTGCCGCCCAGTTCGAAGTGCATGCGTTTCAGCGTGTCAGCACCCTGGCGCATGATGTGTGAACCTGTAGCGGACTCGCCCACCAGAGCCACGGCCTTGATTGCCGGGTGTTCGGTCATGCGTTTGCCAACGCCTTCACCGAAGCCGTTTACCATGTTCCAGACGCCCTTGGGCAGAACTTCATCGGCGATTTCAGCCAGGATGTAGGCGCTCAGCGGGGTCAGTTCAGCCGGCTTGTGTACCACGGTACAGCCTGCAGCCAGTGCTGGTGCGATTTTCCAGGTAGACAGCATAAACGGCGTGTTCCACGGCGTGATGATACCGACCGGACCGATCGCCTTGCGAATGGTGTAGTTGGTGTGCTCGTCCTGATGCAGCGCCAGTCCGTTCTGTGCTTCCGGTGCCTTGTCGGCGAAGAAACGGAAGTTGGCGGCACCACGCAGGGCGGCCTGCTTCATGAAACGGATCGCCTGACCGCAGTCCATGGACTCGACCAGCGCGATCTCGTCGGCACGTTCAACCAGGCGGTCGGCAAACTTGTTCAGCAAACGCTTGCGTTCGGCACCAGGAGTGTTGGACCAGGTTTCGAATGCGTCTTCAGCGGCCTGACAGGCGGCATCCATGTCGGCAACTGAGCCGGCCATGATCTTGCCGATGGAGCTGTTGTCGGTCGGCGTGTAGTTGTCGTATTCCTTGCCGCCGTTACCCAAGGTGAATTCACCGTTGATGTAGTGGCCGGTGGTGTTGTTCTTGAAGCGCTCCAGGTATTTTTGGGCGCGTTCCAGATTGGTTGCCAGTGTATCGCTCATTCTAGTCTCCTGAAGCTCTTAGTATTTGTCGCCGTAGTATTCCTGCTCGCTGACCATGCGGGTCTCGAGGGAGCAGACATTTTCGATGCTGCAGACGATGGTGTCGCCCGGCTGGCAGTCAACGATACCGTGCGGTGTGCCGGTGCAGATCATGTCGCCCGGGTTCAGAGTCATGACCTTGCTCAGGTATTCGATCACGAAGGGCACGTCAAAGATCATGTCCTTGGTGGAGCCGTCCTGAGTCAACTTGCCGTTGACCGTGGTGGTCAGTTTCAGCGCGTTGGCATCAGGGATGTCAGCGGTATCGACAATCCAGGGACCCATCGGCAACAGAGAGTCACGGCTCTTCACGCGCAGGTTCGGACGGTAGTAGTTTTCCAGATAGTCGCGGATCGCGAAGTCATTGCAGACAGTGTAGCCGGCAACGTAGTCCAGTGCGTCTTCACGCTTGATATTCTTGCCGCTCTTGCCGATCACCGCTACCAGCTCACACTCGTAGTGCTGGTATTCGATACCGTCGGGACGGTAGCTCGCCTGCTTGTGGCCGGTCAGCGTGTTGGCATGCTTGATGAAGATCAGCGGCTCTTTCGGCGGCTCGAACGCCAGTTCAGTCGCGTGATCGGCATAGTTGATGCCCAGCGCGAAAATGGTACCCGGTTCTTTTACCGGCGGCAGCCAAGTGATCTGGTCAGAATCCAGCGCCACGTTCAGCACTTCACCTTCTGATGTGGTGATACGATCATTGGCGTCAATGTCGATGTCCAGCTCGCGGCCGTCAAATACGATACGTGCGTGTCTCATGACTCAGGCACCTCCCAGCGTGTTGTTCAGGGTGCCGACACCCTCGATGCTTGCTTCTACCTTGTCACCCTTGGCAACGGCAACGCGATCACCGGCGAAGCCGACCGCGATGATTTCGCCTGCCTGCAGGGTCATGATGCGTGAAATGATGCTGATCAGCTCGGCAACACTGCGCTCCATGTTGGCCAGCTCGAAGCTGCTTTTCTGCTCGCCGTTAACGCTGACAGTCACAGTCAGGGCGTCCGGGTTGGCGATCTTGTCAACGGCAACGATTTCAGGACCTACAGGTGCAGATGCGTCCAGGCACTTGCCCTTGATGTCGGGGCGGTAATAGCTCTGTTCCGGCAGGGAGTAGTCGGCCACGACAGTGTAGCCGCCGACGTATTGCAGGGCGTCTTCAGCGGATACACGGCAGGTTTCCTTGCCGATCACCACGCCGAGGCTGGCGCCGACAACCATTTCGGCAACGTCGTTGCCGTCGAAGTCCTTGGCCCACTCGACTTCAGCACCGTCAACACTCCAGGTGTTGCGCGGCTTGTAATACAGAACCGGCTGAGTCGGGGGCTTTTTGTAGGGGGCGTCGTTGAATGTGGCGTCCAGAGCAGCCAGCTGCGCCTTGTCGTTCAGGGCGACACAGACCAGCTTGCTGTTGACCAGAGTGTTTGCAGTCATGATTAACCTTCTCGTGTTATGACCGGCAATTAATAGCCGGCCTGAGGTTTTTCGTCTTCAACCGGAGCGCCCTGTTTGAAGCGCTGTGCCAGCTTGCGGGTTTCGTTGGCCAGAATCATGGTGTCGACACCGACACCCACGAAGTTGGCACCCTGCTGGACATAGGTCTCTGCCAGGGACGGGTCCAGGCAGAGCAGGCCGGCATACTTGCCGGCATCGCGAATCTTGTTCAGCCCCTTGTTGATGGTCTCGACCACCACCGGGTTGCCGGCATCACCGATATAGCCCATGGAGGCAGACAGGTCGGACGGTCCGATGAATACGCCATCGACACCTTCCACCGCCAGGATAGCGTCCAGATTCTGCATGGCGCTTGCGGTCTCCACCTGAACGATCAGGCAGATTTCATCGTTGGCCTTTTTCAGGTAACCCGGCACCTGGTTCCAGCGTGCGGCGCGGGCCAGGGAAGTGCCCAGGCCACGAATGCCCTGTGGCGGGTATCGTACCGCTTGTACCAGCTGAGCCGCCTGCTCGGCGGTTTCCACCATGGGAACCAGCAGTGTCTGTACGCCGATGTCGAGCAGCTGCTTGATCAGAGCGGTATCGCCTTCAACGCAGCGCACGATCGGTGCGGTGTCATAAGGTGCGATCGCCTGCAGGTGGCTCATGATGGTGCGCAGATCGAAAGGTGCATGCTCACCATCGATCAGCAGCCAGTCGAAACCGGCAACGGCGGCGATTTCAGCCGCGCTGTTGTCCGGCAGACCCAGCCACAGGCCGTACTGGGTTTCGCCGGTGGCTAGACCTTGCTTGAAGCGGTTTTTCGGCAGTTCCATACTGCGATCTCCTGTCGGCACAAGCTTATTCGAAGTGCAGTGTCACACCGCCCAAAGAGCCGAAATCGGCGTGAACGGTATCGCCGGCCTTGACCGGTACCGGACGGGTAAAGGAACCGGACAGAATCACCTGACCAGGCTCCAGGCCAATACCGTGTGGTGCAAAACGCTTGCATACCCAGGTGATCCCTTTCAGCGGGTTGCCCAGTACGCCGCCGGCAAGGCCGGTTTCTTCGATCTGACCATTCAGGTATAGCATGCAACCGGCCCAGCGCAGATCGATGTCCATCGGCTTGATCGGGCGTCCGCCCATAACGATGCCGGCGTTGGCTGCGTTGTCGGAAATGGTGTCATACACCTTTCGAGTGTAGCCGGTTTCCGGATCAGTACGCAGGCAGCGAGCGGCAATCAGCTCCAGCGACGGGATGACGTAGTCAGTGGCGTTGATGACATCAAAAATGGTGACGTTCTCGCCAAACAACGGCTTGTTCAGAACAAAAGCGAGCTCCACTTCGATACGCGGGTCGAGGAAGTCGGATGCCTTGATGGTAGCGCCGTCATCAAACAACATGTCGTCCAGCAACACGCCATAGTCTGGCTCGTCGATGTTGGAGGACATCTGCATGGCGCGAGAAGTCAGGCCGATTTTGTAACCGATCACCTTGCGTCCTTCACTGATCTTGCGATCAACCCAGGCTTTCTGCACGGCATAGGCGTCAGCCATGTTCATATCGGGGTGGTCCAGTGTGAGCGCCGGAATCTGCTTGCGGTTGACTTCGGCTTCATACAGACGATCGGCCGCGGCCTGGATCTGCTCTTTATTCAACATGCTCGGATGCACCTTTCTTGTTGTCCGGTTTGTTCGCGCTCTGTGCCATGTTTTCCTGCACAGGTTATCTGAAATTCATTTTAGTTAAGATGTTAAGTAAGTCAATACCTCACGCTGATTCGTGCCATTGTGCGGTGCACAGAGTGAACCTCATGGCAACTTGTCCACACAGGCATAACGCTATCTGCGACAATGTCAGGCCGATTTTTGGCGGATCTATTCTTGTGCACGGCGCGCCCAAAAGCTGTGCAGGTGTCGCTGTCATCGTATTGACAAAAGTTAATATGTTAATTAGATTCGGCCTGTTTGGCCGTAGTGCCGGGACTTCCATGTGGTCCGGTTCTGCAGGCGCATCCATCATCTGGAGGAGTGGAGCCATGCCCCATTTTATCGTTGAGTATTCTGGCAACCTGCACGATCGACTGGAATTCCAGGAACTGTTCAAGGCGCTGCATGAATATGTGGTGTCCACCGGACACTTTCCGCTGGGTGGCGTGCGCAGCCGTGCCATTCGCTGTAACGATTTTCGGGTGGCTGACGGTCGTGAGGACTTTGCGTTCCTGAACCTGAACCTGAAGATCGGACATGGCCGAGATATGGCGCTGAAGCAGGAGGTTGCGGAAAACGTCTTTCGTATTTTGTGCGATTGGATGAAACCGATCACCGACAACAGTTACTGCCAGATTTCGTTTGAAATGACTGAGCTTGACCCTGTGCTCAAGTTCAATAAGAACAATATTCACGCCCTGTTTGCCGCCAAATCCTGAGCGGCAGCCGGCGAATACATAACAAGCGTGGCCAGAGCGGAGCACCGTATCAGGCCCGATATTGGCTGGATAAACGGCCTTTAAACCACTTCCGAGCAACAGACTTTAGATTCAGGAGACAGACCATGAAAACCTTTTTCAAGTCGCTGGTGGGCGCTGCTGCCCTGACACTGGGGATGGCTGCATCAGCGAGCGCATCCGCAGAAACGACACTGGTAGTCGGTACCTGGCAGCCGCCTGGTAACCCGATGAACACCATTGTGTGGCCGACTTGGGCCGAGTGGGTTGAGGAGGCGACCGAAGGGCGTGTCAAGGTCAAGATCGAGCAGGATGTCGGGCATCCCAAGACCTACTTCCAGCTGGTTGAAGATGGCGTCATCAATGCGGGCTGGAGTTATCACGGCTATGTGCCGGGTCGCTTCAAACTGCCAATCGCCGTTGAACAGCCGGGGCTGGGTGTCAGCGCCGAGGCGGCATCTGTTGCGCTGTGGCGTGTGCAGGAAAAATATTTCGCCGATGCAGGCGAGTTTGAAGGCCTGACGCTGCTGGCCATGCTGACGCATGGTCCTGGTCAGATTCACTCCATCGACCCGATCAACAGCCTGGCTGACCTGAAGGGCAAAAAAATCCGCATCGGTGGCGGTGTGCAGACCGAAATCGGTGAGCGCATCGGCATCACCCCTGTTGCAGCCCCTGGCTCCAAGGTCTATGAAATGATGCAGCAGGGTGTTATCGATGGTGTGTTCATGCCGGTAACCGAGCAGAAAGCGCTGCGTTTGACTGAAGTGGCACCGAACCTGACCGTGCTGCCGGGTGGCATGTATTTGGGCAGCTTCTCCATGTTCATCGACCCTTACTTCCTGGAAGAGCTGGACCCGAAAGATGCCGAAGCCATTATGAGCGTATCCGGTGAAAAACTGTCTGCTTTGGCCGGTCGTGCCTGGGATGAGGCAGATAAAGAGGGCTTTGAGGCGGCCCGTGCAGCCGGTGTAACGATCAATGATCTGACAGCCGACTCTGCATTGGTACAAGAGTTCAATGAGTTGATCAAGGGTATGGACGACGCCTGGATCGAGAGTGTTTCCGACCGTGGTGTTGATGCCCGTGCCGCTCTGGAAGAGTTGCGCAGTATCGCACGCGAGTACGAAGCTCAGAAGCAGGAGTGATCCATGTCCGTAAGTGCCTGGATTAAGGAGCACTACGACGAGAAGGGGCCAGCCTTGTGGTTGGCCTTTTTCCTCGAAGCAGTGGCTTCCCTCGTTCTGTTCATTCTAATGGCATTGACCTGTGTCGATGTCATAGGCCGTTACCTGTTCAACAGCCCGCTGCACGGCGGTACCGAGCTGACCGAGATCGGTCTGGCCGTGATGGTGTTTGCGGCCATGCCGGTAGTGACCTGGCGCGGGGGCCACATTGTGGTCGATCTGCTGGATCGCTTTCTGGGATCGGTGATTGTAAAGGTGCTGGCGCTGTTTGCCGCGTTGGTGATGTCCTCTTCACTGTATTTTCTGGCCTGGCGCATTTTCGAACTGGGTGAGCGTTCGATTGGGCGTGGAGTCGTGACCGAGTTTCTGGGGATGCCCAGCGGTTACGTGGTGATGTACATCGCCGTGATGAGCTGGGCCACCGCGTTCGGCATGATCACCTATGGCGTGTATCGCATCCTGTTTCAGGATAAACACTAACCAGAACCGGTACGGGTAGAATTATGTCAGTTATCTTGATCGGCTTTGCCGTTCTGCTTTTTCTGATCATTGTGGTGCGGATGCCGATCGCATTCGCCATGGGTCTGGTCGGTTTTTTTGGTTTTTCGGCCTTGATGGGGCTGGAATTTGGAAATCTGGACAGCTTCCGCTGGACTGGCCCGCTGTCGATGGCCTCCAACCGCGTGATCGACACCGTACAGGAATACAGCCTGTCGGTGATTCCGCTGTTCATTCTGATGGGCAACCTGGTAACACGTTCTGGTTTGTCGCATGAGTTGTATCGGGTTTCCCATGCGTTTCTGGGACACCGCAAGGGCGGTCTGTCCATGGCCACCATCGTGGCCTGTGGCGGCTTCTCCGCCATCTGTGGTTCCAGTCTGGCCACCTCGGCTACCATGTCCAAGGTGGCAATGCCGCCGATGCGCAAGTACGGCTACGCCGACTCGCTGGCGGCGGCCTCCATTGCGGCCGGTGGCACGCTGGGTATCTTGATTCCGCCGAGCGTGATTCTGGTGATTTACGGTCTGCTGACCGAGTCCTCCATCCGTGAGCTGTTTGCGGCCGGCTTCATTCCCGGTTTTCTCGGCATCCTGCTGTATCTGGTGGCAGTACGCTATGTGGTCTGGCGCAATCCGAAGGCGGGCCCGGCCGGTGAGAAGACCTCCTGGCCCGAGCGTCTGGATGCGCTGAAGGGTGTGTGGGGTGTACTGATCCTGTTCACCGTGGTGATGGGCGGCATCTACCTGGGTGTATTCACCCCGACCGAAGCGGCCGGCATTGGCGCCGGTGGTGCCTTCCTGATCACGCTGTTCCGCGGCCGCCTGACGTTGGCGACCCTGTTCGACACCCTGGCGGATACGGCGCGCACCTCGGCGATGCTGTTTGCAGTGGTGATCGGTGCGCTGATCTTCTCCGACTTCATCAACCGTGCCGGTCTGCCGGACATGCTGCTGGAGTTCGTGACCTCCATGGATGTGGCGCCGATCGTGGTGATCTTCGCGATCATGGGGATCTACATCGTGCTGGGCATGGTGTTCGAGAGCCTGTCGATGATGCTGCTGACAGTGCCGGTGTTCTACCCGGTGGTCGCTTCGCTTGGCTATGACCTGGTGTGGTTTGGCATCGTGGTGGTGGTTGTGACCGAGATCAGTCTTATCACGCCGCCGGTGGGCATGAACGTGTTTGTGCTCAGTGCGGTGCTGCGTGATATCAAAACAGGGACTATATTCAAGGGCGTGACACCCTTCTGGATGGCGGATATTGTGCGCCTGATGCTGATCATCTTCATCCCGTCCATTGCGCTTATCCTGCCAGAGGTGCTGTACCGCTAGAAGCTGCTGCTCACCCAGGGACGGGTGGGCGAAAGTGTTACGAAGATTACACTTGTCTGGTTGTCAAACTGTCTGTAGTTTCAGACTTGGAACTCCACTAAACGGAGTCGGGTCTGCAGCAGCACTTCCGTTGACTGCTACTGGGACTGAAGCAGAAGCGTTGAGCAACTTTTGTAACGAAAGTGGCAACAGCTATTTGCTTAAAACGATAAAATGATACAATAATTGTGAACCAACTATACTTATAAGTATCACAACGCGTATAACCACAACAAGCAGGAGCAATACCATGATTAAAACAATAAAATTTGCCACCAAAGCTGCAGCGCTGGCTGTGGGTCTGTCTGCATCAGCCAATGTGCTGGCAGCTGACACCACACTGATCGTTGGTACCTGGCTGCCGCCGACAGCGGTACAGAACGCTGTCGTATGGCCGACCTGGGCGAAGTGGGTTGAAGAAGCCACTGAAGGTCGTGTCGAAGTCAAGATTGAATATGATGTAGGTCACCCGAAAACCTATTTCCAGCTGGTTGAAGACGGCGTAATCGATGCTGGCTTCAGCTATCACGGTTATGTACCGGGCCGCTTCAAGCTGCCAATCGCGGCTGAACAGCCGGGCATGGGCGTAGGCGCCGAAGCTGCCTCTGTTGCCCTGTGGAACGTACAACAGAAATACTTCGACAAAGCGAATGAATTTGAAGGTCTTGAGCTGCTGGGCATGTTTACTCATGGTCCGGGCCAGCTGATGACCACTTCTCCGATCAATAGCATCGGTGAACTTAAGGGCAAGAAAATCCGCATCGGTGGTGGCGTTCAAGCCGAGATCGGTGAGCGCATGGGC
This sequence comes from Marinobacterium iners, assembly GCF_017310015.1. Taxonomy (NCBI): domain Bacteria; kingdom Pseudomonadati; phylum Pseudomonadota; class Gammaproteobacteria; order Oceanospirillales; family Oceanospirillaceae; genus Marinobacterium; species Marinobacterium iners. The sequence goes on from NZ_CP022297.1 coordinate 934,497, forward strand.
ATTGCCCCGGTTGCAGCTCCGGCCACCAAAGTGTACGAGATGATGCAGCAGGGTGTTATCGATGGAGCACTGCTGCCCCTGGGCGAGCAGAAGGCCCAGCGTCTTGCTGAAGTGACCAATACCCTGAATGTGATCCCGGGCGGCATGTACCTAGGTACTTTCTCCATGTTCATCAACCCGGACTTCCTGGCTGATCTGGACCCGAAAGATCGCGAAGCGATCATGAGCGTGTCCGGTGAAAAACTGTCTGTACTGGCAGGCCAGGCGTGGGAACAGGCCGATATCGATGGTCTGGCCTTTGCACGTGAACAGGGTGTAAACGTAGTTGAGCATGATGAGTCTTCTGCATTCGTACAGCAGTTCAACAAGCTGGCTGACGGCATGGATCAGGTCTGGATCGACAGTGTTTCCGACCGTGATGTTGATGCCGCAGCGGCTCTGGCTGAGATGCGCAAAATCGCACGTGAGTACGAAGCTCAAAAACAGGAGTGATCCATGTCATTCGGTGCTTGGTTGAATACGCACTATGACGAGAAGGGGCCGGCCAAATGGCTGGCCTTTTTTCTTGAACTGGTGTCGTCTGCTGTACTGTTTATTCTAATGGGACTGACCTGTGTTGACGTGGTCGGCCGTTATGTATTCAACAGCCCGTTACATGGAGGTACAGAGCTGACCGAGATTGGTCTGGCCGTGATGGTGTTTGCGGCCATGCCGGTAGTGACCTGGCGCGGGGGCCACATTGTGGTCGATCTGCTGGATCGCTTTCTGGGATCGGTGATTGTAAAGGTGCTGGCGCTGTTTGCCGCGTTGGTGATGTCCTCTTCACTGTATTTTCTGGCCTGGCGCATTTTCGAACTGGGTGAGCGTTCGATTGGGCGT